>JBEKQP010000244.1:0-7152 GCA_049519595.1 Candidatus Korobacteraceae bacterium | reverse complement strand
AGTCCCGGTGAAGTGGTCTTCGCCGTGGTCGCCGAGAACTCGACGCGTGAACCGCACCGGTTGGTGGCTTCCAGCATAGGGCTGGCGATGCCCGCCGACCGCAGCACCTACGGATACTTGAGCGAGCACCACTCGTTTGGAGAAACCGATCAGGTTGCAGGTGACTACGCCGAGGAATTGGCCGCGGAGATGCTCGCGACCACGCTGGACGTGGAGTTCGATCCGGACAAGTCCTGGGACGAAAAGAAGGAAGTCTACCGGATGTCAAACAAGATCGTGCGTACGGCAAACAGCACTCAGTCGGCCGTTGGCGACAAAAAAGGCCTGTGGACCACCGTGATCGCCTCGGCCATCCTGATCTTCGAATAGCCACGGAGTCACAATAGTTCTGCGCAAAGCTGCCGGCAATGCTCGGCGGCTTTTTGCTGTGCGCGCCGCTGAAATCCGTTCGACTACTTCGGGCCCGTGGTGCTTGGATCTTTTCGCAATCGTTCAAGCACCGCAGCCACAATCAAAGGCAGCCCGACTGTCGCATCCAGGAACACTTCGCCGAACATGCCGCCCTCGGCGGGAGGCACAAACTTTCCCCAGGAAATCGCTTCGCTATAGGCAGAGCCAGAGAGCCCGCCCCAGAAGGCTGGCTCCGGACAGATGCGCAGGCCGTAGTGGTAGCGCTTCAAGGGCAGGTCTTCCCCGCCCCGCCGATGCCGCAGTTCGATATAGGGGCCAAATTGCTGCGACCAGTTGCGCGGCACGCCGCCGCCGATCGTGAAGATACCGAGGCGCTTTTGCGCCAGCAGGGTCTCGGCAAAGTGGTTGAGGTCCAGAAACGGATCGAAACGAATGAGCGGGCGGTTCTGCTTCGTTCGTTTGCGATTGTGCAGGGCAATGTCGAGGCCAAGTTCGGAATCGGTGAAGGCTGGCACGAACACGGGCACATTCTTTTCGTAGGCCGATTTCAGAATGCCGCGTCCCGGCACATTCTCGTGCAGGTATTGGCCGATCTGGCGGTTGAGCGTATAAGAGCACATGACCTTGTCGGCGTCCCAGCGGTCGAGAATGTCCGCGACGATTGACTCCACAAAGTTCAGGTTGGTTTCCGGTTCCAGTGTGTCATAGACGCGGTTGTACCCGGCTTCGTAGAGCTCGACATCATTCAGCTTTGCGTCGTAAGCGAAGTGCGACTTGCCGGCGGCTTCGACCAAGCCGTGAGCCATCAGTGCGCCGGTTGAAACCAATGCGTTTACGATTCCCTGCTCGATGAGCTCCGCGATAATCAGGCCCTGCTTGGCAACCGTCATGGCTCCCGCCAACGTCATGACGACGAAGCAATCCTTGTCGCGTGCCATGGCTTCCAGCACGTTGGCCGCTTCTCCGACCTGGCGTCCGGTGAACGCCGTTTTCGCCATGGCGCGCACCAGGTCGTCGACCGTGTGGACCTTGGCAAGGTCAAGCGGTTCCAGCGGCACCAGTTGATCGCTGATCGGGTCATGCAGTTCGCGTTCAATGCCTGAGCCTTCCGGGTGTTCATGATTCCCGTGCTTCACGTACTCACCTCTTGCGTTTGCTGCTGCCATCAACTTCGCGGCGGTAGCAATCTTGTATTCACGACTCACATGTCGAAAGTAAAGCCTAAATGGCATCCGCAATGGGATCAAGGTGAAACGCAAAGGCCACACCGGCCGTAGCCTTTCGAATGTCTCCACTAGGCAGAGACTCGTTTGTTATGCTAGAGGCGAAAGCTTGCTGGCAGCGGAGGCCGTGCCGTGGCACACGATAAGTTTCAGGCCGGACTTATACAAATGGCGTGCGGCCCTGAACCGGAAGAAAACCTTGAGCGTGCCATTGCGCAGGTGCGCGAGGCAGCCAAGCGAGGGGCGCAGGTCATCTGCTTGCCTGAGCTCTTCCAGACGGAATACTTCTGTCAGCGCCAGGATGTGGCGCTGTTCGATCTCGCCGAACCGATCCCGGGGCCGACCACGGCGCGGTTTAGCGATCTTTGCCGAGAATTGCGCGTCACGGCTGTGGTCTCGCTGTTCGAGCGGCGAGCCCCCGGGCTCTATCACAACACGGCTGCCGTTATTGGCCCGGATGGTGCTTTGCGCGGCATCTATCGCAAGATGCACATTCCCGACGACCCGCTCTACTTCGAAAAATATTATTTCACTCCCGGCGACCTCGGCTTCAAGGTGTTTGACGCGGACGTGGGCCGCATCGGCACGCTGATTTGCTGGGACCAGTGGTATCCGGAAGCCGCACGCTTGACGGCCATGCAAGGCGCACAAGTGCTGTTCTATCCCACGGCCATCGGCTGGCATCCGGCTGAGAAGGCAGCGTTCGGCGAGGCGCAGTACGATGCGTGGCGAACTATCCAGCGGGCGCATGCCATCGCCAACGGCCTTTACGTTGCCGCGGTAAACCGCGTGGGCCACGAGAATGGCGACGTCCGCGGCAATCGCGCAGCGGGAGCGGGTCTGGAGTTTTGGGGTGGCTCATTCCTGTGCGATCCCTTCGGACGCGTGCTGGCCGAGGCGTCGCACGGCAGCGAAGAGATTTTGATTGGTGAGATCGATGCCGCGAAGCTGGAAGATGTGCGCCGGAACTGGCCGTTTCTTCGCGACCGGCGCATCGACAGCTATGGGCCGATTACGCAACGAATGATCGATTAGAAGCTGCCCCGTAGGTTCGCAGCATATGTTTTTAGGGTGTCATGCTGAGCGAAGCGAAGGATCTATGGATCACAAATCAAATACATAGATGTCGCTCGCTGCCCTCGCACAGAATGACATTTCAGGTGTTAAAAAGCTTGCTTGATACGAGAAGCTCGCACCGAGACTAAAATTGTCCACCAATCAAAAACAATTCGCAGATCACTATCGCATGCCGGCCGAATGGGAGCCGATGGCAGCTACATGGCTGGCTTGGCCGCATAACCGCAGCGACTGGCCCGGCAGATTTGCGCCGATCCCATTTGTCTACGCGGAAATCGTGCGGCATCTTGCCCGAGTGGGCCGCGTCGAAATCATCGTCAGCGACGAGCAGGCCGAAGCCGACGTCCGGGCGGTTCTTGAATCTGTCCACGTGGTTGCGCCCGGCACCAGACTGCCGGCCAATCTGCGCTTCCATCGCTGGCCGACCAATCGCAGTTGGACACGCGACTCGGGGCCGATTTTCGTGCGCGACGGAAGCGGCAATCTGGCGATTACAAACTGGCGTTTCAACGGTTGGGCAAAGTATCGTAACTGGAAATTGGATGACCAACTCCCTGGCCGCATCGCACGGCTGCTGCGCTTGACCATGCTCGAACCAGAATTTGTTTCTGGTGGAAACAAGTGTCACGTGGTGCTCGAAGGCGGCAGCATCGACGTTAATGGGCGCGGGTTGCTGCTGGCAACCGAGGAGTGCCTGCTCAGCCAGACGCAGCAACGCAACCCCGGAATGAGCCGCGAAGAAATCGAACGCGTACTGGGCCGCTTCCTGGGAGCAAAGAGGGTCCTGTGGCTGGAGCGCGGAATCGCCGGAGACGATACTCACGGTCACGTGGACGATATCGCCCGCTTTGTCGCTCCCAACACCGTGGTTGCCGCAGTTGAACCGGATCCGGCCGACCCGAACCACGAGCCACTCCGTGAAAATCTCAAGCGGCTTCGCAAAACAATCGGCACACGAGGGCAGCCGCTGCGGGTTGTTCCGCTGCCTATGCCTTCTCCTGTCATGATTTGTGGACAACGCGTCCCGGCCAGCTACGCCAATTTTTACATCTTCAACGGAATCGTCCTGGTTCCCACCTTCAATCAGCCGAACGACCGGCTCGCGCTCAATACCCTCGCAGACGCGATGCCGAGGCACACGATCATACCGATCTACTGCGGCGATCTGATTTGGGGGCTGGGCGCTGTCCACTGCATGACGCAACAGCAGCCCGCGTAGCCGCCAAGCCCCCGTAACTTCATAGAATCGGCGATGTCGAGCAGGGTTAGTGGAAGTGGACGGGAAATCGAAAGGTGGCCAACACCGCAGCCGCTCAAGAAAGCGCGTCCGTGATTGCGAGAGCGCGGAACTGCTACACTCAGCAGAATGAACGCGGCCAGCGATGAACTGTGGATGGAGCAAGCGCTACGATTGGCACAGCGCTCAGCGGCAGCAGAGGAAGTGCCGGTCGGCGCCGTCATAGTCTGCAACGGCGCCATCGTTGGACGCGGGTGGAACCAGACGATCGCAGTTTGCGATCCGACGGCACACGCCGAGATAATTGCCCTCCGCGAAGCTGCTGCCAAGTCAGGAAACTATCGCCTCGCCGACTGCGATCTTTACGCTACGCTGGAGCCCTGTGCCATGTGCGCGGGAGCGCTGGTGCACGCGCGTATTCGCCGACTTGTCTACGGCGCACCCGACCCGAAGGCGGGCGCAGCCGGATCGGTGCTCTCGGTCGTCAACCATCCGGCGCTGAATCATCAAATGCAAGTGACTGCGGGAGTGCTCGCGGGCCGCTGCATGGAAATGTTGCAAGCATTCTTTCGCGAGCGCCGAACGGAGAATGCGTCACGCCCAAAGACCGCGCGCGATTATTAGACCTGATTCGCAGAAACTAAACCCCCACGCAAGAGCGCGGCTTTCCAGCCCCCGCGGGGTACTTACGCGTATACCGACTGTAAATTGCTGCGGGCTACAAAGGTGAGAAGACGGCCCGCTCGCGATATTGTTCTGGACCGAGCACACCCGCCACTTGTCTGCTCCATCACAACTTGATCCACTCTCGGATTCCGGGATTCCTCTAGTCCCCCCCGGACGCGAAACGTTTAGCCCATAACCCTTGTCCCAGAAGGAGTTGCTTATGTACCGTTCCCTGTGCTGTCTACTGGCCATCCTGGCCGTTATGATCCTGGTCACTTTCGCTCCCTCAGCCTATGCCTCGGATACAGTGACTGTGTGTCCGAAAAGCTTTCCGGCCACCGGCGCCATTTCCGCCGCAGTAGCGACGGCCGCGTCCGACACGACGATCAACGTCTGCCCCGGCACCTACTACGACAATGTCACGTTTCACGAAAAGAAGGTCAAAGTCATCGGCGAGGGTAAGAGTGGTGCCGTCGTAGTCCAGTGCTCGGACCCCAGCGGTTCAGCGTTCTACCACGAGGCCTACGATGACTATGTCCAAAATATGGAGATTACCGGTTGCGCCTGGGGCGTGTTTATTGACGGATCATTGGGCGGCACAGATGGTGTGATCCGCGACAACATTTTCGTCTCCAACACGGTAGGAGTCGAGGCTTATCAGACCACAACTGCCACCGTGCAAGCCAACACATTCACCAACAACGGTACCGCGATATTGGACAATGGCTCAACGAGCAGCGACTTCGGCTCCAACACCATTGTCGGGAATTGCGCCACATGCAGCAACACTTTTGGGATCAGCCTGGAAGGCGCCAGTAAAGCAAGCGTCAAGAGCAACCACATTAGCGGGGTATATGAAGGCGTGGCTGTTTACGGCGGCACCAACGGCTCGACGATCACGGAAAACAAGGTCACCAGTTGCTACCTCGCCTTTTTTATAGATCAGGCTGGAAACAACACATTTACCGACAACCAGGCGGATTCCAGCGAGGATGGGTTTCTGGCGAGTCCGACCACCGGTCAGGGTTCTCTGAACGGGAAGCCCAATGTAATCGACGGTGGCAACAAAGCTCAGGGAAACCTACTCTATGATCTTCAGGACCAGAGTAGCGGCACCGAACCCGATGGCGTAGGCAACAAATGGCATAAAAACACTTGTGGAAGCACCGGCAGTAGCCCGGCAAGCCTGTGCACAGACTAGAACGGCTTTCGAGTAGGTGTGTCGCGAGCTGTCGCGCCGGGCTGATAATCAGCCCGGTTTTTCATCGGATATAGATAAATAACAGGGATAGCATTATTGTGCGTTGCTGATCAGCCGCCTGAGACTGGGGTGACGAGAATCAGTTCGTCGCCAGGATTGATGACCGAATCCAAGTTCTCGATGTGGCCGTTGCGCACGATGAGCAAGCTCTCATCAATGTCCTTCACTGCGCGAATATAGTTAGAAAACGCGGGATAGGCGCTTCCCAATCGGTCAAGAATTGCGCTCACCATCAACTGACTGTCGCAGTCAAGAACAACCTCACTCGCTCCCACCAAAGAGGAAATGTGTCCCAACGCCTTGATAGTTATGCCTGCCAAGATAACGCGTCCCTCTCCCGTACCGCCTATTGCTTCTTCATGCGATCCGTGGGGGATGCAACTTGGAAGCAGCATCTCCCACGATGATTCGCCGATCATGAAAGCACTCAGCGCGCGAGCGCTTTTTCGTCTTCGCCGAAAGCAATCGGCCTCCGGGTCATCGTCAAAGAGGTTGTCGCGCCGACGAAGAGCAGGCAGCCTGCCAGAATAAACGCGCTGTTGAAGCTGCCGGTTGCCTTGACGATGTAACCGGTCAGAATCGGCGCCAAGAATCCCAAGCTGTTTCCGCCCAGGATCTGGAATCCGAGTGCGGTGGCCGCCATGCTGGGATCCCACACCAGGTCGTTGCACATCGCTATATTCAGGGTGAGCGCGCTGGAAATGCTGGTCAGCGCCACGGCGATCAACACCACCACCACCCACTGGCTGCTGACCACATTGGTCAGCAACACCACGCTGGAGAGCAGAATAAAGACGATCAGCAACTGGCGCCGCTTGCCCTGCTTGACGGCCTCGGGCGTCAGAATGCTGTCGCTCAGCTTGCCGATCAGAATGCCGAACACCACGGACAACAGGTAAGGCATGGCGGTGAACCAGCTTGCCTTCATCAGGTCCATATGGCGCTCACGCACCAGGTAGGAGGGCAGCCAGGCGAGGAACAGGTACATCGTGTAGGCGCAGCATCCCTGAGTAATGAACTGTCCCCACATGGTTTTGCGGCTGAGCAACAGGCCAAGCGCGCCCTTGGTAGGGGTCTGTGGAGCGGCGGTTTTAGGAGGCGCACCGGTTTGCGCAAGCAGATAGTTCCGCTCGTCTTCCGGCAGCCAACCGCACTCTGCCGGAGCCCGATAGAATGCGTACCAGAGAATCGCCCAGAGAATGCCCATGACGCCCGTAATCACAAACGACATACGCCAGCCTGTCTGCAGCACAAGCCAGGCGACAAACGGAGCCGAG
>JBEKQP010000243.1:0-7202 GCA_049519595.1 Candidatus Korobacteraceae bacterium | reverse complement strand
TTCGATGGCAAAGCGCCTCCCCGGAGTTGGGACTGCTCGCCTGAAAGCCAGTGTTGACCCCCTATTCCCGAATTTGAGGACGGGGCCTAAGTTGTTTCACATCAACGATTCTCAGTGGCACCTCAGCCGATCTGCTTCTCTGAAATCGTTTCATTTCTATAAAACCTTTTCAATCGTTTTGTTATTGGAGCCCCAAACTGGAGCCCCAAATCGTTTGCGGGTACCGGAGCATGCAGCAGCACTTAAACTCAGCCTTCTCGACCGCCTCCATCATGACCCGCGCTCCATCGTCTCGGCATCGTAATGCCCCTGTGTAGGCGCTCCAGAATAACTGAACAGGGTCAGCACCCTTGTAGGCGATACAGCGATCCAGCAGTTCGCGAAAGATCCCGCCGGTCGGCTTTGTCTGCCGCCTGTAACAAGACCCCCGAGAAATCCGATCGCTTCCAGCAGCATGGTCCAAGCTCCTTCACGAGCAGACCGCAGTGCGGCCACTACCCCGGCGATTCCAGCGCCGGCCACTACCACGTCATACGCGCCAATCAGTTCCATTCCTTCCAGGGTAGGTGTAAGGTTTCTGTTTGCCGCACTTCGGTTGAGAGCAATAGCGGAAGAGGCGTGATAATCTCCGCAGCACAACGGGAAAGGATTTCTGAAAGTGGCAGAGATATTGGTCTTAGGGGCAGGAGCGATGGGCAGCGCCTTCTGTTTTCCGGCCGCCGACGCTGGCAATACCGTACGGCTGGTTGGTACTCATCTTGACCAGGACTGGATCAAGAGCATCCAGGAAACCGGCATTCATCCCAAGCTCAAGATAAAGCTTCCGGAAACGGTTGTTCCTTTATTCCATGATCAGCTTGGGGAAGCCCTGGACGCGGCCAATGATCTGATCGTGCTTGGCGTGAGTTCAGCCGGCGTCGGGTGGGCTATAGAACGGCTTGGCGCGGCGTGGAAGCGCACTGCGTCGGTTCTAATGCTGACCAAGGGACTACACGCGCACAACGATACGTTACAAATTTTCCCTGATACGGTTCGGGACGGGCTGAATGCTTGCGGCATAAGAGATACGGCGGTCGGAGCCGTAGCTGGTCCATGTATCGCGGGGGAACTGGCTGCGCGACGCCATACCAGCGTGGTGATCGGGTACCACGCGGCCAAGACACTGAAGAGAGTGACAGCCATGCTCGCCACGCCCTACTATCACGTGCACCCTAGCATTGATCTGTTGGGCATGGAGGTATGTGCCGCACTCAAAAATTTCTACGCGCTTGCCGTGGGGTGTCCTGCCGGACTTCTGGCTAAACAGGAAGAAACCACGAACGGAGCGCTCATGCACAATCTGGCGGCAGGATTGTTTACGCAGGCCTTGGTCGAGATGAACCGGATGGTGAAATTCCTTGGCGGGACAGAGGCCTCGGTCATGGGATTGGCCGGCGCAGGCGATCTCTATGTTACATGCCAGGCCGGGCGGAACAGCCGCATGGGATACCTTCTCGGCGGCGGCGTATCTTTCAGCAAGGCAAAGTCGAACTACATGGCCGAAGAGACCGTTGAGGGCGCCGAGTTGGCCTTCGCGCTGGAACCTGTATTCGATCGGATGTTCAGGCAGGGCCGGCTTGATGCGAACGCATTTCCTCTGGCGACGGCGATTATGCGCACCGTTTGCCGCGACGCTCCCATTGACTTTTGCTGGCCCGCTTTTTGCGGCAACTGCTAAATGGCGCAATACCAGTTGCCGCTTGCGAAGTGTGTTTGCACCAGATTATGCAGAAACAATCAGCGATGCCAGCTCGACTATTTGCCGAGATGTTTCACCCCTTTAGCACCATACAATTTAGCGGTCATTCCATAACTGCGAAGTTTCAGGCGAAGCCGCCATGGGTACAGCTATAAATCTGGAGCGCAGGGGCGACGTTTCGTGACCCGTCGCCGGTGCTCTACTCCGATGGATGCCGCGCAGTACGACAACAGCGTAAATCCCTCCAGCGCACGATGATGCATCCTGGCCTCTCACCTGCCGATTGCTATGCGGATGTGCTGTAACTGGAGTACACAGCAGTCTTTCAAACCGCCGTCCTCCGCGAGGCGGATTGGTGCATTGTTTTAGTCGATAGAACTCGACGCGCTCGAACTTTCCTCAACTTTTCCTTGACAACAGAGATGATAATCGCAGATATTGGTCGAACCATTTTGACATTTTGAGAAATTGGTTGTTGATGGTGGACTTTGGACCCATTACTAGACCGATTGATTGACCTCATTGCTGGTTCCCAACCGGACCCGGGCGGAGAAACCCGCGTGCCTCCTGAACGGGAACTGGCCGATAAGTTGGGGATCAATCGCTCTTCCCTTCGCGAAAAGATGGCAGTACTAGAAGCGCTCGGATTTGTTACGCGCACTCAGGGCAGCGGTACTTTCTTGAGCATACCTCGCTCAAACTTCCACAAGTACTACTACGAAGTAGCTCTGAGACTGGGCTCCATCACCATCGAGCAGCTCCAGGAAGCCCGTGAAATGCTCGAAATGGAGATGGTTTGCGCCGCTGCGGTTAATGCCAACGAAGAAGACGTGAAGGCACTCGAATACTTCCTCAACCGCATGGTGGGAACCGCAGACGCAGAATACGGGGCCGACTTGGACGTAGCCTTCCACATGGCCTTGGGCGCAGCCACGCATAACCCGGTTGTCATGATTTTGCTCGAAGACCTCTCCTTCGTATTGAGACGTGTGTACAAGGAACGCCGGTTGCTGGTCAGCCGCGTACCCCGCGGATTGGCTGAAACCGACGCCACTCATCTCGACATCCTGAAAGCTGTTCGCGAACACGAACCAGTTGCGGCCAGGGCCGCAATGGCCAACCATTTTTCCGTGTGGAGTAATTTTGCTGAAAAAGCAGGGAAAGTCCAACAACAGCAAGCCGGAAGATCAAGAGAAGTCAACTATTTTGCATCCGTGCCCGGTGTGCCGGATGTGCACAAATAAGAGATGAAACCGATACTCTCTATCAGCACGGTGGCATTTGACGGCTATCCCTTTGAAACGGCATTCGAAGAAATAGCCGCTCTAGGCGCCAAATACGTCGAGGTTGCGTTCATTCAGGGCTATACGGACCCATTTGCCGAAGATTATTTCAACGAGAGCAACGCCCGGGAAATCACCGGCCAGCTTTCTCGCTACGGACTAGAATGCTTTGCTTTTTCCTCTCACATAAACCTTGGCGATGACGGGGCCGATGCGGTTTTTGAAAAACGCATGCGCTTTGCCCGCATGATCGGAGCGTCGCTCATCATTAGCAATGCCTCCCCGGTGTCGCAAAGGGTTACGTTCCTTCGTAATATCCGCAAACTGGCTCTGTTTGCCGAGAAGGTGGAGTTGACGATTGGGTTGGAAAACCCGGGAGACGGCATCCCCAACTTGCTGGATACGGGACGTGAAGCAGAGTCCCTAATAGAGAGCATTGGGTCTGACCGGGTGCGGGTCAATTATGACTTCGGCAATCTGGTCTCCCATAAGTTCGAGACAGTGGACCCCCAGGAGGATTACAAACCCGCGATAAGGGTAACTAGCCAATATCACTTGAAGGATGTTCGCAGGGGTGAGCAGCCCGGTTGGGTCTTTACGGAGATCGGGAAGGGATCCATCGGCTACGGCCTGATTTTGCATAGCCTGGCGGAACTCGGCATTCCGATTTCTCTTGAGATACCGCTACGCCTGCACCGAGCGCCTGACAGCCGCGGAGTCAGGGCTGCCCAGCCGGTGCCGTTGAATCGTATCCGCCAGGTACTGTCCGATTCGTGGAGTTTTGTGACAAAAGCCCTCGATGCGCCGGCTCCTAGGAAGAGTCAATCATGAAAAAGAACATCGCCGTAGGGTGTGACCCCAATGCCGCAGAGATGAAGGAAGCAATAAAGAAGCTTCTGGCCGAACTCGGCCACGAGGTGGAAGATTACGGGGCCAACGACCCGGTTTATGCCAATGTCGCCATACGTGTTGCGGAAGCGGTTGCCAGCGGAAAGCACGACCGCGGGATTCTCATCTGTGGCACCGGCCTGGGAATGTGCATTGCGGCCAACAAGGTCGTAGGAAGTTACGCCGCGCTTTGCTCAGACGTGTATTCCACTGAGAGGTCGGTTCTGAGCAACAACTGCAACATCATGACCCTCGGAGCACAGGTCATGGGGATCGAACTGGCCAAGAGTCTCGTAACCAAATGGCTCAGCGTGGAGTATGTGCCCGGAGGACGGTCATCCTCGAAAATGCAAAGGATTTACGACTATTCAGGCGATAAGAATCGACGAGGTTAGCTGGTCTCGCAGGCGAGAATGCCATGAAAAAATTCATCAATGACCCTTACGACGCTGTGGACGAAATGTTGGAAGGCTTCGTCCAGGTCCATTCCGGGATCGTTCGCAAGATCGATGGCGTGCGCGCCCTCGTACGGGTGGGTGCGCCAACCGGTGGAAAAGTGGGACTGGTTTCCGGGGGAGGATCCGGCCACAAGCCGGCGTTCATCGGATACCTGGGTGAAGGATTGCTCGATGCAGTCGCCGTTGGCAATGTATTCACCTCCCCTCCGCCTAATGCCTGCCTGGAAGCGGCAAGATGCGCCAACGCAGGACGGGGTGTGCTTTTTCTGCTCGGCAATTACGCAGGGGACGTCATGAACTTCGGAATGGCTGCGGACCTTGCAAAAGCCCAGGGAATCGAGGTTGCCCGGTGCATTTCCACCGATGACGTCGCCAGTGCTCCCAAGGGAGAGGAACACCGCAGGCGTGGGGTTGTAGGCTCGATTCTGTGCTGGAAGGTGGCGGGCGCTAAGGCTGCTTCGGGCGGCACTCTCGAGGATTGTAAGACCGTGGTGGACCGCATGAACGCTAACATGCGCACGATAGGCGTGGCGCTCTCGCCTTGCACGGTTCCGGCTAAAGGTAGTCCGACTTTCACGCTGGCCGAAAGCGAAATGGAATACGGCGTCGGCCACCACGGGGAAGCCGGAATAGAGAAGACGGCCCTGCTGCCGGTGGATCGAGTGGTGGACCGCATGGTGCAGGAAATCATCCCTGATCTTCCTTTTACCTCTGGTGACGAAGTGTTGCTCATGATAAATGGCTTGGGTGGCACCCCTCAGATGGAGCTTTACATTGCATACCGCCGCGCCAGGCAACTGGCTGAAGCCGCGGGGTTGAAAGTAAAGATTTCCCTTGTGGGCGAGTTTTTCACTGGACTGGAAATGGGCGGATTTTCCGTAACACTAAGCAGGCTCGATGCCGAACTGGAGCAACTCATCAAGGCGCCCGCTCGCGCATGCATGTTTAGAAGCCTCTAGGCAAGGAGCAGACAATTGGCCGAGACAATCAGCGCGGCCCGGCTGCATGAAGCCCTGACCCGGCTGTGCGATACCATCGAACGCGAAAAAGACTACCTCTCTGAACTGGACGGCGCAATCGGCGACGGCGATCACGGGGTCAATATGGCCGAGTGTTTCCGCGGCGTCAAAGTCAAGCTGGCCGCAACGCCGGCTGTCGATGTCGGGGCCGTGCTGAACTCCGTAGGATTCGAAGTCATGAACTCCGTGGGCGGGGCGATGGGTGCACTGTACGGTACGCTTTTCATCCGTCTGGCCGTGGCTTCCGCAGGAAAGCGCGAGGTGAACTTGGCTGAACTGACCGGCATGTTCGAGTCGGCTTTGGAGGGCGTCATCGCCATCGGCCAAGCAAAACCTGGTGACAAGACCCTTTTGGACACTTTGAAGCCGGCAGTCGACGCGTTGAGCGAAGGTTGCCGAGATGGAAAATCCTTGTCGGAAGCCTTGGCGCGCTTCGAAAATGCTGCCCGCGCGGGTATGGAATCGACAACGAACATGGTGGCAAAAGTAGGGCGCGCCAGCCGACTGGGAGAGCGCACCCGTGGCCACCAGGATGCTGGTGCAACGTCCTGCTTCTTAGTCCTGCAGGCATTTACCCAAGCAGTGTAATAAGGACAGGTGCGGACCGCCACGGCAGAGGTGGCCCTGGGGAACAAATCTAAAGAATGGAAGGGGAAGTCATGAAAACTCAGTTCTTTTTCTCCAAGTTACTCGCTTTTTGCTTCCTTTTGGCCCTTGCCGTCCCGCAGGCCGGAGCCCAGAAAGTCCTTAAATTCAGTCACACTGACAATCCCGGGGGCCTGCGCGATGAAGCGGCTAAAACTTTTGCTCAAAAAGTCGAGAAGTACACTCAGGGGCGCTACAAGGTTCAGGTATTTCCTTCGGGGCAGTTGGCGAACGACCCCAAGGCGATCGAACAATTACAGCTCGGGGGCATAGATTTCACCGTCTCGGCCACCGGGTCCTACGCCACCCATTTGCGGACCCTCAACCTCACGGCGCTTCCGTTCCTTGTGGACACCTACGAGCAGGGCTGGAAGTTCTACGACGAGTCCCAATGGCTGCAAAAGCAATTTTCTCTTCTGCCGCCCAAAGGTTTCCGGGTCCTGGCCACCTTCGAGGCCGGCTTCCGGTGCTTCTCGACGAAGATGCCGCTCAATTCACCAGTGGACGCCAAGGGCAAGAAGATGCGCGTTTACCCGAATGACATGATCCGTTGGATCATGGAGTCAATAGGTTTCAGTCCTGTCGTTCTGCCCGTGACCGAGGTCTATTTGGCCATCCAGCAGGGAACAGTTGATGGACAGGAAAACCCCATCGACACCATTTATTCGTTGCGGTTCTATGAGGTTGCGAAATACATTACCTTGACCAATCATGTCTACAGCCCGATTCCTCTCACTATCTCCGAGGCCACTTGGTCCAAGTTCTCCGATGCCGACAAGGCCGCGGTCAAGAAGGCCGCTATCGAGGCAGCTCAGTGGAGCCGCAACGCGGTCAAGAACTCGGAGGCTGGTCAACTCAAGGACATGCAGTCCAAGGGAGCAATCGTGAACAGGCCGAACATCGAACCTTTCCGTGCGACCGTGAAACCAGTCTATGACAAGGCCAAGGGAGTCTACGGAGCAGACGTCGATCAAATTCTGGCTGATGCCCAAGCCGTCCGCAAGGCCCTGCCGGCTAAGTAAGGAACTGCCCGAGAGCGTTTCAAGCTGAAAGGGGACGGGGATATGAGCCAGTGTCTTGATGCGTTACCCAAACCGCTCCGGAAATTGAGCCGCATACTCGATGCGGTCATAGCCCTTTGTGGGGCGGGTCTGGTCATACTCGTCTTTGG
>JBEKQP010000242.1:0-7213 GCA_049519595.1 Candidatus Korobacteraceae bacterium | reverse complement strand
TAAAATCGTAATTAACCACCCAATCGCGCCAGAACTCGCTGGCGGCATCCAGGTAAAGCTGCAACTTGCTCCAGCGCGTCGGCAGGGTATCTCCTGCCGGGGTTGGATCGAAGGCGAGCCATCCCCAGTTTGGGATGTAAGCTTCAACCCAGGCGTGCGCGTCGCGGGCACGAATAATGTAGCTGCCGGTCAGGTTGTTGAGTTCGCCGCCGCGAAAGCCGGTGACGATACGGCTGGGAATACCCACCGTGCGAAGCATGACGGCCATGGACGAGGCGAAGTATTCGCAATGTCCGCGTTTGCGCTCGAATAGAAAATGGGCAATCGGGTCGGCATGCCGCTCGCTGGGCAATTCGAGAGTGTAGCCGAAGTTCGTGGTGAGATATCGCTCCAGGGATGCGGCTTTTTCATATACCGATCGCTGGTTGCGCACGATCTCAACGGCAAGGTCTGCGACGCGCGGGTCGAGGCGTCGCGGCACCTCCAAGTACCGCTCCGGCATGTCGGGCGGAATTCCGCCGTGCGCTTTTTTGAGGTCGTCGGGATTGGGTGAGGAGATATCTGAGACGCCGGAGTAGTTGGAAAGCAGCCGGTCGCGGTCAAGCGATTCCACCGACTGATCGAAGTTCTCATACACCTGCCGCATGTTGCCGAACAGGGCTCGCGGCGTGGGAACAACAAACAGGATGTTGCTGCCGAGCGGTTCCAGGATGACGCGATATTGCACCAGCCTTGCACTGCGACCCCCGGCAAAGTTGCGCAGCTCAGACGCGGCCGCTGCCGGCGTAGGAAACTGAAAAGTCTGGGACACGTGGACGCCGGCGTCCGCGGCGTGCGGACTGGCCATCCAGCTTTGTCCGTCGAAGTCCGTGAGCGCCGCGCCACGCAACCAGACCTCCGAGGGTCGCAGGCCATCGAATTTCACGTGCATCACGACCGCCGAGGACTGTTGAATCCGGCCGATTTGTCCAAGCGAGACGCGATCGCCGAACCCCGTCATCAAATCGCTTTGCTGTGACAGTTGGCTCAGGTATCCACTCGAGAGGCGTGGCAGCACGAAGAAAATCAGGCTTGCCAGTAATGCGATTCCAACCGCCTGAGCGATTGTGATGCCCACCAGTGCGCGGTAGAGCGCACGGAAGTGAGGTCCGGGGGTGATATCGCCAAGTCCAGTGCGGGCGCTGACTGCCGTCGAGCGGCGGATTTCCAGGCAGATGAAACTGCCGATCGCGACCAGCACAAATATGGCAAACGCTGTGAGAAAACCAGTCTCCACCGTCAGCATGGCTGCCGCGAGAATCTCCATAAAGGCCAGAATGGCAAGGTAGAGCAGGTCACGATAGCGTTCGACCGAAAACAGCTTTACGACCAGTCCGAACAGCACGAGGTGAATTGTGGCCGCGACGAAGCCGCGTGAAACCAGCAGCAGGTCGACGCCATATGCAAGAAAGCAGAGCAATCCAAGGTAGGAGGTCCAGCGCTCAGGGATCCTCCAATCCCATTTCTTCACCAACGCGAGGCTGCGAACCACAAGTGCGCTCACAACTAGCACGATGCTGAACAGGTCAAGTTTGCCCGATCCGGCCAAGGCGAAGAAGCCCGTGCCTACCAGCAACAGCAACGAGATCTGGCAGAGCTGATCGATTTCCCGGAGGAATGGATTCAACCGCAATAGCTGCTGGTCATCCGCAGGGGATGCCGATCCATCAGGAACAGTCGTATTGGAGTTCTGAGACGCCATCAAAAGAACATTTTTCGCTATTGTGCGGAAAAAAGGAAGCACATCCTGCCGACGGCCTTCCGAGCGCGGGTTTCCCTCTCCTATCTACTATCGCACTTCTGTCTCAAGGCCAGCTTAGCGAAAAGCGTATCTGAGGAAGCAGCCGGCTCCGAATAAACCTGGAGTTGCTCTGGCTGCAATCGTCCGCCGTGGAGATGATAGAATTACCCCGGTCGGGCATCGGTCCCGCGCGACGCAATCCCGCCAACCCCGCCAGGTCCGGAAGGAAGCAACGGTAACGGGCTAGTGCGTGTGCAGTGGGCAGCCGGTGTCCGGCTTTTTCTATTTCGCTCAGGCTTCCGGTACGTCGCCTTAACTAAGACGAAGTCGCGTTGCCGGAGGGAGTCGGCGAACCTTGTGTGTGTTTTGGGGCAGGACGTCGAACCTGGATCGTCACCCCGTGATCCCCGCGCCGAACGGACTAAGTGTTGAAATTGTTTAAAGTTCGGGTGAGGAGTCGCCGCCGGCGTGCTACTCTCCCATTTACATCGCATTCACAATCGTTCACAATTGCATTGTTTCTCGGAGATACACGTTGAAAACGTTAAAACGCGCGAAAATTAGCGCCTTGGGTACGTACGTCCCTCCGCGAGTGCTGACAAATTTCGATCTTGAGAAAATGATCGACACCACCAATGAGTGGATTCTAGAGCGCACCGGAATCCACGAGCGGCACATCGTCGACAAGGGAGTTGCCACTAGCGACTTGGCGGTTGGGGCGGTGAAGAACCTGGTGGAGCGCCACGGCACCAACTTGGAAGAGGTGGAAGCCATTGTTGTGGGCACGGTCACGCCTGACATGATGTATCCCTCAACCGCGTGCCTGGTTCAGCACAAGCTCAACTTGCCGCAGGTGTGGGGCTTTGACGTGTCTGCCGGATGCTCGGGATTCCTGTTTGCGCTGACTGCGGGAGCGAAGCTGATTGAGAGCGGCGCCCACAAGAAAGTCCTGGTAATCGGCGCCGACACCAATTCCTCCATGACAGACTTTACCGATCGCGCTACCTGCATCATCTTTGGCGATGGCGCCGGTGCGGTCTTGCTGGAGCCTGCGGAGGATGGCGAAGACCTTGGAATCATCGATTACGTCCATCAGGTGGAAGGCTTCGGCGGGCAGTTCCTTTACATGCCCGGAGGTGGCAGTCTGAACCCGTCAACCCATGAGACGGTTGATCAAAAAATGCATTATATTCATCAAGATGGGCAGCAGGTTTTCAAGTATGCGGTGAAGAAAATGTCGGAGATGACCACGCGCCTGCTTGAGCGCAACGAAAAGCACGGGGCGGATGTCGATTGCTTTATCTCGCACCAGGCAAACCTGCGCATCATCTGCGCCACCGCCGACCGGCTGAAGATGCCGCGGGAAAAAGTGATCGTGAACATCGACCGGTTCGGTAACACGACCGCCGGAACCATCCCCTTGGCCATGTTGACCGCACTGGAAGAAAAAAAGCTGAAGAAAGGCGATCTGCTGATGCTTGCGGCCGTCGGAGCCGGCTTCACCAGCGGCGCCACCCTGCTGCGCTGGGCCTTCTAGCGCGCGTCCTTCGGGACGTGCCGGCAACAACGCGGCCTGAAAAAAGCGCGCCCTTCGGGGCGCGCTTCCTTTTTGTGACTCGCAGACTCTTTACGGATGGGTCATGGCCTCCGGCTTGACCACCGCGTCGAACTCCTCGCCCGTGAGGTATCCGAGCTTCACCGCGGTTTCGCGGAGGCTGCTGTGGTTGACGTGCGCTTCGTGGGCGATTTTTGCCGCCTTATCGTAGCCAATCTTCGGCGTCAGGGCGGTGACCAGCATCAGCGAGTTTTTGACGTAGTAGTCAATCCGCTCGCGGTCGAGTTCGATACCCTTGATCATGTATTCAACGTAGCCGTGACACGCGTCGTGCAGCAGCGTCACCGAGTGCAGGAAGTTGTAAATCATAACCGGCTTGAAGACGTTCAGCTCAAAGTTGCCTTGCGAACCGGCAAAGCCGACCGCCGCCGTGGCCCCGTGGACCTGCACGGCGACCATCGTCATGGCTTCGCATTGCGTAGGGTTGACCTTGCCCGGCATGATCGACGAGCCGGGTTCGTTCTCCGGGATGATCAGTTCACCGAGTCCGCAGCGCGGTCCGGAGGCCAGCCAGCGGATGTCGTTTGAGATCTTCATGAACGAGGCCGCCAGCGTTTGGAGCGCTCCCTGGGCAAAGATGATTTCGTCGTGCGCCGAGAGCGATGCGAACTTGTTGGGATGCGACTTGAACGGCAGGCCGGTGAGTTCGGCGATCTTTTTGGCGGCGCGCTCGGCAAATTCCGGATGAGCATTCAGCCCGGTGCCCACCGCAGTGCCGCCGATGGCAAGATCGTAAAGACCCTTGGTGGTCATCTTGATGCGCTCGATGTCGCGCTCCAGCAGGCTTGCCCAGCCGGAAAACTCCTGCCCCACGGTGAGCGGAGTAGCGTCTTGCAGATGGGTGCGTCCAATCTTAACAACATCTTTAAATTTCTTTGCTTTGGCGTCGATTTCATCATGCACTTCTTTAACTGCCGGAACAAGCTTGTTCATGGCTGCCGCCGCGGCGATGTGCATGGCTGCCGGAAACGTGTCGTTGGATGACTGCGACATGTTCACATGGTCGTTGGGGTGAATCGGATTCTTTGAGCCGAGCGTTCCGCCCGCGATTTCGATGGCGCGATTGGAGATGACCTCGTTCACGTTCATGTTGGTCTGGGTGCCGCTGCCGGTCTGCCAGATGCGGAGCGGGAACTGATCGTTCAGTTTCCCCGCGATAATCTCGTCCGCGGCTTGCACAATCAATTTCGCTTTGTCGGCTGGAAGCTTTCCCAAATCCTGGTTCACCAAGGCAGCCGCCTTTTTAAGAATGCCAAAGGCCCAGATCAGCTCCGGCGGCATGGTGTCGCGTCCAATGTTGAAATGAAGTAGTGAACGCTGGGTTTGCGCACCCCAGTAAACGTTGGCTGGAACCTCGATTTTGCCCATGCTGTCGGATTCGACGCGGGTCGCGTTTTGCGTAACTGTTGCCATATAAACTCCTCTTTGCTGGCTATGATAGCTGCTTAAACCGATATTAAAAATTGAGGCCGGAACCGCCGGGAATTATACCCCAGCCGTGCTTCCCTGGGCGAAGGTGGGGCGCCATTGCGCTGGGTTTTGTTTCCGCATGCCGCCTGCAGCGCAGGGCCGCGAATTTGAGCTCGAATTTCGAGGAGGACGCTTAACGGTTCGCTGAACAGCAGCCGGCTAAGCCGCAGGCAGGAAGATCGCAAACACGCTGCCGCTTCGGCTCGGCTTCGTGCTGCTGCGGACGCGGAGCGAACCACCGTGCTTTTGCACCACATCTTTGACCAGGGAAAGCCCCAAACCGCTACCGCCGGAGCCCTTCGTGGTAAAGAAGGGCTCGAAGATTCTGTGCAGGTTCTCCGCAGCAATGCCGCTGCCATTATCTGCAAACGTCACCCGCAATCCACCTCGCTGCTGTCCGGACCACTCGCGGGCCTTCGATACCCTGACATGCACTGCCCCGCCTTTGGGCGTGGCATCGGCAGCATTCAGCAATAGATTCGAGAGCAGTTGACGCAGCAGACCGGCGTAGACCGGAATATGTCCATCAAGACAGTAGCGGGTGTTGAGCGAGATACTGCGGGTTTCAAACCGTGATCTGTAAAGGTCGACAATGGAGCCCAGCAGGTTCGGCACACTCGCGTCCTTCGGGCCTGTCGTTTCCCTGAAACCATCCAGCGCGGCATGGGCGATTTGAGAAACTCGCTGCACTTCTTCCTCGGCGAGCTTGCAGTAATAGCGCCCTTTATCGCTGAGAGCAGCCTCTGCTTTCATGAGATAGAGGAGATTGAGCAGTGAATCGAGGGGGTTGTTAATCTCGTGGGCAAGCGATGCCGCAAGCCTGCCCTCCGCTGGCGCAGCAGAGCGCCTTTCGCTTCTGATTTCCACTCGAAGACTTGATGAACTCGGGATGGGATTATTGAACTTGTTCGTCACATCGTGCCAGACCCTTCATTAGTTAATTAGTCTGATACCGAACATAAGCGCGCGGTTGCTCAGTATGATACTAGACATAAGTGGGTAATCGCTACACTATAAAGCGGGACTCGGGAAAAAATACGGCTCGGGGCGGGAAGCGGAACTTGGGATTTAATGGCGGTCGGACGATGGTGCTTTATCGCTGCAAAGCTCGGCGAGTAGGAGCAGGATTCCGGGGATATCGAGCAGAGTGTCGAAAAATGTCCACAAAATTCCCTTTTGCGCATAACCCGGTAGTTCGTGGCATTTTTGCTCCACACACTTGTTCCCTGGTCAACGCCATGACTTGGACCTCCCAAGTCTTCTTCAACTTCGGTTCCCAGCGCTGAGAACACCACATCGCTTTTATGTCCGATGTCAGACATAGATGCGCAGTTGCTCTGAAATCTGAAAAGGGTGTGAGGCAAAACGGGCTGCTATGCAAAAAAAAGCGTAGCCTTCGCAATTAGAGCGTAAACTCGAATCAACATCTACATACGCATTTCCGCCTGCCTCTGGGGGCTGGTTCATTTGCGCGTCCAGATGCCGTTTTCGGCTAAGGAGCAGCTATGAATCCGCCCACAAAAATCTACAAAAATCGCGTATTGGCAGCACTGCCAAAGGCGGAAATTGACCGCCTGACGCCGCATCTGTCACCAGTCACCCTGAAAGTACGAACCCAACTGCTGGACGGCCACGCCGAGCATGCATATTTCCTGGAAAGAGGTCTCGCCTCCGTTGTTCTGACGCTTGCCAACGGAGCTACCGTCGAGGTCGGCGTTGTCGGCATTGACGGCGTCGTCGGGCTTCCGGCGCTTCTGGGAGCGGAGAAGATGCCGGGGGAGACATTTATTCAGGTTGAGGGTTCCGGCTATCGCATTGATGTTGAGCTCCTGAAAGCTGAGTTTGAGCGCGAAGGCCAGCTGCGTAGTCATCTCCAAAGGTACTTGCTGGCAAACCTGATCCAAAGCGCCCAGTATGCCGCTTGCAACCGGCTGCACGGGATCAGTGAGCGTCTGGCGCGATGGATTCTTACCTGTCATGACCGGATACAGTCCGACCGGATGCTGCTCACCCATGAGTTCTTAGGCCAGATGCTGGGCTCCCCCCGAACCACCGTTACACTGGCGGCAGGGGCGTTGCATCAGGCAGGACTGATCGATTACTCACGCGGACTTGTGACCATCAAGAGCCGTCCGAAACTTGAGCTGGCGGCTTGCGAATGCTACGCAGTCGTGCGGAATGAATATCGCCGCCTTCGGCTGCTTTGAATATCGGGTGAAGCTGGGTTGGAACAGTCCGCGGCGGCGTCTTAGGCAGGTTGCCGAGAAGCTCTTCTTCGAGGGTGTCATCCTGAGCGAAGCGAAGGATCTGCTGTCTGCGCGTGCTGAAAGCAAAGCAGATCCCAAGCG
>JBEKQP010000241.1:0-7250 GCA_049519595.1 Candidatus Korobacteraceae bacterium | reverse complement strand
TTGCCGGTCGAGGAGTTGAGTGGGCGTCTGCTGCCGGTTGTGCGCGAGGCGGGCTACGACATAAACCCTTCCCTGATGTTGCAGATCACGCCGCTGATTCGCGAGCGCATCAAGCTGCTGCGCGATGTGCTGGCAGTGGCGGACTTCTTCCTGGTCGACCAGCTGCCACCCTATGACAGCGCCGAGTTGATTCCGCAGAAAGGCGATGCGACAGTGGCGCTGCGGATTCTGCGGCGTTCGCGGGAGTTGCTGGCCGCCGTGCCGGACGGATTCAGTCATGAGACATTGGAAGCAACTCTGCGCTCCGCCGCTCAGGAGATGGGGATCAAGACCGGGCAGATGTTCCAGCCTATCCGCGTAGCCGTCTGCGGGCGCAAGCAGGCGCCGCCACTCTTCGAAACGCTGGAGGTGCTGGGGCGCGAAAAGAGCCTGGAACGGATCGTGCAGGCGATTGCGAAAATCGGATAGCGCTGGACGAACTAAGGCACTCATTCGCTGAGCCCAGGTGCTAACTGTGGTCCGTTCTGGGCCGCTGTGTAAAATGAATTAAACATGAGCACGTCAAACCCCAAGACCGACGCCAGCGTGAATGCCCCCGCCGAGCCCGCGAGCACTCCTACCAATTTCATCCGCGATATGTTCATCGAAGATGTCAGGACGAAGAAGTTCGGGGATGCCACCATCCAGACGCGTTTCCCGCCGGAGCCGAATGGCTACCTGCACATCGGGCACGCCAAGGCGATTTGCCTCGACTTCGGATTGGCCGACGAGTTTGGCGGCAAGACCAATCTGCGCTTCGACGACACCAATCCTGAGAAGGAAGAGACCGAGTACGTCGATTCCATCATGGAAGACGTGCGCTGGCTAGGCTTCGAGTGGGACGGACTCTACTATGCCTCCGACTATTTCGATCAGCTCTATGAGTGGGCCCTGCAACTGATTCGCGCCGGCAAGGCCTATGTAGACGATTTGTCGGCCGAGGAAATGCGCGAGTATCGCGGAAGCTTGACTGAACCCGGAAAGGACAGCCCTTATCGCAACCGCTCGGTCGAGGAAAACCTGGATCTGTTCCAGCGTATGCGGGCCGGAGAGTTTCCGGATGGCTCTCGAACTCTGCGTGCCAAGATCGACATGGCTTCGCCGAACCTGAACATGCGCGATCCGGTGATGTACCGCATCGTGCACGCAGAGCATCACCGCACCGGCGACAAGTGGTGCATCTACCCGATGTACGACTACGCCCACGGGCAATCCGACTCTATTGAGCGCGTCACGCATTCCATGTGCACGCTGGAATTCGAGGACCACCGGCCACTATACAACTGGTTCATTCAGCAGTTGGGCATTTTTCCGTCGCAGCAGACCGAGTTCGACCGCCTGAATCTCACCTACACGCTGTTGAGCAAACGCCGCCTGCGGCAACTGGTGCAGGAAGGCCGCGTGAAAGCCTGGGACGATCCCCGCATGCCGACGTTGTCGGGAATTCGGCGGCGCGGCTATACGCCCGAGGCACTGCGCAATTTCTGCGCGGCAATTGGGGTCTCCAAAACCAGCGGCAAGACCGAACTGGCCATGCTCGAACACTTCGTGCGCGAAGATCTCAACCGGCGCGCACCGCGCGCGATGGCCGTGTTGCGGCCTCTGAAGGTCGTCATCGACAACTACCCGGAGAATCAGGTCGAGGAGATCGAACTGGTCAACAATCCCGAAGATCCAGCCGCCGGCACGCGAAAAGTTCCCTTCTCGCGCACGCTCTACATTGAGCAGGACGACTTCAGGGAGACGCCGCCGAAGCAGTATTTTCGCTTGTCACCGGGACGCGAGGTGCGTCTGCGCGGAGGCTACTTCGTCACCTGCACCAGTGTGGTGAAGGATGCGAAAGGCGAGGTCGTCGAAGTTCACTGCACTTATGATCCGGCAACCCGGGGCGGAAATGCTCCGGACGGACGCAAGGTAAAAGCCACCATCCACTGGGTTTCGGCCGGGCATGCGATCAGCGCTGAAGTGCGCCTCTACGAAAATCTTTTCACCAAGGAAAATCCGAACGAAATCGAAGAGGGACAGGATTTCACCGCGAATCTCAATCCCCATTCCTTGGAGGTGCTGACCGACAGCAAACTGGAACCGTCGCTGGCGAATGCCGCCGCAGGAAGCCGCTATCAGTTCGAGCGTCTCGGGTACTTCTGCGTCGATCCCGATTCGAGTCCCGGCAAGCCGGTATTCAACCGAACCGTGGCCCTGAAAGACACCTGGGCCAAGATCGAAAAGGGGCAACGCTCACAACATCCGGGCGGGCAAAAGCGCTGAACGGCGGAACGACCCAACTTCGGATCTCAAACTTGGCGCTACCAATCGGCTCGAAGCTGGCACGGATGGGCTGAACTGCCCCACGTTAGCCAAAAGCGGGCGAACATGGCGCACCATCGAACCATCCATTCGGAAAGCGCACCACGGCAGCCCTGTCAACGCTCGCCGAAGCTGACGCCCCTCTACTTCGCTATAACTTGCTCTTCCTGGGCGCCACGGGGATGGCGGATTCGAGTACATCCTCGACCATCTCATCCACAACCTCCTGGGGAAGGTCGTCAGCAGCCTCCATCAGGGCAAGCTGGTCGTCGTGGTGCTTTTCCAGCAAGACTACGGCGTGTGCGATAGCGGCATTGTCGGTCCCCATTCCCTCTGGTGTTTTCGCCTTCACCCCGACGCAGCTGGAGTCCACTTTAAGCAACTCGGCCAGCCGCTGTTGAATGCGGGCGGCGTGGGGCCCAATCTTTGGAGCCGCCAGAATCAGCGTGGTATCGGCATTGGTCACGGCATAGCCGGCTTTCTCCACATGGCGCATCGCTTCCTCGACAAAAATAGCCGAGTTCGCGCCCTTCCACTTCGGATCGCTTGGCGGAAAGAAGGTGCCAATGTCTCCCGCAGCAACCGCGCCGAGCAGCGCATCGGTCACTGCGTGCAGCAGCACGTCGCCATCGGAGTGGCCGGCGAGTCCCTTGTCGTGCGGCAGTTCAATACCGCCGATCCGGAGTGGAATGCCGGGCTTGAATTCGTGTGAGTCCCAACCGTAACCGATTCGCATAAAGCAGTTTCACCACGCTACCGCCCGCACTGCCGGACTGAACCTAACATTTGCCCCTGCGTGCCACTTAGCCGGAAATGCTCGCCTTGCGGCGATTTTCCAGAGAGATGAAGAACTCGGCCAATTCGAGGTCAGCCGGGGTCGTGATCTTGATATTGTGGGCGGAACCCATCACCACGTGGACAGGCTGACCGAGGCGCTCCAGCAAAGAAGCCTCATCGGTACCCAAAAAGCCTTGGGCAGTGGCGTCGTCGAATGCCCTCTTGAGCACGCCAAAGCGAAAGCCCTGCGGCGTTTGCGCCTGCACGATCATCTCGCGCGGAATGGTGGTCGTGATCACCGCTCCATCCGCGGTGCGCTCTACCTGCTTGATGGTGTCCACCGCCGGCACGCCAGCGATGGCCGCGCCGTGCTTCTTTACGGCGGCAATGACCGCCGCAATGGTTTCGGAGGTGACGAAGGGACGCACCGCATCATGTACAAGCACAATATCGTCGTCGGCGGCGCGCAGCGCGTTCAGCGCGTTGGCGACGGATTGCTGCCGGTGTTCACCCCCTTCGACGATATGCACCTTGTGACCGAAGTCATACTTGCGGGCTTCCTCCCGGAACAGTTCCGACTCGGATTTCCGCATGGCAACCCAGATTTCGCTGATTTCCTGCGTCTGCGCAAACTTGCGGAGTGTGTGGATTAGGATCGGGACGCCTTCCAGTTGAGCGAATTGCTTGCTGCGGGCTTTGCCCTGAGCGGTGGCTGTGGAAGACGCCATGCGGGTGCCAAGGCCGGCGGCGGGAATAATTACCATTACTTTCATAGGGGCCAGCAGTATACAAGGCTAGGCGGAGAAGTTTCAAATGCTGAGTTGGACGGAACCTCCCTGTTGCCCGATTCCGAGCCCCCGGCTGAGGCCAGCCGTCGCCCCGGAGGCGTGCTCCTTGTTGTCACACTGGTAACTTTTTCGAGTGTTTTTCAGACGCTTAAACGTGCTTAAGTTGGCTTAAAAATGCGTTTCCGGTAAACGCACCTATGTCCGATAATGCGCAACGCCGAGGTGTGCGGGAAGCATCCCGCCCTAGCTTCGCTAGAACGGGGCACCCGACTACGTTCAGATTTGCAAAGTTCAGTGATTCTCGGTGGTTCCGTTGGCCGCCGGGGCGACTGCTCCCGAATTGGCGCTAGAGTTCGCATTGTCTGGGAGCAGCGACGGTTGCGGATTGCTCTTACGGAGGTCCGGAGGCCTCGGTTCCGGACGCGCCATGCTGCTCATGCCGCGCTCGTCAAACTTGCCAAAGATCATCTTGCCGGCCGTGGTTTGCAGCACAGAGGTTACGGAGATGTCGATCGTCTTGCCGATCATCTTGCGGGCATTGTCGACCACAACCATGGTGCCATCATCAAGGTAAGCCACGCCCTGGTTGTATTCCTTGCCCTCTTTGAGGATGAACACCTTCATGATCTCGCCCGGTAAAACGATTGGTTTCAGCGAGTTAGCAAGCTCATTAATGTTCAGCACGGCGACACCGTGCAGCTGCGCCACCTTGTTGAGATTAAAGTCGTTGGTGACGATCTTGCCTTCGTAGACTTTGGCCAGCTCAATCAGCTTCATGTCGACCTCGCGGACGGCTGGAAAGTCATCTTCGACGATCTGCACCTGCAAGGTCGTGATCTTCTGAATGCGTTGCAGGATGTCGAGTCCGCGGCGGCCACGGTTGCGCTTCAGCGAGTCGGCCGAATCAGCCACAAGCTGCAATTCGCGCAGAACAAACGATGGAATCGTCAGCACACCATCGAGGAACCCGGTTTCGGCGATATCGGCGATGCGGCCATCGATGATGACGCTGGTATCGAGGATTTTGTAACTGCGCCGGCCTTGCTTCTCGCCGCCAAAAATTCCTCCAAGCGCAGCAAGGTTCAGCAAGTCTCCCTTGCTTGCACCCACGACCAAACCGACGTAGGACATGATCAAGATGACCGTAAGTTGCAGGAAGCTCTGCGTGGGGCTGTCATGAATGCTGTAGCGAATTACGGCGCAAAACAAGTAAGCACCGATGATTCCGAGAACACTGCCGATGGCGGATCCAATTAGTCGCTTGAGGCTGACGGTGCGCAGGCGCATCTCGAACAGGACGACAGCGGCTCCCACCACGACGCCCACCAAAGCATCAACCAACCGAGGCAAGCCGAACGGCTCCAGAAAGTAAGAAGCGAGTCCGACTACGAGAACAAATAGTGCACGAATTAATAGCAGTTCCAAGCGGACCTCGTTGCAAGGTCCATGCTTGTGCGACCCGGTCGTTACAAAGATATTCCGAGGATCGTGACAAGTACGGACAGAATTACAAACATTTATTAAAAAACCGATTATTAAATCGGTCCGCGGTGCCGTGCTACTTTGTACGGCACCAAAGGGTTAAACGAGTATAACAGCAGCCTCAAGCGCGCCGCGCCAGGCCCGGCCGCCACGACGTGCAAACGGCCGCGCTGGCCTCTCCATGTTGAAAGATGCTGAATAACGAAAGCGCGGCAGCGAAAATCTGACATCGGCGAGCTGGAAAACGCGTAAAATCGCCGCCGAGGATCATCCGTCGGCTGGCAAGCCGGGCTGACACTGGGCGTCCGCTGCTGCCCGGACATCCCGGCAGCTGAAGAATCCGACGCGGTGCCGGCGTATTAAGAAAGGGCTGGAAAGACGATGAAAGCAATTGTCGTGGCGCGTTTTGAAGGCCCGGACGGGCTCGAGGTGCGCGAGGTTCCGGAGCCGGTTGCTACCGCTGACCAGGTTGTGGTCAAGGTGGAAGCAGCAGGGGTGAACTTCGCCGACATTCGGAGCGCGATGGGGCTTTACCCCGGAGGACCCAAGCCTCCTTATATCGCAGGTCGCGAGTTTGCCGGCACCGTCAAAGACACCGGCCAGCGCGTGATGGGGTATTCGCAACAGGACGCTTGGGCCGGCGAAATTGCCGTTTCGCGCAGCTCTATCTGGCCGCAGCCGGTTGCCTGGAACTCGATCCAGGCAGCGGCCTTCCCGGTCAACTACTTCACGGCCTGGCTGGTCTACTGGAAAGCGGGGGTGGTAGCCGGCGTGGGTTCGCCTGATCATTCGCCGATAAGAGAACCTCAGCTAGCCAAGGACGGGCTTGCCGGGGACCCCGCGAGGCCGGTACGGGTGCTGATCCACGCCGCCGCCGGAGGCGTAGGCACGGCGGCCGTGCAACTCGGAAGGCTGATGGGATTCGAGACATTCGGCACTGCCTCTTCAGACGAAAAGCTGGAACGTCTGCGCGATTTGGGCCTTAATCACCCCATCAACTACGCACGGGAAGACTACGAGCAGAAGATCAAGGAGCTGACTGGCGGAGAAGGGGTCGATGTCGTCTTCGACAGTCTGGCGGGAGAACACACCGCCAAGAGCCTGCGTTGCTGCGGATTTCTGGGCCGGGTGGTGCTTTTTGGCTCCTCCAGCGGCGAGCGCCCGAAGTTCGATACGCTTGCCATGTACGAAAAAAGCCTCAGCGCCCACGGGCTGTGGCTGAGCCGCCTGTCGAAGAATCGTCCGCTGCTCGACCGGGCACTGGCCTCGATGCAGCCCTGGATCGAAAGCGGGCAGTTGAAGCCGGTGATCGGCGCTAAGTTTCCGTTCGAGGCCGCGGCGGAGTCGTTCAGGCTGCTGCTGGGACGCAGGAATTTCGGCAAGGTCGTGTTGACAGTTTTGTGAGCGGGGGGTAGCGCCTCCCTACGGGCATGATTCTGGTCCACGCGAAGAAACTACCCCACTCAAGCCAACAGCGGGCTTGAATGGGCCACCTACCCTTCGTCAACAGCGGCGAGATGGAACGCCCGGCTCCTTCATAAGAGCTTTGAGCCGCGCGTTGGACTCGCACCGTGCTGGGATTCTTCGCTTCGCTCAGAATGACAGCGTTGTGGGGATTGCGTGAATTGTTGGGCATGATTCTGGTCCACGCGAGGAAACTACCCCACTCAAGCCAACAGCGGGCTTGAATGGGCCACCCGGCCCTACCCTTCGTCAACAGCGGCGAAAGGATGGAGCGCCCGGCTCCTTCATAAGAGCTTTGAGCCGCGCGTTGGACTCGCACCGTGCTAGGATTCTTCGCTTCGCTCAGAATGACAGCGTTGTGGGGGTTGCGTGAATTGTTGGGCATGATTCTGG
>JBEKQP010000240.1:0-10457 GCA_049519595.1 Candidatus Korobacteraceae bacterium | reverse complement strand
GGTCGAGCAGGGTGCGCATGCGCGGGGACAGTTGGTTCTCGGCGTCTTCGACGATGAATGGCATATGGTTTCGCAGGCGGGAAGGCCCCTTCGCGAATGTAATGCCGCGCTCCAGAAGAAACCCGCGAATCTGGTTGATCACCGCCGTGCGACGGTGCACAAGCCGGTCGCGGATTCGGTGCATAGCTTGCAGATCGAGTTGCTCCTCCGTCTTGATCGGCACGAAGCGCATGTTGTGACGACTGACCGCTTCGGCGATGGCTTCGGCATCGATGAAATCGTTTTTGTTAGACTTTCTGAACGGTTTCACAAACTGGGCCGGAATGAGCCTCACTTCATGGCCTTGCTCGCGTAGCTTGGTCCCGATGAAGTGCGCTCCTGCGCAGGCTTCCATGCCAATTAATGAGGTTTGCAGGTTCGCCGTATAGGCTAGCAGGTGACTCCGGGAGAACTTCTTTCTGACAACCACCTTGCCGTGGTCGTCGAGAGCGACAAGGTGAAAAGTCATCTTGCCTAGGTCGATACCGACAGAAGCGATATGCATGGGATGATCCTCCTAATCTATGCTGCTGCTCTGATCATCCCACCGAGGGGCTGATCAGGGCGGCGGACCATCTCATTACAGGCATTCTCACCACCTAACCCAAAGCGGGAACTGCTGGCGAGAGATCAAGAACGTTCGTGCAAACCAGGAAAAAGCCGCGACCTTGTAGTCCGCGGCTCGTGAATCTGGCGAAACTTAACTTATGCGGCTTTCTGATCCAGGTTTTTCAGCACCTCGATGGCGCGCCGCAACTGCTCATCTTTCTGCGGTTTCTTGGGAGTTTCAACCGGGGTTTGGTCCTGTTGTTCATCGTCGGGCGAGACGAATTCGTCAGCCGCGTCCGCAACCAGAATGTTCGGCGTGACGGCGACATCCTGGATTGCCTTGCCGCTGGGCGCGAAGTACTTGGCCACGGATAGCAACAGCGCCGAACCGTCTTTCAGCTCCAGCACCTTCTGAATCGAACCGGAGCCGAAGGTCTTATCGCCGAGCACGTCACCGCGCGCATTGCCGAGAATGGCTGAGGCTACAATCTCAGCCGGACCAGCGGTGCTGCGGTTTACCATTACGACCAATGGCAGTTCGGTGACATCCTTGGCCGGATCGGCATTGTAATCCTGCCGTGGAAAGCGCTGCCCCTGCACATAGGCGATCAGTCCGTGGTTAAGGAATAGATTTGCGGTGGCGATTCCCTCCGCCTCGTCGCCATCGCCGGAGTCACGCAAATCGAGAAGCAGCTTCTTGACGCCCTGGCGCTGCAGTTCCTTGATTTTGGTGGCGACCTCCTGGGCACGTCCCTTGGGGAAGCTGTCTACCGTAATAAGACCGATGCCACTTTCAAGCATCTTGGCCGTCACCGGCGGATCCTTCACCACCTCGCGTGTGATGGTGACCTTCTGGGGCACGGCACGGCGCGGTCGCACAACCGCTACCGATATGGTGGAACCCGGTGCGCCCCCGAGAATACCGTGGATCTCTGCCAGCGACATCTCGCGCGTACTCTTGCCCTCGATCGATTCAATGATGTCGCCACTGGCTATGCCGACTTTTTCCGCCGGCCCACCCGGAATTACGGCAATGACGGCAGCGTAGCCAAATCGCTTGGAGATGGCGGCGCCCACATCGGCCTTCTGCTCGCCCAAGTGCTTGTATTTCTTGTATTCGGCAGGGCTGAGGTAACTCGAATCGGCATCGAGCGACTCAAGCAGGCCGTGCAAAGCACCGTCGGTGACGGTCTGAATGTTGGGCTCTTCAACGTAATCGGTACGAATGCGCTGCAAAACTTCGGTGTACACATTGAGCTGACGGTAGGCACCGTCATCCTGGTTGGAGGCCTTTAATCCCAAACTGCCTACCATGACAAACAACACCAGGAGCGAGGAGACACTGATTAGGAACCACTTGGAACTTTTGGACATGTGTTGTGACTTCCGGCCACCGGGTTACGGCTGGCCTTTGTTTTCGATTATACCTTTGCAGCGCACGGCGCGAGCAGCTCTCCCGCCATTTATTCCGCTGGTTGATTAGACGCCGCCGCGCGGAATTAGTTGGACGAGAGTCGCTGATTGCCAAAACTCGCTGCCATTTCGCCCGACACCAAGTTATTTTTGTGCGACTGTTCGAGGCAAAACCTTGGTATTCGCCGGGCAATCTACTCAAGGCAGCCAGCCATACGCAGAGTGAGTGCTTGGGCCGCCCGCGGGTGTCGGCTGCAAGCGTCTGCCCACGCCACTGCCGAAATCTGGATCACTCTGCTGACCTAGGCTACGTTTGACACTCCCAAAGTCAGTCCGTAGAATCAAAATCGTCGAGACTCTGCTGTTCGACATTCCGCATTCTTCTGCCTTGTCGGATACCAAAATGGCGGCGTAGCTCAGTTGGTTAGAGCGACGGTCTCATAATCCGTAGGTCAGTGGTTCGAGTCCACTCGCCGCCACCAATCAAATCAACAACTTCCGCAGGAATCTTGGTATCGGCCTTTTCGCGTAGTTGCGCGGGGGCTGCCGATGGTTGTGCTTGGTACGACTTCCATTTATGAATTGGCGGCTGCCCTCGTCTTCGAGTTCCCAAACCTACTTCTGGCCCGCCTGGCGCTCCCTAAACTTCCGGATAGCCCGTCACCCGTCAACTGACGACGGCTGGCGTCCCAGAAGCGGACTTCGCGACCGCATCGTGAGTGGAATGGGCGTTTGGCGTTATGAATCCCGAAAAACCGCGGGGTAAGTTCCGTATTGGCCGAATACTGACCTTCGCAAAACCGACTTTGATCAAAGCCGCCGCGCAGCCCTGCGGAATCGGCGTGGAAGGATGTCGATGACGCTGAGAATTTCAAGCGGCGAATTTACAAATGGGGGCGGCATCGCTAGGTCTTCGGCGGCGACTGCGGCTTAGTTGCGACTTTGGTGTTGCCAATTTGCACGCGAGTGGTATAATCCGCCGATTCAAAACTCCAGAACAAAATTTCCCGACAAAGGAGATTACTCTGTAATGACAGCGCAAGTCATGGAGAACATCCGGGCGTTGAGGCCGGAACTCGTCGAGATGAGGCGCCACTTTCATCAGCATCCCGAGCTGGGTTTTAAGGAAGTGGACACTGCAAAATACATTGTTGATTACTTGTCGGCTCTTGGCCTGGAGATTCAGTGCGGTGTCGCCGGGACGGGCGTTGTGGCACTACTTAAGGGCAAGAGCGCAGGTAAAACCATCGCCTTGCGAGCCGATATGGATGCGCTGCCGATTACTGAACAAAGCGGCGCGCCCTATGCGTCACAAAACCCTGGCGTGATGCACGCTTGTGGGCATGATGCTCATATGGCGGGCTTACTGGGAGCGGCAAAGGTTCTTTCGGGCATGAAGGACCAACTCAAGGGCCAGGTGAAGTTCATTTTTCAGCCGGCCGAAGAAGGTCCCGGCGGCGCCAAGCCGATGATCGAAGCGGGAGTGCTGGAAGGAGTGGATGCCATTGTCGGCTGCCATGTCTGGTATGAACTGCCGATTGGCACGATCGGATTTAAACATGGTCCTGCCCAAGCCTGTCTCGATGCAATCGATGTGACGATTAAGGGCAAGGGCAGTCACGGAGCATGGCCGCACCAGGGAATTGATTCTATCGTGACTGCCGCGCAGGTTGTGAGTGCGTTGCAGACAATTTCCGCCCGCGAGGTAAGCCCCTTGGAGCCGGTGGTCGTGACCATCGGCACGATCAATGGCGGACAAGCGTACAACATTATTGCCGATCGCGTCGCGATGAAGGGGACCGTGAGGGCCCTGAGCTCTGAACTCCGCGCCAGCCTGCCCGAGCGCATCGAGCGCATTATCGCCGGCGTCTGCAAGGCCATGCGGGCTGAATACGAGTTTAGTTATCACTTTGGATATCCGGTGACAGTCAACGAAGAAACCATGACTGTCTTTGCCGAAGGGGTGGCAGGCAAGATTGTCGGGACTGACAGAGTGAGTCGCGTTCCGCTGCCGGTCATGGGCGGAGAAGACTTTGCGTATTACGCCGAAAAGATTCCCGGCACCTATGCCTGGATCGGCATGCAAAACGATGCGAAAGGAATTTTCCATGCTCATCATACTGATAAGTTCGATATGGACGAGGATGTGCTTGTGACGGTGGCACAATTTCTGACGCTTTCGGCCATCGAGTACCTTGGGGCATGAGTCCGGCAATCGGCCCCATCTGAGCGCCTTCGAATTTGTTTTTACGCAAGTCCAGGAGGAGGGAACTAAGTCATGGTCTGGAAATACCGTTATACAGCCTTGTTCGCAATGTTTATGGTCTGGATTGTTTCCTACCTGGACCGCATGGCGATGGCCACGGCAATTCCCTACATTGCCAAGGAATTCAACATGACCCCGGTGGCTATGGGAGTTGTGATGAGCGCCTTCTTTGTCGGCTATGCCACTTTCCAGATTCCAGGCGGCATACTGGCCGACAAGTTTGGTCCCCGCAAGGTCATCACCGGAGCCGTCTTGTGGTGGTCGGTGTTTACCTTTGTTACCGGATCGGTGCACAGCCTGTTCAACATGATCTGGATTCGCGTGGTTTTTGGCGTTGGGGAGGGCATAGCTCCGGCAGCGACCTGGAAAGCGTGCGCCGTCTGGTCGCCGGCAAACAAGCGCTCTGAGACCAACGCTCTGATGATGTGTTCGAATGTGCTCGGACCAGCGCTGACTCCATTATTGGTCGCGGCCGTAATGGCAGCATGGGGATGGCGCACGGTATTTTACAGTCTCATGTTTCCAGGGCTGCTACTTGCTCTGTGGATTTGGTTCGGGGTAACCGACGATCCGGCGCAGAGGAAAGGCATCACCGAAGCCGAACTCGAAGAACTGAGGGTGGACACGGCACTAGGAGCTTCCAAAGGCGGGGTCAAAATGGGGTTCTGGGAGGTTCTGCGCCAGGAACCGGTTTGGAAATCCTTCTGCATCCTGTTTTTCTCGAACATTACTGCATGGGGATTCCAGTCTTGGCTTCCATCTTATCTGGTGCGCGCCCGGGGAATATCATTAAGCCAACTTGGTATCATGGCCTCGCTGCCATTCTTTGCGGGGACGGTAGGATGGATCTTGGGAGGATGGGTCTCAGACCATCCCTTCAAGCACAACCGCAAAATACCGCTGATCGCCGCCCAATGGGTCACCGCGATCTTTCTCTACAAGACCTACACGGCGCAGTCGATCAACGCGCTTCTTTTCTGGGAAACCGCTGTCGGGTTTAGCCTCTACTTCAACAATGGCGTGGTGTTTGGCTTGCCAATAAGCGCCATTTCGAAGGAGATCGCCGGACGTGCTATGGGGTTCGTGAATACCGCAGGACAAATCGCCGGCTTCCTATCGCCTTTGATCATTGGCTACCTAGTGCAAATCTCCGGCGGTGGTGCCAGAAGCTTCGATACCGCGTTCATGTTCTTGATCGGAGCTATCCTCGTCTCGTCGTTGGTGGGTATGACGTTTCCCAAAGGCAAGGTGCAAATGGTGGCGGCTTCCAGCGGACGATAGCTTATGCGGCGCGACGACGATTTGCTCGCGTAGCGCCGCCTTCTGTGCCGCCCGCTTCCAGCTGGCCTTACACGTTTGATCCAGCAGCAGTTCCTGACATGTCCAATAGTGCTTGGCGTAATTGCCACAGACGCTCATATTCCAGTATCCCTACACTGCCAGTTGTTCGGTTTGGTCGGGTCGGCACAAAAGGATCTGCGAAATCTTGGCCAGCAGTTGAGGCGGAGGGATTGGCTTTTCCAAAACTTCGAAATTGAAACCCCCTGCCGTCGCTTCTTTTAAAAGGTCTCGGTAGCCAGCGTTACCAGAGATGAACAACACCCTGCACTCAGGTAGGGTACGCAAAATCTCAATCGCAGCCTCTACGCCGTTCATCGCACCCATCATGATGTCGCTAAGAATGAAGTTGGGCTGAAATGAACAGGCCATTTGAATCGCTTCTTCTCCGCTGGAGGCGGTGGCCGTCTCGTAGCCTTCATACCCGAGGATCGTGGCAAGTGTCGAGGCTATGGCATGCTCGTCATCGACCACTAGAATTTTGTGTCTCTTGTTCCGCATGGTCGTTTCCCCTGTTGTGGCCTGAGCCCACGCCTGGGTGGCACTCCTAATTGGGGAGTAACCGTATCGGTTCGATCTTGAGCAGATGCTGGATACTGCCGAACCAGAATTTCCATTTGGATTCCCGAGTGGCTGAAAGAGAGATAATAAGAACAAGCTCGGATCGTGTCTGCTCAATATTGCTCACTCTGGCGGTAAGTTGAAGGCTATAGCCCTCCGAACCTCATCCCTCTTTCGTATCATATTGACGAGATTTAGCCGAGACGGCTTCCGTTCACTAAGCACTTTTATGCGGCTGATTGCGCGATTCAGGTGGGCTTTAACTGCATCTAATGACCTATTCGGCGAGCGCCCACGTCCACACTCTCCGAGTGGGAGGTTCCCATGGCCATCAATCGCTCCGTCGTTGTTGATGCCGCCACTGTGCGAGCGAAAGTCGTCCCCGGGAAGAAGAGCCGGAGGCATCTCAGTAAGCAAACCGCTCCTTCGTCCCCGGATACAATTCATAAAGCGATGGTCAGTCCGGCAGAGATTGGCGCGCCACCTGAACGGACTGCCGCATTCGATCCCCGCCCTTTTCTAGCAAAACTCGGCGTTGGAAAAAGCAAACAGGAATACCAAGAGAATGAAGCCGTCTTTTCGCAAGGGGACACAGCGGATGCGGTGTTCTACCTCCAGAGCGGCAAAGTGAAGCTCACGGCTGTATCCGCGCAGGGCAAAGAAGCCGTCGTTGCCATCCTGCCGGAAGGTAGCTTTTTCGGTGAGGGCTGTCTGGCGGGCCAACCGCTTCGCATGTCCACCGCGAGCACCGTCGAACGGAGCGCCATCACTCGGGTGGAGGGTTTGGTAATGGTAGGTCTGCTCCATCGGGAACCGGAATTTGCCGAACGCTTTCTCGTTTATCTGCTCCGTTGATCGCGAAAATAAGCCAAGAGACCCTCGCCGAGATGATCGGTACAACCCGCTCGCGAGTGAGTTTCTTTATGAATCGGTTCAGGGACTTGGGCTTCATTGATTACAACGGCGGGGGCATGCACGTCCACAGCTCGCTTGTCAGCGTCGTGCTTCACGACTAGTGGCCGGCGTTGACTCCGCTCACGTCTTTGAAACATTGGGAGCAGAATTTCGCTGTTTGCTCCCTTTTGTACGTCGTCGAGAACCTTGCTCGGTACTGTCGAACGCAGCATTGCTTGCTTTTGCTGTTGATCGCTCCTCGGAAACCATCTTCTTTTCCGCGCGAACCGTCTCTGCTTCTTTCGCGTTTGCACGTCCGATTATCGGCCGCTTTTCACCTGTGTCTGCCATGACCTGAGTATCTCCCTTCAATCGGGTTCCAATTGCATATCTGAGGCGGTATTTTACTCCTGCGCACGAGCGGTTTTGGCGTGCGGAGTTGATCAGAGTATCGATCAGTCGCTCGCCCGGCTGGCGCCTGTGATTCTCGATCGCTACCGCTATTCTCCGCGCTCCGGCGACGTGTCATCTGACCGGGCATTATCCTCACGCGTTCGTACGGGCCTTTCGGGGTGGTCAGCAGCATCCTCAACCCCGCCAACTGCTTCCGCCTCATATGCTTGATCAGTGTCGTCGAGTTCTTCAACGCTTTCGCCGGCTGCGTCAGCGATTTGCGAAAGGCCTTGTGTATCCCCTGATTGCCCAGCGCTGTCCGAGCCTACCTGCCCAGGATCGCTTCCTAGTTCATCGAGCTGCGCTTCGTTATCACGCGATTTAAGTTTTGCCACGAAACCTCCCGAGAATCATCTTCGCCCTTCATTGGAGCAGAACCCATACGATTCAAGTGAGCAATATTGCTCAGTCGTGACTTCCTGAAAATGGCACGTTGTTGAGGAGCTTAGCGTTTGTGCCGACCAGCACGAGAGGCGTGGCTGGCTATGAGCAACACATCTAAGCACCGAATCCTTGTTTTGACGAGGAGACCCCCCGCGCAAAAGGAGGAAAACAATGAGCACGATTACTACGAAAGACGGAACGCAGATCTATTACAGGGACTGGGGTTCAGGACAGCCTGTGGTGTTCGGCCACGGCTGGCCGCTGAATGCAGATAGCTGGGAGGCTCAGATGCTGTTCCTGGCCTCCAATGGCTATCGCTGCATTCTGAGCTGAACGCCAATGCGATGTTGTGTCGGACTCGCCTCTGAGAACCGTTGGCTCTGCGCTAATCTTGTGCCCCCCGACTGCCCCGATTTGGCGAATACCAGCTTATTCCAGATGTGCTGGAGGAGCAGATGAGCGTCATGACCCTGATTCTGCACGTTCATGACCTCGTAGTTGGCAGCCAGTCTGGCGTGCAGGCATAGGTAATAAGGTCTTGCATAAGTCAAGCTGTGGCTGCCTTCATCGCCTTCGTCCTGCTCTCTTTAGCGTCCCTTCAGACGACAACATCTGAAGTTACCTTGGTTACTTGCGGCGCTTGTCATGCTGAGAGATTCTCTTTGCGTAGGCAAGCGACAGCTTTAAGGAAGAGGCGCATGAGCAATACGAAAGCTATAACAGATCTGGCGGAGATGGAGCTTTTGACCGAAGCACCGGCAGTGCAGAGAGATCCTGCCTCGGCTGGGCCCAACCCTGGAATTGCAGCGCTGTTAGGAAAGTGGCTTGGTTACACAGTTCAGTTGCAAGCGGAACCAAAGACAGCGCAAGCGAACGATGATGTCGATGACGATTGGGAGAAATGGTTGCACGAGTGTGGCCGGGCAGTGCGGTGAACTCTCTGCGATATGAGGATTACCGCTGTTCTCGGAAGATCCGTCCGCAGCGCATTCTTCAATACAACGGCGTCATTCGACCGAATAGGTGAGGTAAGCGTGATCGACTCCCCCAATGGCGCCGAGCACACCTTGTCGGCAAATACGAAGGCAAGATACAGCCGGCACAGGCGCGGTGCTCCCCCGGCGAAATCAGTCGAGACAGGGATCGGAGGAACTGCTCCTCTTCAAGCGCAAGCTCTCGTTGGCTGGCGTGCAGGGAGTCCCTCCGCTCAGAGGAAAGGGCGGAAATGAGTAAGAAGATTCTGCTGGTCGATGACTCGAAGATGGTCCTGATGATGGAGGAGATGATCTTGGGTGCGAAAAAGAGCTATACGCTCATCCGCGCACAGGACGGCCAGGAAGCGGTCGAGAAGGCAGTTGCCGAATCTCCCGATCTGGTGCTCATGGACGTTGTCATGCCCAAAATGAATGGGTTCGAAGCCTGCAAGCAACTGCGGGGCGACAAGAGCACGTGCGATATTCCTATCATTCTCGTTACCACGAAAGGCCAGCAAGAGGACGTGGAGGCGGGATTCGAGCACGGCTGTAACGATTACCTGACAAAACCGATTCACGGCCACGAACTGCTCGCCATGGTAGAGGCATACCTGGGAGAGTAGCTGGCGGAAGCGCGGTTATGCGAACCAAGGGGGCTCGGTGACGAAATCATATACAGACCCGGAGACGGATGAGGCGAAAGTTCGAGCCCTCCTGGAGCGCTTGCAACGGAAAGTCTCCGAGCTACGTGTCCAGCGGACTGGACTACGGACCAACGTGGACGAAGAATTCGTTCTTGCATCGCGGCAGTTTCTATCTCTGTCGCAGATGAAAGGCGCGAGCACCCGGCAGGAGGCCATCGCCACGGTGAAGGATATTCTTACCAATTTTATCGGTACCGAGCAGTTTGCGTGCCTCATGTTTCAAAAGGGCCAAACGCGACCCGACTGTCTGTTTTCGATGGGAGTTGGCGATGATCAGCTCGCGAGCCTGCCGAGCGACACACAGGTAATCACGGACACCGTTACCGAAAAGCCTCCGGGAGTAGTTGCGGTCGTGCCGCTCAGGCTCCGGGAGGAAGTGGTTGGAGCCATCGTCGTGTTTGGCCTGCTGCCTCAAAAGAACAGTCTGGAAAATGTCGATTATGCGTTATTCGATTTGCTGACCGAACACGCCGCAGCTTCTATTGTCAGCAGACGAGAAGCAATCATGGACGTGAGAACGCAATGATTACTAAGGACTATCACCAGCATGCCTCGCCCTCCACCGGGTTGCTGCCGATGAAGACCGTTGCCAGCGAGGTTCGCAAGGAATTTCTTCACCCCGGCCAGATGTGCGTTTCGTCCACACCCTGCACCGTAACCACGATTGTCGGCTCCTGTGTCGCGCTTTGCATATGGGATTCCGTTCGCCGCATCGGAGGAGTGACGCATTACATTCTGGCGCAGGGGGAAGTTGGGCAGGCATCGTGCCGCTATGGCGACGTTGCGGTTGAGGCGCTCATCCGCAAAATGATGGAACTCGGCAGCTCCCCGCGCACGATGCAGGCGCACGTATTCGGGGGCGCGTGCATGTTCGAATCGTTT
>JBEKQP010000239.1:0-11834 GCA_049519595.1 Candidatus Korobacteraceae bacterium | reverse complement strand
CAACTTCGCTGATCCGGAGTTTGTGCGCATCCGGGAAGAAGTTACGGAAATGATTAAGTGGTGGTGAGGTAAGAAAGCACGCTCGCCCACGCGAAGAAACTACCCCACTCAAGCCCAAAAGCAGGGCTTGAATGGGGCACCCGGCGTCTCCGATTACTGCTTTTTAGGCGCTATGTAAGGCGGGGGAACCTTCCCTTTATCCAAGGGCTTGCTGGTGGTGGCAGCGGGATGGAACTGGGTGGCCGGTACTCCGTTCATGCTGGGCTTGGGCGCAGTGTTGCCTTGTACGGTGGTCGTACTTTTGGCTGGCGTGTCGAATCCAACGCCGGCTTGTGACTTGGCCTGTGCCGGCGACTTAGCGGCTGCGGCTGCCTGAGAATTTTGTTTTACGACAGGCGCTTGCTTGGTCGCACTGGTGTTGCTTTGGGCCAAGGACACAGACACTAAGCAGACAACGACTAAGGCACATAAGATTATTCTGAGCTTCATTCATCCTCCGATTGTAGTGCCCTCACCTCTGAGGGGTTTCACAGGAAAATTATCAGGAATTTCCTTTTCCGCAAGGATTGCCTTTTTGCGTCCTGTGGAACTCATTTTGTATGGTTTTTGGCTCACTTGGCAATACAAAACCGCATCCACCGCAGATGAATGTGTTAACGTCAGCCCATTCTGGATATTGGCCGAAATAATCCAGATCGCTGCCTCTCGCTTTGTCCGATGCGATTAGGGGAGCAGTTTGCCGGGGTTCATGATTCCCAGCGGATCGAGGGCTGCCTTGATTTTGCGCATGGTATCCAGTTCGGCGCCGCCGCGCCATTTTTCCATCATGTAAGGCTTGAGACGGCCGATGCCGTGTTCGGCCGAAAAGCTGCCATCGTACTGGCGAACGACTTCATTGACGACCGCCTGAACCTCGTGGGTTTGTTGCTTGAAGGCCGCGTTATCGCCGCCGATGGGGACGGTGAGATTGAAGTGGGTGTTGCCGTCGCCGAGGTGTCCGTAGGCCATGACGCGGATGCCGGGGAATTGGCGTTCGCACTCGGCGGTGGCGCGGGTGATGAACTCCGGCGTCTTGGAAACCGGAACGGTCACATCGTTCTTAATGGACGCGCCCTCACGCTGCTGGGCGTCGGTGACCTCTTCGCGTAACTGCCAGATGGCTTGCCGCTCGGATGAGCTGCCGGCAAGGGCGGCGTCGAGCACGATGCCTTTCTCCATGGCTTCGGCCAGCACGTCTTCCAGCTTTTGCCGAAGACCGGCGTCGGGCGAAGCATCGGCCAACTCGACCCAGGCGCAGTGCGCGGCGGGTTCGGAGAGAGGGTAGCGAATCTCGGGAAAATGCTTGCGGATGATTGCGAGGACACGGCCCTCCATGTACTCGAAGGCATTGATGGAGTCGTGAAAATGGCGGCGGCAAAGCACGAGCAGGTCCAAGGCCGCCTGCGTGGAGGCGACGGCGCAGAAGGCGAGCGCGAGATCGCGCGGGCGCGGCACCAGTTTGAGCACCGCCGCAGTAATGATTCCCAGAGTGCCTTCGGCTCCGACAAAAAGCTGGCGGAGACAGTATCCGGTGTTGTCTTTGCGCAGGCGGCGCAAACCATTCCAGATTGCGCCGTCGGGGAGGACGACCTCGAGGCCGAGAACCATGTCGCGGGCGTTGCCGTAGCGCAGCGTGTTGTTGCCTCCGGCGTTGGTGGAGAGCACGCCGCCAATCTGCGCGGAACCCTCCGAACCCATAGTGAGCGGCACGATGCAGCCTTCGCTGAGAGCGGCTTCCTGCGCGGCCTTGAGCGTGGCTCCGGCGTCGATGGTCAAGGTCAGATCAACCGCGTCGAGGTTGCGGATCCGGTTCATGCGGGAGAGCGTCAAGACGATTTCGGTGCCATCCGGACTGGGGATGGCGCCGATCACCATGTTGGTATTGCCTCCCTGGGGAACGATAGGTATGCGCCGTTCGGCACAGAGACGGACAATGGCCGCGACCTCTTCGGTACTGGCGGGGCGAACGACGGCTGGAGTGCTGCCGCGTTCGAGCTTGCGCCAGTCTTCGCAGTAAGGGGCAGTGTCGTCGGGGTTGAACAGGCAGCCCTTTTCGCCAACGATATTCAGCAGCGCTGAACGGACTTCCGACCATGCGCCGGAAGTAGCAGTTCCTTGAGTCATTACGGGTTCCTCGAAGCAATGGGAATGGTTGATCTTCATAAACCGATGTTGGAGGGAACGGCTGGATCCCTCGGGGGCTAAAGCCCGCATCTTCCTGGCGCCGGACGGCATGGCTAAAGCCATGCCCCTTTAAAGAAGAACTACCCCACGTCAGTCCAAAAGCTGGACGGGACGTGGGGCACCCGGCGTTTCTTCCGTGCGTTGGGTTCATTGGGCTTCGGGCTTGACGATGATTCCACGGCTGGTCTTGCCGTTCATGACCACCAACAGGGGGGCTTGCAATCGGAGATGACGGACGCATCCCTGGTTTTCGAGGGCGGGTTGCGAGGCAAGCCAGTCCCAGTCGACGAACCCCTCCCCGGCATCGCTGTTGATCGTAAAATAACCGACCTGGAAGGCGACCAGGTTTTGAAAGAAGTGGCTGCCTTGCGACGGCGTAACTTGCAGGTCGCTGAGTCCGGTCTCAACAATCACGCGGGCTCCCGAGATCTGGTCCCAGGTAACCGGGATTCCGAGCCAGGGATCGGTTGAGCCCCAGCGGCCAACCCCGATCAGCAGATAGGATATCCCGGCCTCGATGAGTTGGGCGTTCAGATGCGCGAGGTAGTGCGCGACTTCCCGGCTACGGGCGCGTTCGAAGTGCTGGAAGTCGACGACAACAATGTCCTGGATATCCTGAATGCGGCCGTTTCCGAGCACCCGTGAACTTTCGCACAGCAGGCGGCCCGGTTCGACCTGCTCCATGCGGACTTCTTCCCATTCGCGCGAGACAACCAGGGGGCGCATTTGCAGAAATCCAAAGTCGGCGATCTCATCGGGACGCTGCGGCAGGCGAACGGCGAATTCGAGTTCCACGGGGCGTCCCAGAGCGTCTTCAAGCAGTTTGGTGAGCTGGTCGACGATGCCGGCAAGCGGGAAGACGCCGTACTTGAGAATGGGGGCGAAGGTGACTACACGCGGGCCGGGGCGGCTGACTCCGTCATAGATGGCATGATTGTCGATTGAATAGGTGGAGGCCATCGGCGGCAGCGTTCCATCGGTTTCAGCCGCCCGCAGACCGTATCGCACCTCGCGCAGATCAGACGCCTTATGGCGGTAGCCAGCCAGGTGATCCAGCTCCAGAGCCCAGAACTCGGTTTGAGAGTTTGCCAGGATATCTTCGACCGAGGAAAACTGAATCAGATTTTGGGGATAACGAGGACAAAACGCCAGGCTCTTGCCACCCTCGACGACTTCGCGACCCAGCCCCAAGGCCACAGCCGTGACTCCATCGGCAGCGGTCATGGGAGCGACCGGGTAGAAATTCTGTGATCGAGCCACTCCCGAAAAGTCCGGATAGAAGCGCTTGCCGTGAATTGCGCCAACCACCTGCTGGATGATGACCGCCATCTTTTCTTCTTCCAGCCGGTACGGCGTGGCACGCACATAGGCCTTGGCGCGCTCGCTAAAGGTGGAGGCGTAGACCCGCTTGATGGCTTCGCTTAGTTGGTTCATGCGCTCGCGGAGATCCGGGTGCTGGTTGGAGAGCATGAACGTTTCGTAGACACCAGTGAAGGGCTGATATTGCGAGTCTTCCAGCAAGCTGGAAGAACGCACCGCCAGCGGGTAGTGCAAATCGGTCAGAAAAGCCAGCAGATTATCGCGGACGTGAGCCGGCAAAGAGGCCGCCAGGAAGCGCTGCTCGATCTCCTTCTCGTCAGAACTTCGGATGGCAAGTTCCAACAAGTCGTTTTCAGCAAGGAACTGGTCGTAAACATCAGTTGCCAGCACCAGGGTTGAGGGCACCGCGATGTTGACGCCGGGGAAGTGCGCGGCAATCTGGCGCTCACGAAACAGGTGGCGGACGAATGCGAGTCCGCGCGCCTTGCCGCCAAGCGAGCCGCCGCCGATGCGCAGAAAAAACGTGTCGTTGGGCTGGAAAGCGGAGGGACTGAAGTCGCCGATCAGCGCTTGCCGCTGTTCACGCCGATATTCGGCGATGGAGTTGATGATGTCCAGACGCAAATCCGCCAGCGTAGCGAAGTCGGAGACTTTGCGTGGCCTGAGCTTCTGGGCGAGGGCAAATTCCGTGCGCGCTCTCAGCCAGCGTGAAAAGTGATTCCGCTCGCTGTGGTACGCAAGACATTCGGCAGGAACCTGGTGCAGAAGCTTTTCCAGCGAGGTCAGGTCCTTGGCGCGTGCCACTTCGGAGCGGTCGGGCCGGCGGAAGACAAAATCACCAAAGGCAAAATGCTCGGTGAGCAGCCGCCGCAAGTCTCCCAGCATGGTAGGCGAACGTTTGCGCAGAAACGAGTAGCCTTCGGCATGGGCGTGCGCCATAAACTTAGTGCGGCTGGAATGGAGCACGATGGGAACATCGGGCACCAGGCTGCGAACCATATTCGCCAGCTCGAAGCCTGCGTCGGGCGTCAACTTGCCGCCAAGAGGAAACTCGACATCGGAGACAACCCCGAACAGGTACTCGCGGTACTTGATCGCCTGCTCCGCCGCATCCTCATAATTGGAACAGAGCAGGATCTTGGGCCGGGCGCGCATGCGCACCAGCTTATGCGCGACGTTGAGGCCCTCACTGAACAGGCTGCGCGACTGGGTGATCAGTTCGGTATAAATCACGGGCAGGAATGACGAGCAATACCGGATGTTGTCTTCGACCAGAAGAATGACCGGAACCCCCATCGCGGACGTGTCGTGGGCGACATTGCGCTTGTCTTCGATGTACTTGATGAGGGCGATCAGAATGCGGACATTGCCCTGCCAAAGGAAGATGCGGTCGATGTCGGTAACCGGATTCCGTGCGACGAAGTCCTTGATCTGGCGGTAATCATAGGCCAGCACGACGACCGGCACATCAAGGCCGGCTTCTTTGACCTGGCGCGCCAACTCGGCGGCACTCATCGAGCCAACCGTCAGATTGGTGACGATAAGATTGAAGCGCGGGTCCGAGCGCACAAGTTCAAGTGCCTCCGGACCACTGGAGACATGGGTAATTCCGGGGATGTGCTGGAGATGCAGTTCGAGGGAGTCGCCAATCAGGAGTTCGTTGAGCCGCCCGTCCTCGCGAAGAATGAAAGAATCATAGAGACTGGAGACCAGCAGGATGTCGCGCACGCGGAAGGGCATGAGCTCCTCGAATGCCTCGAGGAGTTTTTCCGGATCGGTGATTGGTTCGGGTGATAGAAGCGGGTCCATTGCCATGTTTGCGGTAGGAAAATGGGGGTGGAACGCGTCCACCCCCTTTGACAATCAGCTTGCCGGGCCGGAAATTACACCAGTCCCTGATCCATCATTGCATTGGCCACTTTCAAGAAGCCGCCGATATTGGCTCCGTTCACGAGATTGCCGGGAGTCCCGTAGGTCTGCGCGGTTTCGAAGCAGTTCTTGTGAATGGCGATCATGATCTGGTGCAGCTTCTCGTCCACTTCTTTTCGGCTCCAATTGATGCGAGCGCTATTCTGAGACATTTCAAGACCCGAGACCGCCACGCCGCCGGCGTTCGCCGCCTTGGCGGGTCCATAGAGTACCTTGGCATCGATGAACAGTTTTGCGGCTTCCAGGGTGCTGGGCATATTGGCGCCCTCAGCTACCAGACCGACGCCATTCTTGATGAGATTGGCTGCATCTCTGGCATTGATTTCGTTCTGGGTGGCGCTTGGGAACGCGCAATCGGCCTTGAGGTTCCAAAGCGGATTGTGATCCAACTTTACGTCGGTGGGCATGAAGATGGCATGCTTGAACTGGTCCGCATACTCGCGGATGCGGCCGCGACGGACGTTCTTCAGTTCCATGACCCAGGCCAGCTTCTCGCGGTCGATGCCATCGGGATCGTAAATCACGCCGTTGGAATCGGAGAGCGTCACTGGCTTGGCTCCCAGATCGAGCAACTTCTCGACCGTGTACTGGGAGACGTTTCCGCTACCGGAGACGAGGCAAACCTTGTCTTCGAGCGAATCCTTGCGGGTCTTCAGCATCTCGTTCGCGAAATAGACGCAGCCATATCCGGTTGCTTCGGGACGAATTAACGAGCCGCCCCAATTCAAGCCCTTGCCGGTCAGGATGCCGGTGAACTGGTTGGTGAGGCGCTTATACTGGCCGAAGAGGAAGCCGATCTCGCGTCCGCCCACGCCGATGTCGCCGGCTGGGACGTCCGTATCAGCTCCAATGTGCCGGTACAACTCGGTCATGAAGCTCTGGCAGAAGCGCATGACTTCATTGTCGCTCTTGCCCTTGGGATCGAAATCCGATCCGCCTTTTCCGCCGCCCATGGCAAGGGTGGTGAGCGAATTCTTGAATGTCTGCTCGAAAGCCAAGAACTTCAAGATGCCCAGGTTAACGGAAGAGTGGAGGCGCAAACCGCCTTTGTAGGGCCCGATTGCGCTGTTCATCTGGATGCGAAAACCGCGATTGACCTGCACGGTGCCCTGGTCGTCAACCCACGTTACGCGAAACATGATGACGCGCTCAGGCTCGACGATCCTGTCAAGGATGCGGGCGGAAATGTATTCCGGGTGTCTGTCGAGGACGAGCCGTAAAGAGTCGAGCACTTCCTGGACGGCTTGGTGAAATTCGGGTTCCGCAGGGTTCTTTGCCTTTACCTGCGCCATTACTGCCTTAATGTAATCGCCCGGCACTTTGATTGCGGGCGGTGTCATAATTCCAGCACTCATTGCGTTTTATCCTCCGAAGCTGCGTTACCTTTTTTGCTGCACTAACGGTCTTTTCTTTCAACATCTTCTTTTGACTTGATGGAACATCTGGTCCCGGCAGCCGATGAGATTTAATGCACAATTCGGCCTGCTGGCCATGACTCAGATCACTTAAGTGTGTGATACGTCCATGGAAAGTTAAGAGGCCAAAGGGATTAAAAAGTTGGCCCTTGCGATTGTGGTATAAATCTATTTCAGGCAAAAAGCATGCATCCCTCGGGGGCTAAAGCCCCATTTTTTTCTGACCTGGACGGCATGGCTAAAGCCATGCCCCTTCAAAGCACCATTTATGAAACACGCTCTAGTAGGATGGAAGGATAGATCCAGAACTAAAGGAGTTGGACATGGGTGTAACCACCAAGGCAGCACTGCTGAAAGCGCCATTCCAGATTGAACTGATCGAGCGGCAACTGACGGTTGACGATGATGAAGTGATTGTTAGAAATCACCTGGTCGGCATCTGCGGTTCCGACAAGAGTTTCTTCAAAGGGCAACTACCACCGCAGACGGCGGAGTTCCGCCAGCCTCCGAAGTTCCCTTTCTATCTCGGCCACGAGAGCGGAGGGACAGTGGTGGAAGTGGGCGCCAAGGTGCGAGAGTTCAAGGCGGGCGACAAGGTGATGTGCTTTGGCTGGAACAATAACTTCGCCGAGTATTTCAAGGCGAAAGTATGGGAGTTGCAGGCCGCGCCTGACGGGCTCGAAATGGATCTGGTCAGCTTGGGCGAGCCGATCTCATGCGCCATGTTTTCCGGGCTGAATTCCGGAACCAATATCGGCGACGTAGTGGTGGTGATGGGTGCGGGCTTTGCCGGCCAGGTGATCGCGCAGTGCGCGAAAAAGCAGGGCGCGGCGACGGTGATCATGGTAGACGTCGATGATACCAAACTGTGCACGGCCAAAAAGCTCGGGGCGGATATCGGCGTGAATGCCGGCAAGCAGGACCCAGTTGCATTCGTCAAGGATTTCACCGGCGATGTTGGCGCCGATGTGGTGGTTGAGGCCGCCGGGACCGAGGCGAGCTTCAACGCGGCCAGCGAACTGATCAAACACAACGGGCTGTTTGTCTTGTATAGCTGGGTTACGACGCCCGTCAGGCTGAATATCAGCCGCTGGCACGATGATGGCCTGGAGTTCCGCAATACCTGCCTGGTTCACCACACGCGGGAGCAGCGCGCGGTGTGGACGCCGTGGGCTCTGAAGCCGGTGGTGAAGGGAATCGTGGACATCAAATCTCTGATCACGCACGAATTCAAGCTCGACGACATCGCGGCCGCATTCGACCTCGCGGTGAAAGACGACAGCGCGATCAAGATTGTGCTGAGACCGTAGAGGGGTTTCAACGTTTCCGCTGAACGCGAGGAACCACCCCACCCAACGAATAGCGCGTCGGGCGGGCCACCCGATCCACAAGCTACGCGTCCATACCAGACTGGATGGGGCGGTGGTCGGATTGCACAATGGAAAGCATGGCAGATGTGCGAACAGGTTCCCGGTAGAACTGGCGCCATGCCGGCTGAGCTGGGGCGTGTTTCTGTTGTTGGTGTTTAGCTGCACGTCAGCTGTTGCCGGACCACCTTTTCAGACCGACGATCCGGAGCCAGTCGAGTATCACCATTATGAAGCCTACGCTTTCGGGACCTTTGACCGTGCCAGCGGTTCGACTTTGTCGGAGCTTCCTGCGGCCGAATTCAACATGGGAGCCGCACCCAATCTTCAGCTACATATCATTGTGCCTGGTGCCTATCTTGATCCCAGTGGTGCTTACGGTATCGGCGATATCGAGTTAGGGGCGAAATACCGGTTCGTGCAAGAGAGCGGCAAACGCCCGCAGATCGGGACGTTCCCGTTACTTGAGCTTCCGACCGGAGATAGCCGGCGCGGACTGGGCAACGGGCAGGTATGGGCTCGCTTGCCGCTGTGGCTCCAAAAAAGCTACGGGCCATGGACGACCTATGGCGGGGCCGGATACCAGATCAATCATGCGCCTGGGATGAAAGACTCGCTGTTTGCAGGCTGGTTAGTTCAGCGACAGCTTAACAAACGGCTCACGCTTGGAACTGAGGTCTACCATCAGGAGTCGCAAGCGTCAGGCGCCCGGCAGACCACATTTGTAGATCCCGGCGGCTACTACAACTTCCGCGAGAACTTCAGCCTGTTGTTCATGCTTGGACACACCGTGACCGGTGAAAGGCACACAGTTGGCTACCTGGGCCTGTATTGGACTTGGGGACCAAAGACAGAAAAAGATAAGTAGTGGTCAACGATGGGACCTGTGTTGCCATGCCGAGCGCAGCGAAGCATCCCCGGAGAGATTCCTGTTCCGCGCCGATGTGGGTTTCCGATGAAATTCCGGGCAGCACCTTAACTGCACGCGGTGCTGGGATTCTTCGCTCCGCTCAGAATGACATTCAGAGATTGATCGCGTGAACATTGGGGCCGAATTCGAACAACTGAAGCAACTACCCCACGTTAGCCAACAACGGGCGAACGTGGGGCACCATCGACCGTTACTTCCCGGCGATGGGTTCGTTGAGAATGATGACGCCATCCTCGTCGGCATAGATGTGGTCTCCCGGACTGCAGGTGTGTCCGCCGATTTCAACGGGGATGTTGACCTGTCCTTCGGCCCGCTTGAACGAGCGCTTGGGGATGTTGCCGAGGGCCTTGACGCCAATGTTCAAACTTGCCAGGGCGGCCTTGTCGCGCACGTAGGCGAACATCACCAATCCTTCCCAGCCGTTCTTCACCAGGTCGGCGGCAATCACATCTCCCAACAGCGCACAGCGTGGACTTCCACCGCCGTCGACGACGAGAACCTTACCGGTTCCGGGAGTGGCGCTCAGTTCCTTGATGCGCGAATTGTCCTCAAAACATTTGACCGTGACGGCTTGGCCATGGAAGCTGATGCGCCCGCCGAAATCGCGAAAGATCGGGGTGAACACACGTACAGTTTTTTCAAATTGATCGCAAAGATCGGTTGTCTTGAAAGTCATATCGGCAACAGTCTCCTCTGTAAGGGCTGGGCTGAGGTCCCCACATTAGCTCCGCCTGCGGCTGCGCAAATGTGGGCCACCAGCCATATCGGCTCCAAATCTTTCATGTAAGGACGAGCAGCCACCCCACATTAGCGCCGCCTGCGGCTGCGCAAATGTGGGCCACCAGAACAAATCTTTAGGGACAAAAGCCCTCGTTGTCGCTGGCTCTAAACGGCGCGGCTAAAGCCGCGCCCCTTCAAAGAACGATAAGGAACAGGCTTATGAAACAGGCCGTAAAGCAGTCCCAAGTTAGTTCATCCCGCCAAATGTATCACGATCTAACGTTCGTGAGGGCTGAGTCAAGGTCTTACGTTTGGGGGGTGCTCCGTAGTAGTATCTAGCCATGCAAATTCGTCTCTCCAGCTATGGCCAGGCTTCGACCCACCCTTCACCGGTCAGCCGTTTGTTGTCCAGTTTCGCGCATGATTTTCGCGATGGCGTAGATGTCAATCTGGGGGTTGGCTATGTCAACGAGAAGACCATTCCTGTCCCCGAGTTGATGGACGCGCTGCAGACGGTTGGGCGCGACGGGTTGAAGTACCGGCAGGCATTCAACTACGGCTCTCCCGTGGGCTCGGCGAACTTGATCGCATCGATTCGCCGGTTCCTTACCACCATGAAGATCGGGCAACTGGACGAAGCAACGATCGCGCGCAACCGGTTGGCGATTGGCGCCTGCGGGGCGACCAGCATCCTCGATGGACTGGCGCAGGTGCTGCCGCCGGGGATCGTGGTGACCTCTGACCCCACGTATTACATCTACGCCGATGTCCTGGAGCGTAAGGGATTCGAGATTCTTCCGGTTCCCGAGGACGCCGAGGGAATGGACGTAACTTTGCTCGAGCGCAAGCTGCGTGCCATGGGTTCGGCGGCCGATCAGATTTCGTTCTTCTATGTGGTGACGGTGAATAATCCGTCGGGCACGATTCTGTCGAACAAACGGCGGAAGGCATTGTATGAGGTCGCCGCCCGCGAATCGCGACGGCAGAACCGGTTGATTCCGATCTTCTACGATCTTGCCTATGAACTGCTGCTGCACGACCCGGCGGCCGAACCGTTCGTTTCTGTCTTGCCGACTGACGACCTCGGTATCGTTTACGAAATCGCGACGCTCTCGAAGATTATTGCGCCGGGGCTGCGCATTGGCTACCTGCTGGGGCCGAATAGCCCGTTCATGCACGCGATGATCGAGAAGACCAGCGACAGCGGATTCAGCGCGCCGCTTTTTGTGCAGGAGATGGCAAGCTATCTGATGGATACGCGCATTCAAGAACAGATGCGGGTGGTGAACGCGGCATACCGCGAAAAGGCGCTGGCGGTGAAGGACGGCATCCAGCGCAGCCTGGGACCTTACATCCAGGAGCAGCGCGGCGGCAGCGCGGGATTCTACTACTATCTGACATTCCGCGATATTGAGACTCATCCGACCTCGCCATTTTTCCGCTTCCTGACCCGTACGACCGGCGATCCGGCGGTGGATGGCTCGAAGGAAAACCGTTTGCCGCGCGTCATCTACATTCCGGGCGAATATTGCGTGCATCGGCGGGGCGATTTGGCGGAGGTTGGCCGGCGGCAGCTCAGGATTTCGTATGGATTTGAAGATGCGCCGCATATTTTGAAGGCTCTGGAACTGATGCGCGAGGGCGTCGAATTCGCACAGCGAACCGCGAATCTGGCGGAAGCCGCGCGGTAGTCCTTCCCGGCGGTCACAAGAAACTACCCCACGTCAGCCCAACAGACGGGCGGGACGTGGGGCACCCGGCACTCAAGCCGAAGCAAGTGCCCCACTCAAGCCAACAGAAGGCTTGAATGGGCCACCTGTGATCTTTCAAGAGGTTGTCCATTCGACCGGAACCGGAGAAGCTGATTGTGACGAGCAATCCAGTTTCCTGGCAAGGACCGAATGGACATCCATAAGAATGCCCGACTTA
>JBEKQP010000238.1:0-7290 GCA_049519595.1 Candidatus Korobacteraceae bacterium | reverse complement strand
ACGGAAAGCCTTGGCTTTTTTCTCTCGCAATCACTTGAATTTCTTCCCGCTCTTCTCGCAAGCGATTTTCCTGCCGCTGTAGTTCTTTCTCCTTTTTCGACAGTTCTCGAGAGAAAGTTAGCCGGTTGCTCTTCACCGCACCGACAAAGGAAGAAATGACCAGAAGGAGGAGGTACGCCCCAACGATATATAAAATCCACATGTGAAGCGATTCCTTGTATGTGACAAGGCAATCAATATGTCAAAAGGAGGTCGCCTCTGCAATAGCGAGTTTCAGCCTGGTGGCCCACTCAACGCGTCGTTCGTTGAGTGGGGCAGTTGAGCGTATCCTTTAAGGAAATTAAACGTCGGCCCTCGCGCCTGGCTGCGCATTATCGGACATAACTGCGCTCGCCGAAAAGACGATTTTGCTGCTTTTAAGCCAGCTTAAAGTTACTTACTCGACAACAAAACAATGACGGAGATGGGGCGCCTGGACTCACCTTCGCGGAGCTAATGTGGGTCCCTGCACAGTGTCTTCCAGGTTAACGCCGAACAACCTCGAAACCTGGTGCATCCGATGTCTCACACCACTTCCGGCATCGTCGCTCTCCAGTCAAGTTTGCGCATGTCGCCGCTTTTGAGGAATTCGCCATGGAAGGCGAATGCCGCCGAGAGCGTCTGCGGAGTATGTCCGCCGCGGACCATTTTCAAGTATGCGTGCAGCGGTTCGCGGAAATCCGGGTGCGCGCAGTTGTTGATGATCAGTTCCGCACGCTCCTGGGGATCGCGGCCGCGAAGGTCAGCTATGCCCCATTCGGTGGCGACCACCTGCACGGAGTGCTCGCTGTGATCCATGTGGCTGACCAGCGGAACGATGGTGCTGATGCAGCCTCCCTTGGCGGTGGACAGGCAGGTGAAGATCGACAGATAGGCGTTGCGCGTGAAATCGCCGGAGCCGCCAATCCCGTTCATCATCTGCTGCCCCATGACGTGCGTGCTGTTCACGTTGCCGAAGATGTCGATTTCGATGGCGGTATTGATGGTGATGAGCCCAAGCCGGCGGATAACCTCGGGATGATTCGAAATCTCCTGCGGGCGCATCAGAATCCTCGACCGGAACCAGTGCATGTCGTCATAGACGGTTTTGAGCAGGTCGCGGCTAAGCGTGAGCGCGCAGGTGCTGACGAAGTTCACCCGTTCCTTTTGCAGCAGTTCAACCACCGAGTTCTGCAAAACCTCGGTGTACATACTGAATTGCGGAATGCCCGGATTACGCCCGAGCGCACTCAAAACCGCGTTGGCGATGTTTCCCACGCCGGACTGCACAGGCAAAAACGATTTGGGAACGCGACCGGCTTTCATCTCGCCTACCAGAAACTCTGCCACCAGATTGCCGATGGTGTCGGTCTCGGCGGTCGGTTTGTCAAAACCTTTCGTCTCGTCTGGTGCATCGGTTTCAACAATGCCAGCGATGCGCGACGGATCGACGACGATCATAGGCGTGCCAATACGGTCCTGCGGGCGATAGATGGGTATTTCACGGCGGTTCGGCGGATCAGCGGGCTCGTAGATGTCGTGAATGCCGAGCAGAGTCGGCGGGTGATAACGGTTCAGTTCGAGCAGGATGCGACCGGCGCAATTAGCAAAGGTGGGAGCCGCACCCACCGAGGAAGTTAAAACGATGCCTCCGCCGGCAGTAACATCCGCCGCTTCCAGCACGGCCCAGTGTATGGGGCCGAGGAAGCCATAGCGCACAGCCTGCGGCATGAGCGAAAGATGCATGTCGACAAAATGGGTCTCCCCGGCATTGATACGCGCGCGCAGGTTCGGATCGGACTGGTAAGGCGTTCGGAAACTGATGGCTGCCGCCTTGGCGAGAGCTCCGTCAAGTGATGGTCCGGTGGAGGCCCCAGTCAGTACGCCGATCTTGAATTCCTTTCCGGCGGCATGCGTCTTCTCCGCACGTTTGGCAAGGGCGGCAGGAATCGCCTTGGCGGCGCCCGCCGGGGTGAAGCCGCTAAAACCTACTGTTTGGCCGTTTTCGATCATGGCCGCTGCTTCTTCGGCAGTTAATATAGGAAAAGGTAATATCATTGCGAATTCCCCGTTACAAGTGGTTTTTCGTCCAAACCGACGACATGAGCAGGACTATTTCCCTGCCAGATTACAAGAAGTTTCAGAATATGGACGTGATCTCCATTGCGTTAGCAAGTGATGGGTGGGTTTCAAGTGAAGGCTTGGTACGACGCGAGCCCCGATAACCGCGCTCCGCGCATTCGGCTCGCGCACGCGGTGGGATTTCCGCGATGAAAGGCAGGAAAAATCTCCCAGGCAGTGAGATATTCGGATTCTGGCGCGTCCGCAACTTGCTGAACACCAAGCCCTTGCTGGTCAAGTGAAACAGTTTCGAGGGGAAAGCTGGTTTTGTAAGATTTTTGTCATTTCTGGGGAATTTGTGACAACATCACGGAACTCCGGCCGGCTTCTGCTTAGGATTAACTCATGGTTTCGACATTTGGTGTAGATGAAGTTCAGTCCCATCCCAAGGGGACGCAAGCTCATGTTTTGCTGAGTTCAGTTTTCGGCCCCTACGCGCAAGATGATGAATTTGGCAGCCGCGCCATGAATCCCATGGAGCTCTACCACAACCAGGTAACCCGCGAACAGGGAAGCTTTTCGCTGCGCATGTTCCATCGCTCGTGGGGCCTGATGATGATCCAGCACAACATTTCAGCGCCTTGCACGCTGCTGGATTTCCCCAACCTGGAGCGTTTCGAGCGCGAATTGACCAAACATCAGTACGACATTGTGGGTATATCCGGGATCATTCCCAACGTTGGCAAGGTGAAAGAAATGTGCCGCCGTACACGGCTGCTTTCGCCGAAATCGGTGATCATCGTCGGCGGACACGTGGCCGGCATTCCGGGTATTGAAAATATGATCGATGCCGATCACATCGTCAAAGGCGAAGGGATCGCCTGGATGCGCCAATATCTCGGCGAAGACCCTCATGCCCCGATTCAACACCCGGAGATCATGTCCGGCTTTGGCATGCGCGTGCTAGGAATGCGGGTTCCCGATTCGGCCAAGGATACGGCCGCGACCATCATCCCCTCCGTGGGGTGTCCGCTGGGCTGCAACTTCTGCACGACCTCGTCATTTTTTGGGGGCAAGGGCAAATCGGTCAACTTCTACGAATCGGGCGACGAGTTGTTTGAGCTGATGGAGCACATGGAGCACACGATGCACGTCGACTCCTTCTTCATCATGGACGAGAATTTTCTGCTCAATCGGCCGCGCGCGATGCAACTGCTGGAACGCATGAAGAAGGCAGGCAAGAGCTGGGCGTTCTATGTCTTCTCGTCGGTAAACGCAATTCGCAAGTACACGATGGCAGAGCTGGTGCAACTGGGCGTCTCCTGGATTTGGGTTGGGTTGGAATCGCCAAACTCGACTTACGCGAAGCTGAAGAATACCGATACCCACAAACTGGCCGCGGAGTTGCGTGGACACGGGATCAAACTGCTGGGATCGACCATTGTTGGACTTGAGCATCACACGCCGGAGAACATTCGCAAGGAAATCGAGTACGCGGTTGAGCACCACACGGACTTCCATCAGTTCATGCTCTATACGCCGGTGCCGGGCACGCCGCTGTTCTTCCAGATGGAAGAGGAAAAACGATTGCTCGACAATGTGGATCTGGCCGACATCCATGGGCAATTCAAGTTCAACTTCAAGCATGCGGCGATCTCGCGTGACGATTCGCAGCGCTTTCTCGATTGGGCTTTCCAATTCGACTTCGAGAAGAATGGTCCCAGCCTCTATCGCATTTGCGAAACCATGTTCAAGGGCTGGAAGCGCTACAAGAATGATCCCGACTTGCGGGTTCGTGAACGATTCATGGTAGAAGGCCGCAAGCTGAAGGGCACCTACAACGCGTCGCTCTGGGCCATGGAGAAGAGCCTCAAAACGACGAACGCCACGGTCGCAGCTAAGATCGGAAAGCTTCGTCGCGAGATTGAAGGCGAATTTGGCGGGATGACGCGTTTCATCCGCTGGTTCACTGGTCCGCTGCTGCTATGGACATCGAAGCGGGAAGATAAGCGGCTTGCCAGAGGCATAACCTACGAGCCGCCAACCATCGTCGACCGGCGCAACTGGCAGGGTGCGTAGAAACTGGACGAGCTCAGATTGGGGCTTGTCAGAGACACAGAAATAATCGCCGTTGTACTGCTTTTTAGACGGCCTTCGCAAATTGTTGCGAGGGCCGTTTTTTTGAAGTGAAAGGCCAGCGCAGATTGCGTGGAGAGCGGTGCAGGTTCTACGTCGAGATCAGCCCGTGGCTGATGAGGAACCCGCGCGCCACTTGTGCTGCGTCGCGTTTTTCTCCGTCGACGGCGTAGTTCATGGTTCGCATGTCGTCCGCGGAAATGCGCCCGGTGATCCGGTCCAGCGCAGATCTCACAGCCGGATGGCGCTGCAGGGTATCGTTGCGCACGATCGGAACGGCATCGTAAGGCGGGAAGTAGTGGCGATCATCGGCGAGCACGACCAGGTGCAATGCGGCAATCAGGCCGTCGGTATTTGCGCCTGCGATGAGATCGACCTGGTGGTTTTCAAGCGCGCGATAGAGCAGGCCGAGATCCATGACGCGCGGCGTTGCGGCAAAATTCAGTCCGTAGGTGCTGACGAGTCCGTTGTATCCATCGCGGCGTTCGAGAAACTCATAGCCGACTCCCATCCGCAGCTTGGGCGAGAAAGGTGCAAGCTGCGATAGCTTCGTCAGGTTCATTCGCGCCGCATCATCGCCGCGCATGACGATGGCGAAACTGTTGTCGAAGCCCAAGGTCGGAAAGACTTGCAGGCCAAAGCGGCGCAGATACTCGCTTTTGACATGTTCGTAGACTTGTTGGTGATCGCCAGTCGGCTGCTGTTTGAGGACGGCGGCAAGAGCCGTGCCGGTGTATTCCACATAGAGATCGATGCGGCCGGCCAGCAGCGCCTGATGGCAAATGTAGGTGCCAGCCAAATAGAGCCGGCGGTCGACCGGTTCGTGCGCTACCGAGTCGATCAGTTGCGCCAGCAACTCGCCGAGGATGAGCTGCTCGGTGAAGTTCTTGGAGCCGACGGTGACGCGATGAGCCGGCGAACACGCTCCCAGCAACAGCGGCAGAGTGGCGAGAAATGCGCGACGGTCCATATCAGGAACGAGGCCGTGCCACCAGCCGTTGTAGTGCTCCCAAAACGAAGTCGGCGGTCAGAGCCATCGCCGCAGCGGGAACGGCGCCGGCGAGAATCACGTTGTTGTCCACCATAGCCAGTCCGCGGAAGATAAACTCGCCCAAGCCGCCAGCTCCAATGGCGGCTGCGATGGTAGCCACGCCCACGGTGATTACGGTGGCCACGCGAATTCCGGCCAGCAGCACGGGAAAAGCCAGCGGCAGTTCCAGATGCCAGAGCAGCTGGCGAGAGGTGAGACCCATTCCTATTGCGGCCTCGCGCGCGGAAGCGTCGACGCCCACGATTCCCGTGTATGTATTTTGCACGATGGGAAGCAAGGCATAGAGCGTGAGCGCCGCGATGGCCAGCCGGTCAGCGCGCACTCCGAGCCAGGGAAGTGGCAGTAACAGACCGAACAAGGCGAGGCTCGGAATGGTTTGAACCACACTATTAGCGCCGAGGACAAGGGTCTTCCATTCCGGCCTGCGAGTCAGCAGGATGCCGAGCGGTACGCCAATCGCTACCGCCAAAAGCATCGAGATGAAGACAAGCCAGAAGTGTTCGGCGGCGAGCGTCGCAACCTCGTGCCGGTGGTCGAAAATGTAGCGCACGGCGGACATTATGTTAGCGCGACCCGAAGTTAGATCTTTCCAAAGCGGTAACGGCGAAGGATCTGCTGTTTGCGATCGCGCAAAAACGGCGCGACCTCAGGATGACACTCCTCCGAGCTTTTCCGCAGCCGTAAAGCCTGCATTTTTTCCGGTCCTGACGGCATGGCTGAAGCCATGCCCCTTCAAAGAAATCTCTATTGCAACCACTTTTGGCCGGAACTTTCGCGCTCTAGCCGCAACGTTCGCGGGAGCCGGAAGAAGAAAAAGGCACGCGTTGAGCCAGACGAAACGCCTCCACATAAGGCTTCACGTTGGCATCGTCGCTGGCCAAGAATTCTTCCGGCTTGTAGATGCCTTTGAGGGCTCCGGAGTCCATCAGCGCAATGCGGCTGCCAAGCATGATCGCCTCGCTCAAATCGTGCGTCACGAAGACCACGGTCTTGGCAAGCCGCCGTTGGAGTTCATGAAACTCTTGCTGAATCTCAGCCCTGGTAATTGGATCGAGTGCGCCGAATGGTTCATCCATCAGCAGAATCGGCGGGTCCGCGGCAAGCGCCCGAGCCAGGCCAACACGCTGTTTCTGCCCGCCGGAAAGCTGGCTGGGGTAACGCTTGGCGAACTTGTCTGCCGGCAGACCTACCAGGGTCAGCACCTCCGTGACCCGCGCTGAAATTCTAGGGCGCTCCCACGCTTGCAACTTCGGAACCAGCGCTACGTTCTGCTCGACCGTGTAGTGCGGAAACAGCCCGACATCCTGGATCGCATAGCCGATATGACGGCGTAGCCGGATCACGTCCCATGCGGAGGTATTGACCCCATCCACCAGAACAGCGCCCTCATCAGGTACCAGCAGGCGATTAATCAACTTGAGAGATGTTGTCTTGCCGGAGCCGCTGCGTCCCAACAGCATGAGAGTCTCGCCACGCCTGACCAGCAGGCTGAGATCAGAGATTAGAGTGCGGTCAGGGTCGAGCCGGTAATGTACGTGAGAGAACTCGATCGCTGTTTCTGGCGGATTGCTCATCGTTGGCAGGCGTGCGGGTTGAGCTGTCCGAAGACCTGAGCCTCGCGCCGCTGCGTAAAACCACCCTGGCCGAAGATCCCGATCGTGAACGAGCCGTCTTCCCGTAATGCCTCGACATATGAGACGCCAATTTTGCCCGAGAAGCCGTCCGCTCCGAAGAACTCTTCCACTTGTAGATGGCGTGGAAATAGAGCGCCAAGCAAAAAAGGTTGGCAGGGATAAAGCCAAGCTGCGCGGTGCGAAATCCGATGATGCAGATGATCACGCTGTTGGCTGACGCTACGATCCATCCCTGCCACATGCGGCGCGACACGAGGCAGGTCGACAAGATCGTCAAAGCACAGGATAAATAATCGAGACGTAGCATTGATAGAGGGGCAGAAAACTGCTGCCTCTTTTGTAACCCGAGTGGCTGGCGCTCAGGTATCCGTGAACTCTCGTAGATCGTCT
>JBEKQP010000237.1:0-7301 GCA_049519595.1 Candidatus Korobacteraceae bacterium | reverse complement strand
TGGAATCGCTCCCAGTAGAACGGCTCAATGGATGCCTTCTTGGCGCTGAGCCAAGGCGTATGCTCTTCGCCCACGAGAGCGATGCCGGTATCCATTGTGATCGCGAGCTTGGCGTGTAACCGCTTCAAGAGTTCCTGGAACTCTTTGTCGTCGATTGGGAACACGGCTCGCAAACGGGTCGCAAGCTCCAGAATCGTGCTTTCGTCGGGTGCGTGGTCGTCTGGAAGGGATACCAGAACGGAGTTTTCAATTCGTCGTGCGTTCTCGATAGACATATTCCAGTTTGTCAACAATCTTCTTGGTTTCGTCAGGGAACTTGTTGAAGGGTTCGATGGACCCGAGGTTCTGCAGGAGGCGAGCAGCGCTTTCTGAGTCCTTGCCTACTGCATCGAGGATGCGCCCCGCCAAGTCGTAGAGTTCCTCGTCATTGCACTGGGTGCTTTCGGTACTTTCAGGCCGACGTTCTGAGGCCATGTCGGCATAGAGCGCGTCAAAGGGGAAGTTGAGTTCGAGGGTTTGCAGAAATTTCTGGAACAGCGCGACGTGATCTTCCGGTATTGCGCACTCGACTGCGGACGCTAAGGGGTGTTCGCGATTGATGACGTACGCAACCCCACCGCGTACCGTCTTGCGATCCCAGGAGTGCACAATGTTGTCATTGTTGGCGCGGCGTCCCCGGTACGTGTAGACGCGCCTGCTCCCTTCCGTGATGCGCTCGACGATAACCTTCAGCCTGTTGCGGACCTCTTCTGGAGGAAACGCCGCCGATTTCTTCACGTCAAGCGTCCACAGGTGATCAAGGCTGTTGGGGATATCCACTCTGACGCGAGCCAGTTTGGTAATCTCTTCTTGGCGCAAGAGACGAAACCACGATCCCCAGCTGATGAGTCGCCGGTTCCGGTAGATATAAAACCCTTGGTTCCTGCGCAATCCTTCCTCCCCGCCGGCAATCCGCAGACTGTCGGCTGACAATTTGGAAATGTGCGGGAGGATGAAGGGAGCGACGCGAACCTTCTGTCCTTCGATCTCGAAAATCTCTTCCGGCAAGGGTTGTGTTGCCTTCAGATGTGAGAGGAATGGATCCTGCGGGACAATGGGGTTCTTGTTAATGCTGAGGGATATTGATTCTCCCACGCGTTCGTTGCCGAGAAATCGGTGGAATACCAGAGACAGGTGGTCCCGCGCGCGGTCGATGCGCTCTCCCAGCGCAGCCTCAATTGATGACTCACCTGCGGAGAGCCTGTCGAAGTTCTGCCACACGACTAGGGTGCCCTGCCGCAATTCTTGGAGTTCGGTGATATGGGGCAGAGTTTTGAGCTGGAGATCAGTTAGTCCTGTAAGAATCCAATCCTGCCGCTGCGCAACAACATCCAGGTCCCATTTCCTCGCGCTTAATGCGCCGTCACGAATGGTGGCAACCGTCAGGCACCGGCATTGCGATAACGATGCCGTCTTAAGCCCAAGCCTGAACGCCGGTGCAAAAGGAACCGTTCGCTTACTCCGCGCTTGACAACGTGTGACTCATATGGTTCTTTGGTCGTACAAGAGAACAAGCAGGATAGTTGTGTCTTATAGAGAATTCTTGGCTCAGGCAGGGCGTTTCGCTCCGCAGGTCACGAGTCTGGCAACGGAGGCCGTGGTAGACAAACGCTTTATTGCCATTAGGCAAACAAGAACGTATCTCGCTATTGGCGGCCAAATAGTGAACCTGCTTGGCGGTGGGCGGAAACGACCCGGAGAGCAGCTTTTGTCGGAGCGTCAGCTTGGTCGAGTTTGGGACTGGCGGAAGCGTCTGAGCGAGGGTTTCAGCGCCGTGAAAGCGATAAACGTGCTTAGAGGCAGGGCAGGAGCGGGCGCTTTCATCCCAGCCAATGCGCTGATCGACCCGGAGGCCGCCCCTTCGGCTCACTTTTTCGCGGAGAACGGCTCCTTTAAACTGCGCGTTCCACATCTTGAGACAATTACATTTGCACGTGAGGATTCTTGTCGTGTTGAACTTGACATTCGGGCTGACGTGACTCAGACTGTTCCCGCATAGCACGCATAAGACATATGTCTCACATAGTAGGACGCACGAACCTCAAGGGAAAGATCCTGGAAATTCCCCTCCGGAGATTCGAAAAGTATCACGACGAGATGCAGCGTCGCCGACTTTGCTGCCCAGTGTGCAGGAGTCTTAGGTCACTGTGCCCAATGCCCACTGCGTAGTCAAAGGGCGTTGTCGGAGCCTCGGTCAACGAGGAGGCTCGGCCGACAACTGGTTTGATTATTCCAGGAGTAAATGACAAGGAGGCTAATATGCCGGAAACAAAGCCGAAGTACTACTACCGCATTGCGGATGTGCCCATGGTTCCACTCACGGACAAGGTGGGGACCCACTTTATCGCAGGGCAGAACATCCTGTGCAGCTTCATCGAGCAACCACCTGGAGCCACCTTTCCCATCCACAGCCACCCGGCGGAGCAGATCCTGGTAATTCTGGAAGGTTCGGAAGAACACATCTGCGGCGACGAGAAATACACCATGAAGGCCGGCGATGTCTGTGTCCATCCGCCGAACACGCCCCATGGCGGCCACACGCCGACCGGGTTCAAGGGCATCGACATCTTCTCCCCGCCCCGGGAAGATTACTTGGCGTTAATGCGGAAACATGGTCTTGTGAAGTAACGAAGTCGGGACTGTGGCCCATGGAGATGGGGCCTTGAGCCCTCAGCCACTGGAAGACAGGGGGCAACGGGCGTGCCGTGCGGTCATCGAGGGATGCACGCGTGCGAGATGAGATAGTCATTGAGAAAGAGGCAACCGGAGCTGTCCTGCCAGAAGCTTCGCGGCCGCAAGCTGGCCTCGTCCTCCGGGTGATCAACGCCTGCGCAGACGGTCTCCTGGTTTTAGCCCTGTTGGGGGAACTGGGGATCGTCTTCGCCAACGTCTTGGCACGCGTATTCTTCAACACGTCCTTCCTGTGGGCGGACGAGGTAGCGCGATTCGTGCTGTCGATCATCGCCTTCATTGGCGGTGCGGTCGCCTATCGGCGTCGCGAGCACGCTTTTGTGCGTGTGATTCTCAATCGGTGCCCCGTGGGGATACAGCGGGTGTGCTTTGCGCTCGCCGATGTCCTGGCGCTCTTCATTTCACTCGTCGCCGGGTATGCCTCCTTCGAGTTTATCGAGTCGAGTTGGAACGAGCGCACCCCGATCTTCCAGATCCCGGCTGCCACGATCGCCTTCCCGCTTACCATAGGATTGGCACTGATTGCACTCTATGCCATTAATCATCTGCGCCGCGAGCACGGTCGACGAGCCTGGATAGTGGGAGGCGTCTTCGGCCTGGCGATGGCTGGGATGATAGCGACCCACGGTATCTGGCTGCCGTGGTTCGCCGGTGATAATGCGATCATTGCGACCGTGACCCTCTTCATCGTGGCAATTCTGGCCGGTGTGCCGGTGGGATTTGTGCTGCTGATGGCCACGGCAAGTTACTTGTGGGCGACCGATGCTCCCTCGCTGGTGTCGCTCCCGCAGAGCATGGTGCACGGGACCGGGAACTACATTCTTCTGGCAGTGCCGTTCTTCATCTTTACCGGGTTGATTATGGAGCGGGGAGGCATCAGCCTGCGACTAGTCCGCTTTGTCGAAACGGTCGTGGGCCACCTTCGGGGCGGCCTCTTGCAGGTGTCGGTGGTCAGCATGTACATCGTCTCCGGCCTCTCCGGTTCGAAGCCTGCCGACGTGGCTGCGGTGGGGACCGTGATGCGCGATCGCTTGCGCGATCGCCATGGCGCTGGCGAGGGCGCGGCCGTGCTGGCCGCGTCGGCAATCATGGGCGAAACTGTACCGCCCAGCATCGCGATGCTTATCGTCGGCTCGATCACACAGCTTTCGATGGCCGCCCTATTTGTCGGTGGCATCATTCCCGCGGCGGTGATGGCCGTCTGCCTGATGGCGCTCATTTATGTTCGGGCCCGCCGCTCGGGGACGCCGTGCGCGCCGCGTGCCCCAGTCCGATCGATGCTGCAGTCGGCCCTCATCGCGGTGCCGGCGCTCCTGATGCCGGTGATCCTGCTGGTGGGCATCTTGGCTGGAATCGCCACCCCTACGGAGGTGGCGACCTTTGCGGTTCTCTACGGTCTTGTGCTGGCGATCGGTGTCTATCGTGCCATGAGCTGGCAGACATTAGTACGTACCGTGCTTGATACCGCGTCGCTCACGGGCATGCTGCTCTTCATCTTTGCCGCTTCGGCGGGGTTCTCGTGGTCGCTCACCGTGGCCTATGTGCCGCAGCGTCTCGTCGCCCTGCTCCACGGGATGCAGAACAGCACGAGTATCTTCATGGTTGCCTCTATCCTGCTCCTCGTCGGGGCCGGCGTGCTCCTGGAGGGATTGCCCTCGCTTAACGTCCTCGCCCCCCTCCTGCTCCCCATCGCCGCGAAGATCGGCGTGAGCGAATTGCACTACGCCTTGGTGTTGATCATCGCCATGGGAGTCGGCGGCTTCATGCCGTTGGCAGGAGTGGGATTCTATGTCTGCTGCGCCATTATGCAGACCGATGTCGAGGAAGCCTCGCGCGCCATGGTTCCCTATCTGATCGTGATTTTCGCCGGCTTGCTCATCGTGGCATTCGTGCCGTGGTTCACCCTGTTCCTGCCGCACTATTTTGGCTTTTTGAAATAGTGGCGGCGCGCCGGGCGGCAGAGTTCCCGCCGGTACCCGGCAACATAACACGGTCGAGCACAGAGTCTTGCTTTTCAATTAGTTGCAGGGGCGGGGAGTTTCCGCCGGGACCAGGCAGTGTAACAGCGGTACTGAGGGCCAGGAAGCCCTGGGCCAGCGACGCAACTCGGATCGTGGCAGTCTGATTATCGCAAAGGAGCGTACATGAATCGTCGGACATTTCTCAAGAGCAGCATGGGGGTCGCCGGACTCGCTCTGGCGGGACCCTACGTAACGCGTGCAGTGGCAGCTCCGCTCACACTCCGCTTCGCCCACTATGGGGCGGAAGACCATCCCTCCAATATTGCGGCCATGCAGTTCGCCAGCCGGGTTGAGACCCGCACGGGCGGTGCCGTCAAGATACGGATCTTTCCAAACAATCAACTGGGCGACCCCCCGGCGCAAGCCCAGCAGATCAAGCTCGGAACCATAGACATGGGGCTGCCGACGCAGGGCCAGCTGCAGAATTACGAGAAGGCTTTTGCGACCGTAATGCTCCCCTTTGTCTTCGATAGTCCTGCCCATGCCTTCCGCGTTCTGGATGGCCCAGCCATGCAGTGGCTGGCCCCGCTCGCTGAGAAGCAAGGCTTCATTATCTTGCGGAACTGGGAGTACGGCTTTCGCAACCTGTCAAACAGCCAGCGCCCGATCCACACGCCCGACGACGTGAAGGGCTTGAAGATCCGGACCCCGCCGGAGATTCAAATCCAAGCAGCGATGGAAGCGCTGGGCGGCGTGGTGCAGGCAATCTCGTTCGCGGAGCTCTATCTCGCGCTCGCCCAGAAGGTGGTGGACGCCCAAGAGAACCCCATCGCGGTCACTTACACGCAAAAATACTACGAAGTGCAGAAGCACCTCGCCATCACGCAACACGTGTACAACGACATGATCCACACGGTCAGCGCCATCACGTGGAAGAAGTTGAGCCCCGAGCAGCAGAAGATCTTCCGCGAGGAAAGCACTGCCGCAGGCGACCTCATGCGCAAGCTGATTGCCGACCAGGAAGTGGATCAGATCAAGAAGATGCAAGGCTTCGGCATGGCGGTGACTCGTCCGAATCTCGCGCCGTTCCGGGCCAAGATGGAGCCAGCGTATAAGCGCGTGGCTGCCTTTGCCGGTGAGGAGAATGTGAAGAAATTCAGGGAAATGGTGGATAAGGCGCGAAAGGGCTAATTGACAGTGATCTGCTTGGAGACGGCCGGGTGCTCAGGGACGGGCTGCCGGCCGCTTCTGAGCCGCCACTCGCGCATCACGGTGATAGCCAGCTTTGCTGTTGGTTGGCATGCCGGCTTGCCGCAAACCGTGCTGGGGCTGGTAAGGCTAAGAGATAAACAGACGTTGACCTGCTTCATTAAGACTGCAGCACTTTATGCACGATCGCCAGAAGGTGGCTGGGACTACAAGGTTTCAGCAGAGTGGCATGAGCGCCCAAGAGTTCGGCTACGCGCAGCATGTTGCCGCCAAAGGCCCCAGAAATAGCGATGATTCTCAGATTTGGCTGCTGCTTTCGGATGCTCCGTATTACCTCGATGCCATCCCGGTTCGGCATAACGAGATCCGTCAAAACCAAGTCTAATGGCTGAGTTTGTGCCATCCGAAGAGCTTCGGCACCGTCTTGAGCCGTCGAGACCTCATACCCCGCGCCTTCTAGGACGTTCAAGAGCAGAGTCAGAACCGCTTCATCGTCGTCCACAGCCAAGACTTTGCTGCGCGACGACATTGGTTGAATCGAGCTCATTGCTCATCCCCCTGCCACACGCCGATTCCTGAATTACGGTTGAGTCCCGCGCTCTTTTCGATCAGAAACTCCCTAATCACCTTTTCCACTCATGAGCCACCGACGAATCGACGTGGCGACTTCGGCGGCATGCCAACCCTATCGGCAATCCTTTGCGGCGACTTCAAACGCGCAAGTTGGATCGCGCGCACAACTCAACTTCTTCTTTATCAAAGCCGATATAAACGAGTTGATGACGTTCGGAAGGAGCCCATCCGGGGAAGACCGGAGCCGAACGAAAGCGGCGACCTAGTGCGCCTCCTGATCTTCGAAATGGCTACGGGTCAAGGCAAGACGGTGCCGTCGCCGCGTATCTCGTATTTCCCGCTCCGGGAGGGGGTTTTAGGCCGGGGAGCTACGACCTATCCGGAGCTGCGACCCGTCTGGAACTGGGACTCAGGTGAACCGCGTATTTCATTCGTTGGTATAGCAGCTACTCTGGCCTTAGCTGTCGAATTCAGTGTCCCACCAGTTGAGGCGGACCATCTTACGACGGAGCAAGGCAATACTGATCAAATGAAAACGGAAATCACAGAAGCGACTAATCGAATCGCCGGCGAAGATGACACCGATTCCCCGATTGACACTCACTACAAAAGCACTGCGGTGAAGGTGCAGGTGCCTGCCGGAAACCGTCGTCGGAGGTCCATTCGGTTCCGGCTTGCCTCTCTTGTTGTTGCTTGTGTGCTGCCGGTGTGGATCGCTGCTGGATTCCTTGTCTACTACAACTACCAGAGCAGACGGGCGCTTACCGAACAGAGCATGCTGGAAACAGCGCGAGCACTCACGATGGTGGTTGACCGTGAGCTTGCCAA
>JBEKQP010000236.1:0-7341 GCA_049519595.1 Candidatus Korobacteraceae bacterium | reverse complement strand
TCCGCGCCCTGGCGCGACAGGATCATTGCCGTGTTGATTGCCGGGGCGGCATTTGCCAGCGCCTGTGGACTTTCCGTTTTCGTGACATTCACGTTTGCGGCATTGATGACGGTGTGGCTGCTGGTCACGATTCACGAACAGAAATGGTTAGCGGCGGGCTTGCTGAGCCTTTCTGGAATCCTTGCTGTTTGTTTTGCGTTGCCGTTATTAAAAATGCTATTAGCGCCAGCCGGAGCGGGTGAGTTTGCGACGTTCGGCATCAGGCCGTTTCACGTTGCACTTGTCGTTCTCCAGCTCTTCCACATTGCATCTCCCCTGGCCTATCAAGCGACTAACCTGTTCTCTCTCCCATTGAATTACTTTTTTGAGCTTGGGATTTTCGGCGTAGTCGCGCTGTTCCGGTTCCGGGATAGCTGCCGTAGGGTTCAGTCGCTCTCAGACGCTGAGAAGGCCAGTTGGGTGATGGTTTTGGTGAGCCTGCTCATCGCGACCTTCATGCAATCTTCTGTGCAAGGAAATCCCAATGATTTGGGATGGAGGTCTTTTCTGCCCTTTCAGTTCATTACGCTGCTGTGGGCCATTCCGTTGGTGGAGAGCTGGTTGTGCGGGGCTGGAGGCGAAACCGCAGGCTCTCCTGCGAGCGGTCCGCTGGCAATACGCCGATCATGGTTGGTTGCTCTTCTAGTTCTCGGATTGATTGGGACGCTGTATCAGCTTGTTTGTTTGAGGACTTATGCTATTGGGGTCGAAAAGGGTACGGTCCTGGCGCCGAGTTGGCTCGAGGACGACGCGAGCTTGGGCAAAAGGCAGCTTGCTATTCGAGAGCTTTACGAAACTCTCAATCAGAAGCTGCCGAAGGACATCATTGTCCAGCAGAATCCGATTTCCCGGCATTGGACTGAGCACTTGCTCTACAACGAACGCCAGCGAGTCGTCGCGGTGCCCGGCTGTGCGACGAATTTCGGAGGTGATATACGCGATTGCATGGGTGTGATAAAGCGGGTCTTTAGCCTCTATAGAATTCCGAATTCAATTCAGGACCTGAATTCCGCCTGTCGCGCCTTGTCGATCGATGTGATCGTGGCAACAGACTTGGACTATATTTGGGCGGACCGTCGCAGTTGGGTGTGGCGAACAACTCCGATTGCCGAAAACAGATTCGCCCGAGCCTTCGCCTGCGGCGACCTCTCAAAATCGGTCGCGAAAGGCGGAGATTAGACTCGATTCGCGGAAGGTTGGCTAGACGATCGCCTAGCCGGACCTTGATTTTATCGGCTAAAGAAGAAGGAATGCCACATGCCCAGTTCTGAAATTATTGTTCCGGAGTGTGTTCGAGCGGCGGCCAATGAGTCAATTGGCAAGTTCTTCGAGAGTATCTCGAAGGCTTCGCCCAAGACGGCTGCGGATGATCACCTCAATGTCGAGAAGTCTTTCAAGCGTGCAGAATTGCTGGAACGCTACATCCCCATTCGCAAGAAGAAACTTCTGGAGATCGGCTCCGGCTTCGGAACAAATCTTGCCACTTGGATCAAGTGCTATCAGGTCGATGGATACGGGATAGAACCGGACGGAGTGGGATTCGGAAATTCATTCTCTGCATCAAGGGAGCTTTTCGTCGCCAACGGAATCGATCCCGAGCGAATTACTCCCGTCCGGAGCGAGACGTTGCCCTTCGCAGATGCTTCCTTTGAAATCGTGTACTCCGCCAATGTCCTTGAGCATACCAATGATCCAGTCAAGGTACTGGAGGAAGCGGTTCGCGTTCTGCGCCCCGGAGGCATCCTGCATTTCGAGATGCCAAATTTTCTCTCGTACTTTGAGGGCCACTACATGGTTCCACAGCCGCCAATTCTATGGCGGTCAATGCTGCCGCAATGGGTGCGTCTTCTTGGACGCGATCCGTCTTTTGCGCGAACATTGCGAACCGAGATCAATCCTGTGTGGTGTCAGCGTACCGTAAAGCAGGTGAGCCGGAAGTATCCGGTCAAACTGCTTTCTCTTGGAGATGATGTCTTTCTTGATCGTCTCGCACAGCCCTTCCATTTTGAAATGGAGCGCACGGCTACCAAGCTTCAAACCATTATTACTGTCATGCAGCGCCTCAATGTAGGCAATTGGATTGGGCGGTCGATTGTCGCCGCGCGGGGATATTACCCGATCTACCTTACTCTTCGCCGTGAACCGGACCTTGCAGTGCGGTGATCGATCCACTCCAATACGAACACCCCCGCAAGCAGCGGTAGTAACCAGACCACGCGGGTCTGGTAACGGTCGTCGACCTCCGCCAAGACGCCGGTAACAAATGCGTTGGCGACCACCGCGAAAAAGATCACCGCAGCGAGTCCCACAAGCCGAGGCGACAGGTGTCGCCACACAAAGGGTGTAAGGGCGCCTATCAAGACGATGGACACAATCACCGTCCATTCTTGCACCGATGTGAAGAATTCATTAGGTAACGTTTGCTGCGCCTGTCGGCTTTGCAGGTATCGCGACCGCGCGCCTGGCATCACTCCCTCGAATGCCTCCACAACCCACGCGTTTGGGCCGTTAGACACGCCAAAACTTGTCAGCTGTTGCAAGAAGCTGCGGAATGAGATGGACAACTGCTCTCGCGGATATGCACGCAGAGTCGCCAGCGCGAAGAACCTCTCCTCCCGGAGGATTCTTTCTTGCGTATCCGGCGAGGCTTTCTGCCAGATTCCATTCGCATCCCAGAGAAAGTCATCGGTGTCTTCAAAAAGGCGACCGACATAATCGCACATCGCCAACTTCACATTTGGGCAATTCCGCTCCAAATACCAGCGCCCCGGCCCGTCGACAATAATGCGTGCCGTCAGATACGGAGGCCGCTCACCATTCAGCGACGGCTTGCCATACAGATACGCGTTCAGCGCAAATTGGGCGGTGGCCGCCATCAGGATAATCATGGCCACTCCTCCGACGGCTCTCCATCGCAGGTGCTTCGGATGGCGGCGAAAGACCAGCAGCAAAGCCAGCAAGACGCAGATCCCGGCGGCCAACATCAGATGCGTGATATGGGACGCCATCGCCCACCAGGCAATCGGTATAACGGTTATGCGCTCAGTACGGGAGAGGGTCTCTGGGGCAAACACGAGCAAATAAATCGAGAGATACAACACAGAACCCAGGATGTCGGGCATGATCAGGCTGACAACCCAGCTCAAGCCAGTTAAGAGTGTGAGCGGCACGACGAGAACGAAGTAACGCGCTACCGTTTGCCGCGGCACGATCGATCGCACAACCAGCCAGATGATATATGCGGTGAGCAGGGCGTGAAGAGCGACGATGGGCCACGGGGTTATGTTCCAGTGGAACGGCAAGATGCCGAGGGCATAGATAAACGACCGTATGCCGTAATAAGCTGAAAATTTATGCAGGAACAGCGCCCGCGCCACCGGACTGCCACTCTCGAGGTATGACAGCGAGTCTGGGAATATCAGCGGATAGCCGTTATAAAGTGCAGGCCAAGTCAGGAGAAGCGCCCCCAACAAAACCGCGCCACCACGCCAAATTGAATGGAAGTTCGACCGCATCTTTAATTGAATTGTATCGAGCCCTAAATTTGACGACGAAAGCTCACGACTCACGCCGCGCAAGCCCGAGCAGGCTCAGAAAAAAGCTGGAGAGGCTCACCTCCAACCCGAGCGTGAAAGCAGCTATCGCGGACACCATGATGCGCTCATTCAGCGCAGGACTCATCGGGCCGAAATGCTGCGCACGCCAGTGGCACAGCGCAAAGGTCCATCCGGCCGTACCGGCAAAAACGAGCAGCCCTCCCACCAAGAGGCCGGTCTCGAGTTTGACATACCGGAATATGCGATCCAGACGCGGGTCCGGGGGCAGCAAGCCCTGCGTGATGCCGAAGATCTTCGCAAATACCGCGAAGGCGACGGCCTGGAATCCAACCATCAGAAGCATGATCGCAAACATAAAGGTACGCACGTCGAAAATTACGTGGCCAACCTCGCGGGACTGCGGCAGCAGCCAAGCCGCAGTGAACAGGCCAATGGCCATAACCGCAATTCCCGGATAGAGAAATAGCCACCGCGGGCTGTAGAGCAGCAAAAAACGAAGGTGGCGCCAGCCGTCGCGCCACGTACGAAGGTGTGGCTCGCGGCTACGGCCATCCGGCGCAAGAGTGGTTGGAACCTCTGCGATCTTCATCTTAAGCAGCGTAGCCCTGACTACCATCTCGCTGGCGAACTCCATGCCGATGCTACGCAACTCCATCTGCTCGTACGCCTTTTTGCTGAACGCGCGCAGACCACAATGGAAGTCGCCGCTGGGACTATCAAAAAACAGCCGGCCGATGCCAGTCAGCACCGGATTTCCCAGGTAGCGATGCAGTGGCGGCATGGCTCCAGGAAGAATGCCTCCCGAGAAGCGATTCCCCATGACGACCTGGTTGCCCTCGCGGAGTTTCTCCAGGAATTTAGGTAGCTGCCCGAAGTCGTAGCTCGCATCGGCGTCGCCCATGATTACGTAGCGTCCACCAGCCGCATCAATTCCGCCTCTCAATGCGTTTCCATATCCTTTGCTTGAAACCTTTACAACACGCGCTCCCGCCCGGGTTGCGATCTCCTGTGAACCATCCGTGCTGCCATTGTCGGCGACCACAATCTCGCCGTCGATTCCGTTCTCGCGCAGCGCCTGCACCGCCCGCCCGATGCACGTCGCAAGGGTTTCCGCCTCATTAAGGCAGGGCATGACAACGGAAATCTCAGGTGTTTCCGAATTCACGAACTTCTCCATGTCGAGCGCGATATCAGTCGATCGCATATGGGCGTAGCTCTTAGAAATATCAGAATTGCTGAATCTCGAAAATACGGCAACAACCCTATTCGACTCACCCGCCAAACACTACCGAAATCTTCTGGCGCCCCACGAAGGTGGGCTCCGCAGCACTTCGAGTGAGGTTGTGGGCTTACTCGGCGTAAGCGAACCCGCTGGGAACGGTTAGGCCTTAGGGGCTGTGCCGATTCTGTGTTCCGGAGTAGCTGCTGTCAAGCAAGTTGTCGTTCGAAAACACGTTCACGGGACGGGTTGGTTGCGGAAGGACGCACAACTCTACTTTCGCTGCGTGCTTTGTTCGAGGAATTCAGTCAGCAGAGCGATCCGCTCCTTGCCCGCTCCGGCGGCATCGTCGCGAGCGATGTCTTCGTAAATGTGCGCCGCGCCGATGAACATCTCGGAGCCACCAGTCTCCGGTTGCAGGAACTTGGCGATCTCTTCCATCTCTCCGATCCAGCGGTAGGCCTTGGCATACATTTTGGGCAGAGCGCGCGTCAGCAGTTGCAGCACGGCGGGCTGGCTCTCCTGCATCTCCTGCCACAGCGCTTGCGAGACTCCGTTGCGCACGGCGCCCAAGATCATCGTCGCGCCCAGCGCCTGCAAACCCTTGTTGATTCCGCCGTATGCCATCTTCAGTGCCGAAGCATCGCCAACCTCGCTCGACAGGGGTCGCACGTCCATGCCGAAGCTTCGCAATTCCTCGAAGCGGCCGAGTGCTCCGCCGGAGGCATAGAACCGAGGGGCGGGACGGCCCGAAGCCGGGGGCGGACCGATGATCCCGGCATCGACAAATGGCAATCCCTCCGCCTGAAAGGGCGCGGCGATCTGCTTCACCGTCGCAGGCGCCACGGCGTTGCATTCGACGAACACCGGCTTACGTTCGACGCTGCGAATTCGCGGCAGCAGGCGCTGCGCCAGTTCTGCGGCGCGAGAGGGCGGCACAATGGAGAAAACGAAATCGGCCTGCGCAATCAGCGCACCATCGTCGTCGACGACTTCTACACCAGCTTTGGCGGCGCGTCCGGCGCTCGCCTGCGAGCGGCCATCGAGGGAGGTGATCACGCGCGCTCCGCTTTCAACCAAGGCTCGACCGACTCCGGATCCCATTTCTCCCATCGCCACAATCGCAATTGTTGTGGTCATTAATAATCCTCCTTAGAGCGGCTTCGCCGGCACTCGCAGCCGTTCAACATTGCACACTGCCATATTGGGTGCGAATCAAATGCTCTCACAATGTCACGCTTGCTGATCGCGTTCCAAACAAGCGATGATCGCTTGGATAACCGGTTTCGTCTCCTCGGGACCTCGAACTGCGATTGAGACGACTCCTGCTTCGATGGCCGGATAGTCGTTCCCTCCCACGAACAGGGCATCGCCTATGAAGATCATCTCTTTCAATGAAATGCCTAGGAGGTCTCGCAGCTTTCTGATGCCGTAAGCTTTGTCGATGCCAGGTTTGGTGACGTCAATGGATGTCGAGCCCCCCATGCGGACAGAGAACTCGGGAATCAATGTGTCAAGGATCGCTTTGATCTTCTTCCGCTTGACGAAATCGGGGTCCCACTTATCCTTTTCTGCCAAGGGAGCCTGCTGACCTAACGCGGAAAATGTTATCTGACTTCCCCGGTCTTCGATCGCCTCTCCCCAAACTCTTTCAACCTTGAAGCCCGCTACCCCGACCGCCTTCTCTAGAGAACTGATGATTTTCTTTTTTTCATCCGCGGTGAAATCTTCTGAATAAATTCTTTTCCAATCTCCCATGTACTGAAAGAACTTTGTTCCGCAGGTAGGAAGAAGGGATAGATTCACCAGGCGTTCATCATGGGGAAGATTGGAGAGCAGTTGTTTTTCAAACTGCGGCCAGCCGCCTCCGGAAATCACAGCTACTTTGACACTGCCGAGAAGGTCATGCAGCAGTGCCGACATCTCGCCATCGAGAGGCGATTTACTTTCGGCAAGCGTTCCATCCAGATCGAAAACAATTAGCTTTTTCACTATCCTTCCACCTCTGAATTTTCGCAATCTCGGCAGTCCCTTAATACTACGACCAGCGTCCTTGCGCCTCGATAAACTCTTGCGCATTCATTTCGGGTTGCTCCATTTCCAATTTCGGATTTCTGGCAGGTCCTCGCCGTATTTGTCGATATATTGCTTGTGCTCAATCAGCTTGTCCTTGAGCTGCTGCTTCAGGTAGACGCCTTGATCGCCGGTCTGCGGAAGGCGATCGATGGCGTCCATCACGAGGTGGAAGCGGTCCAGATCGTTCAACACCGTCATGTCGAATGGCGTGGTGATGGTTCCCTCTTCCTTATAGCCGCGGACGTGCAGGTTGTCGTGATTGGCGCGGCGGTAGGTCAGCCGGTGGATCAACCACGGGTAGGCATGGAAAGCAAAAATGACCGGCTTGTTCTTGGTGAAGAGCTCGTTAAAATCTATGTCGCTCAACCCGTGCGGGTGCTCGGTTTGCGGCTGCAATCGCATGAGATCGACGACATTGACCACCCGGATTCTCAGCTCGGGCAGGTGCTC
>JBEKQP010000235.1:0-7369 GCA_049519595.1 Candidatus Korobacteraceae bacterium | reverse complement strand
CGTCACCGTAAAGGCATCTTTGGAAGGCTGTGCGCCTTTCAGGGCGAGCGAGGCTCCGGTGGTCGGCATGTCGGCGGTATCGTAGTTATCCTTCAGCACCACCGGAATGCACTGCAGAGGCTTGAGCTTGCCGGTGCGATGAAACTCTTTGTCCATGGCATCGGCCTCGTCGAGCGCCTTCGGATTCACATACAACATTGCGTTCAGACAGGGGCCCTGCTTGTCGTAGGCCTGAATGCGATCCAGGCACTGCTGAACCAGGCTGCGGCAGGTCAGCTTGCCGCTTTCAATGGCACGGTGAATATCGCGGATAGTAGTTTCCATAGGCTGAACCGCGGACCGGCCCATTCACAACACTGGCGGGCAGTGGCGTTCACCGCGGGTGGCGAACACGATAAGGAGTTCTCAAATCATTGTCAAGAGACAGCAGCGTTCTTCCTTTTCAGGGACAAACCGTGATACGTTGAGTCATTCGGATTGACAGTCTGAAACTACTCTCTTTGCCAAGCCTCCGGATTGCGCGACCTGTGTCTTGCGGTATTGTCGACCTTGGCATCAGGGCCCTGCGGCAAGCGTGCTTGGTGGGATGAGCGCACTGGGTTGTTCCAGACTGGCATTGGGGTGATAAGACACGGTATGACGTCCATTGCAAACGGCATTGGCAGTATCTACCATCCGGCCAGCGCGCCGGATTTCGTTCCGGCCCCGCTGCTTCGCGACCTTCAGTTCAAGCGGTTAAGAGATGTGGTGGGACGGGCTTGGGAGCGGGTGGAATGGTTCCGCTCGCGCATGCGGGAGCGCGAACTCTCGCCAGACGACCTGCGTTCGATCGACGACATCGGCAAGCTGCCGTTCACGGTCAAAGCCGACCTGCGGGACACCTATCCCTTCGGACTGTTTGCCAGCCCCATGGAAGAGGTGGTGCGCTTGCACGCTTCCAGCGGAACCACCGGCAAGCCAATCGTAGTGGCTTACACGAAAGAAGACCTGGACGTGTGGACCTCGGTAATGGTTCGCAGCTTTGCCTGCTGCGGTCTGCATCACGGCGACGTGGTGCAGAATGCATACGGCTACGGACTCTTTACCGGCGGCCTGGGCGCGCACTACGGAGCCGAGGAGCTGGGCGCAACGGTCATTCCGATCTCAGGAGGCAACACCGACCGCCAGATCATGGTGATGAAGGATTTTAGGGTCACGGCCATCTGCTGCACTCCGAGCTATTTTCTGCACATGATCGAACGCGCCGGCCAGCTAGGGGTCGATATCAAAGCTCTGCCGCTGCGCGTCGGCGTATTCGGCGCCGAGCCGTGGACGCAATCGATGCGCAGGCATATCGAGGAGCGGAGCAGCATTCAGGCATTCGACATCTACGGGCTTTCCGAAATCATTGGGCCGGGCGTGGGCATCGAATGCCATTGCCATGACGGGTTGCATATCTTCGAAGATCATTTCTATCCGGAGATTATCGATCCCGAGACTGGCGCAATACGGCCCGATGGGGAAGAGGGCGAACTGGTGCTGACCACCCTCAGCAAGCGGGCGATGCCGATGATTCGCTACCGCACGCGCGATATCACGGCGATCATCCCCGGGCCGTGCGCTTGCGGCCGCGTTCTGCGGCGCATACGGCGCATTGGCCGGCGCAGCGATGACATGCTGATCATTCGTGGAGTCAACGTCTTCCCGTCGCAGGTGGAAACCGCTCTGCTCGAGGTGGAGGGCACGCTGCCGCACTACCAGATTGTTCTCACCCGCGAGCGCGGGCTCGACCAGATGGAAGTGCAGGTCGAGGTGACGCCCGAGATGTTCAGCGACAAGATTGGCGCGCTTGAGACGTTGAATGAGAAACTTGTGGACGCGCTGGACCATGTTCTCGGAATCCGGGTGAAGGTAACGTTGGTCGAACCGCACTCCATCCAGCGTAGTGAAGGCAAAGCAAAACGAGTTTTTGACCGGCGGTCATCATGAAAATCCAACAGTTGTCGTTGTTCGCGGAAAATAAGCCGGGAACGATCATTGCACCTTGCCGGCTGTTGGCGCAGGAGGGCATCGACATCCGGGCGCTCTCGCTGGCGGACACGCAGCGCTTCGGCATTCTGCGCATGATCGTCTCTGACTGCGCAAAAGCGAATAGGCTGCTTCAGGACAACGGATATCTCGTCAAAGTGACGGAAGTGCTCGCCGTGGAAGTGCCGGATCGGCCGGGCGGTCTGGCGGAGATACTGGCCATCTTCGAAGGCACCTCGATCAATATCGAGTACATGTACGCCTTTCCGTTCGGCAATGGCGACAAAGCGATCCTGATTTTCCGCTTCGGCGATCCGGATGCGGCCATCGAGCGCTTGCAGGCGTCTGGAATCAACGTACTCGAAAGCGGCGCAGTCTTAAAGAAGTAGCCGGTCGATTGTTGGGCGTTGGGCGCTATGGACGGTCGCCGAGCGCGCGAGTAAACCACATGCGTTGACCGCCAACGGCCGTCGGAGATTGCTTTCCCCCAGGCGCGCCTCGCTTGTGCCGGCCGGTGAATCTTGACAATGAGCAGCCGACAAGGCATAGTGACGCGCGTCAATACTCGTCATTTGCGGTCGATCATCGAACACCCGAGAGAAGTAGCAACCTGGCCGTGATGTCTTCATGGGACTTGCCTTTCTCAAAACTGTGTAACTTAAATTCATAAGGGGTGCTGACGTGAAAGTTGATTTGAAAATTACTGGCGGAACAATCATCGATCCGGAACGAGGCATCAATGGCCCGGGCGAAGTCCTTATTCGTGGAAACAAAATTGTTGGTCAAGCCAGAGACGGGGAAGCCATAGAGGCGGAGACGACGGTCGATGCCAAAGGATGCCTGGTGCTTCCGGGACTCATAGATTTCCACGCTCATCTGTCAGGAGGAGGCACGGAGTCCGGCATTGACGCCGATATTGCCATGCTTCCGATGGGAGTCACGACCGGTGTTGACGCGGGCAGTTGCGGAGCGGCGAATTTTGACTATTTCATGCGCACGACCGTGGCCACAAGCCGGGCGCGTATCTTCAGCTTCATCAATATCTCTTCGGGCGGCCTGATCGCAACGCGATATGCCGAGGAACTCAATCCCAAGTATTTCGACGAGGCCGCGATCGGAGAATTGCTGAGCCGCTATCGCGGACAATTGTTGGGCATCAAGGTCAGAGTATCGAAAGAGATCGTCGGCGATCTTGGAATCAAGCCGCTGGAAGCCACACTGGAGATTGCGCGACGGTTGAACTGCCCTGTGGTAGTCCATACCACCAACCCGGTGGCGGCGCCGGAGAAGATTGCCTCCATGTTGCGCCCCGGCGACGTTTACTGCCACGCGCATCAGGGCGAAGGGGAAACGATCGTCGGCGCCAACGGCAAAATCAGACCCGCACTGTTTGCCGCGCAGAAGGCCGGAGTTGTCTTCGACGCTTGCAACGGACGGAACAACTTCTCCTTCAAAGTTGCTCAAGCCGCGCTGGCGGAGGGGTTCCTGCCCGACGTCATCAGTAGCGACGTGACGAAGAAAACTCTTTACGGAGCCTTTGTTTTCAGTTTGCCGTTCGTCATGATGAAGTATCTGAACATGGGGATGAAACTCGAGCAGGTGGTCGCCGCATGCACTTCCGTTCCGGCGTGTCTGATTGGAATGAAGGGGAAACTCGGCACACTCACACCGGGAGCGCTTGCCGACGTTGCGGTATTCCGCCTTGGGAAGAAGAAACTGGAAGTGAAGGACCTCAGGGGAGATTCGCTCATCGGCGAAAACGTGCTGGTTCCGCAAATGACAATTCTGGACGGACGAACAATCTACCGGCAGATTGATTTTCAGTAGGTTGGGGCGATAGCGAAGACCTTACCGGGCAGAGTTCGGCGGGGGTGCAAGATGAAGCTTCTGAAGCAACTCTATATTCAGGTCTTGATCGGGCTGGCGGCGGCCGTGGTTCTTGGATTTGTGGCTCCAGCGACGGCGGTCAAGATGAAGCCCCTCGGTGACGGGTTTATCGGGTTGCTGAGAATGCTTCTAGGGCCGATTATTTTTGTCACGGTAGTGCACGGCATGGCCAACGTGCGGGACATGCGGAAACTGGGCCGGTTGGGGACAAAGGCCCTGATTTACTTCGAGAGCGTCAGCACCCTGGGCATTATCGTCGGTGGGATTGCCGTCAACGTCTTTCGTCCGGGTGTAGGGCTCCACGCCAAACTCGACAACGCTTTGCCGGCGAGCATCGCGGCAGTTTCGGCGGCTGCCACCAAGCTCACGGTGGTTAATTTTCTGCTCAGCATCATTCCGCTCACGATGGTTGATGCGTTCGCCAAGGGCGAGATTCTCCAGGTGCTGTTTATTTCGCTGCTGGTTGGAATCGCGCTGAGCATGACGGTAAAGCGGGATTCTGTGATTCTGGCTGCCATCGCCGAATTCCAAACCATTCTGTTCAAGATTCTCAGCTTTATCATGCGGTTGGCCCCGCTTGGCGCTTTTGGCGCGATGGCGGCCGCCATCGGCGGCTTTGGAGCCACGACACTGCTCTTCCTTGGCCGGCTCATCATCGTCTACTATGCAAGCTGCCTGTTTTTTATCTTCGTGGTTTTCGGAATCATTACGAAATTGACGGGCATTACGATCTTCCAGGTACTGCGACTGATCAAGGAGGAAATCCTGCTGGTCTTCGGCACCGCTTCTGGCGAAGTCGCATTTCCACGACTGATTGAAAAGCTGGAGAAAGCCGGATGCGACGAAGCGGTGGTCGGCTTTGTGCTGCCGGGAGGCTACAGCTTCAACCTGGATGGCACGGGCATTCAGATGACACTTTCCGCCGTTTTCATTGCCCAAGTCAGCGATACTCCATTCTCGTGGTCGCAGCAGCTAGCTCTGTTTGCGGTAATGCTTTTCACCTCTAAGGGCGGAACGACGGTTGCCGGAGGAGCTTTCATCAAACTGGCCGCGACATTACAGTCGGTTCGCGTGCTTCCTTTAGGCGGGCTAGGTCTGTTGCTGGGCATCGACAGGTTCATGGCGACCGGCAGTGCCGTCACCAACATGATTGGCAACACCGTAGCCGTGCTGGCGATTGCCAAGTGGGACAAAGCTTTCGATCGCGAAAAATTCTACCGGTATCTCGCTTCCAAAGATGCCGAACCATCGGTTCCGGGCAAGGCGGGCGATGGTCATGAAGCTGCCGGCGCTGCCGCTCGCAAATAAGAGCACACGCCGGGACATCCAGAAAGGGTCCGTATGAGCGCCGAGCAACAACAACCAGAGGAAATTAAAATCTCCTGCCCTGCACTCGATGTGGAGGCGGTTCGGCAGAGCGCGCTCAAGAAGAACACGGTGCGGTTGGTGCCGATTCTTGCGGTTGCCTATTTTTTCAGCTATATCGATCGTACTAACGTTGGGTTCGCGGCGTTGACGATGAACCGCGACCTGGGGCTTACAGCCACCCAATTCGGCTGGGCCGCGGGCATTTTTTATATTGGCTACTGCATATTCGAAGTCCCGAGTAATCTCGCGCTTTATCGCTTTGGCGCGCGCCGTTGGCTGGCTCGCATCATGATCTCCTGGGGACTGGTTGCAGCCGCCACGGCTTTCGCGGTTGGGCCCAAGAGCTACGCCTTCATTCGCTTGCTGGAGGGAGCCGCTGAAGCGGGATTCTTCCCTGGCGCCATCTTCTATCTCTCGATATGGTTTCCCGTGCAGCACCGCACGCGCATACTTGCATGGTTCCTGGTTGCGGTGCCGCTCTCTTCTGTCGTGGGCGGTCCGATCTCAGCCTTAGTCCTCCAAATGAACGGGGTCCTTGGCCTCACTGGATGGCAGTGGGTATTTATTCTCGAAGGGGTGCCGGCCTGCCTGTGTGGTTTGGTCACGCTGTTCCTGTTGGCGGATGAACCCAAAGATGCGAAATGGCTCACCCAGCAGGAACGAGACGTGATGGCGGAGATGTTAGGGCAGGAGAAGCGAGAGCGTGAAGAGCGGAATTTCTTGACTTCGTTGAAAGACATTAGGGTGCTGATGCTGACCAGTATCCTTTTCTTCTACATCATCGGCATTCTTGGCATTGGCGTTTGGTTGCCGCTGATTCTTAAGAGCCATCACCTTTCAAATCTGCAGATCGGGTTTCTTTCCGCGATCCCCTACATCGTCGGCAGCATCGCCATGATTCCCTGGGCCCGGCAGGTCGACCGTAGCCGAAGATACATCAAGAACCTTGCGCTTGCGCAACTGGTCGCGGCGTCGGGCTTTACATTCTCCGTTTTCTACGGCTCGCTGATTCCCGCCCTGGTTGGCATTACGGTCGCAGTGATTGGCCTGAGCTCCATTCGGCCATCGTTTTATGTCATGCCGTCACGTTTTCTGACGGGCGCGGCTGCCGCCGGCGGTATCGCCTTTATCAATGGCTTTGGCAATCTCGGCGGAATGGTAGGCCCAGTGATGGTGGGCTGGCTGAAAGACGTGACCGGCTCTTACAAGGCGGGCATGATCGGCATGGCGGGCACGCTGGTGATTGCGATCTTGCTTACGCTGTCGCTCAAATTTGTAGTCAAAGAGGAATAGCCTCGCGCCGTTCCTTTTCTGCGGACGCGAGCTAAGTCGAGTGGCTCTTCGCGAAAATCATCTCAGCGCCCGATGAAGATCAGGCAAGGAATTTCGACAGCGTTTGGTTGAAGACCTCGGGATTTTCAAAGTTTGGGAGATGGCCGGCATTCGGTATCTCCACGAAATTCGATCCTGGCATCGCCCGGTGCATCTCCCGCATGACTTCCGGCATTGTGCCGTCGGCCGCTCCGGCAAGCAGCAGCGTGGGGACGCCGATCTGCGGCAGGCACTCGCGGTAGTCGTATTGTTGGAGAGCGCGTCCGCAGGCAATGAACCCCCCTGCCGGCGTTGTGGCGATCATGCGGCGAACTTTTTCAAGAGATGGCGGATTGCCGGCAATGAACTCCGGCCTGAACCAGCGCCGCACCGTGGGCTCGACCAGCGCTTCCATCCCTTGATTTTGGACTACCGCAATGCGCTCTTCCCAGAGTTCCCTTGCTCCCGCTGGAGCGACCCATTGGCCGTCGCAAGCGACAATGCGATCAAGGCGCCCGGCATGACGCGCGGCCAGCCGAAGGGCGGTGATCGCGCCCATGGAGACGCCTACGAAGGTTGCCCGCCGAATGGCCAGGGCGTCAAACAGAGCGACGACATCATCAACCAACTGCTCGAAAGTGCAGGGTTCGCCTGGAACCTCGGTACCGCCATGGCCTCGCTGATCGTAGCGAAGAATGCGAAAGGAATTTTCGAACGTCGCAATCTGCCCGTCCCACAGCGAAAGGTTGGTCGCCAGGGAATTGGAAAACACGAGCCATGGCGCATCTTTGCGTCC
>JBEKQP010000234.1:0-7466 GCA_049519595.1 Candidatus Korobacteraceae bacterium | reverse complement strand
CGCCGGGAACAGTCAGGGCAAACGCGAGAGACAGCTTCCTAATCTCGACGCGCTCGATCCCCAGGCGTTGAAAGCCCTCGTGCTGGCGCAGCAGTCCGAACTCGACTCCCGTGAAACTGAGATCGAGAATCTGAAGTTACTCATCCTCAAACTGAAGCGCATGCATTTCGGGCCTCGCGCCGAGAAGTTCGACCGCGACATCAAGCAGCTCGAACTGCGGCTGGAAGACCTGGAAGCCAACCAGGCCGCCGCCGAACCATTGCCCACGCAGGCGGCGACGGTCGTGTCTCACGAAACCCGCCGCAAGCCGGCGCGCCGTGTGCTTCCGGCTGAACTACCGCGGGAGACGGAGACCATCGCGCCCTCGCAGGAAGCCTGTCCCGACTGCGGCGGCACGTTGCGGATGCTCGGCGAAGACGTGTGCGAGACACTCGAATACGTGCCGGCGCGCTTCAAAGTGATACGCACGGTGCGGCCGAAGCTGAGCTGTGCCGCCTGCTCGCGCATCGTGCAGGAACTGGCGCCGAACCGGCCGATCGACCGCGGTCTGGCCGGACCTGGTCTGCTGGCGCATGTGCTGGTTGCCAAGTATGCCGATCACTTACCGCTCTATCGGCAATCGGAAATCTACGCGCGGGAAGGCATCGACCTGGACCGCTCCACGCTGGCCGACTGGGTGGGTGGCGCGAGCCGGACGCTGCGGCCGCTGGTGGATTCTCTGAAACGCTATGTGCTCAGCGCGGACAAACTGCATGGCGATGACGTGCCGGTGCCGGTGCTGGAACCCGGTAACGGCAAGACAAAAACGGGCCGACTCTGGACCTATGTTCGCGATGACCGGCCGGCGGGAAGCCAAGCGGCGCCTGCGGTCTGGTTCGCCTACTCGCCCGATCGCAAAGGCGAACATCCGGCGAGACACTTGAGTAGTTATCAAGGCATCCTACAGGCCGATGGCTATGCAGGCTTCAACCAACTTTACGAGAAAGGCGCGATCATCGAGGCCGCGTGCTGGGCGCATGTCAGACGTAAGTTTCACGATCTCTATCAAGCGCATCGATCTCCGATCGCGAAGGAAGCGCTGGAGCGCATTGCCCAGTTATACGGAATCGAGACAGAGATCCGTGGGCGATCACCGGCGGAGCGGAGACAAGTGCGGCAAGCGAGATCGAAACCGCTGCTGGAATCGATGCATGCCTGGTTGAAGGCGACGTTTTCCAAACTGTCGCGGAAGTCTGACGTTGCGGTGGCGATCCACTATGCGCTCGAACGATGGACTGCGCTTCTGCTGTTCGCGGAGGATGGCCGCGTCGAGATGGACAATAACGCCGCCGAACGTGCGCTGCGTGCGGTCGCGCTGGGACGCAAGAACTATCTGTTCGCCGGTTCCGATGCCGGCGGCGAGCGGGCGGCGGCGATCTACAGTCTGATTGGCTCGGCGAAGCTGAACGGGATCGACCCGGAAGGGTATCTGACGAGCGTCATGCGGCGCATCGCCGATCATCCGATCAACCGGATCGAAGAGTTGCTGCCCTGGAAACTGACGGCAGCCACTCCTGCCAGCGGCCAGGCTGCAGAACACCCTCAATCAGCCTCGAATGGAAATAGTGTCCACAATCTCGCGATCGTGGACACTATTGGAGAATGAGAGAGGGACTCAAAGACGTGGACTGGGTGCCGCTAGAATCCAAACTTCTCACCGCAGTGGCGTATGCTGGGGAGGCGCAGATTCTCTACCTGCGATTCCACAGCGGCGATGTCTACCGCTACTTCGACTTCCCTCCGGAACACTATCGGGACTTCCTTGGTGCCGAGTCCAAAGGCCGGTTCTTCCTCAGCCAGATCCGCAACCAGTTCCGCTACGAACGCCTGGTCCGCCTCGCCGCAGCAAACATGAAGTAAGTCGTCAAGACGGCCTCGGCCGGACGCTTACCCCCACAGCAACCTGAGAATTGACGAGAACGACAAATTGGGCCTCTGGGTTACTTCGCCGAGATTCAATGACCCGCGCGCAGCGGCAAACTGGCTGCGGAAGTGGGGGCGCTTATACTGTCCGATCTTGACTAAAGAAACGGCTGAGTTCTTGCAGACGGCCAAGCACGCCAAGCGTTAAAGACGATGAGAAAGTCCATTGCGCTGTGTGCAATATCACCCCACTAAAATGTTTGCATCTCCAGTCGTGCTCCGCTAGGCTATTCCGATGATGGATCGAAGGACTCTCCTGGCATTGGCGGCCTCGCCACTGCTGCCATTCCGCAACCGAGCCGAACTCAAGGTCGGCGATTGGGTACAGATGGTGGCTCTTCCGTCGTATGCCGCTACCTTCGCGTCAAGCCAGAATCGGGACTTGAGGAGGTTTGCGTGGATATACCGGCGCTGTCTTGGCGGACGATTTCAGATCATCGACATCGGAGATGACGGCCGCCCTGAACTGGACGTCGGTCGGGAGGTGGCTCCTGCCATGGGCGTGTTGGGATGTTCCTTCGCGATCGAGCCTGAGTGCGTGGTCCCCGCTCGGTTCCTGGATGTATTGGCCTGAGTGCGTTTAGGGAATTACGCGCTACAAGGCACTACACCGCGTTGAGCCGGGGCGCACAGTCGCGGGAGGCCTATGTCCTCGCCGGACAACGCTCATTCAACCGCGGGCGGCGCGGCTGGTAGCGTGTAGCGTTCCTAAGCAGCCTCAGATAGATCCAGGGGAATTCTTCAACGGCGTTTACTTGCAGGCAACATCACGGGTCCAGTCACACACCACCGAGAGCGAATCATCATCATCATCATCAACCACCACCACCAACATCAGCAGCAGCTGTGACAGGACTCATAAAGCTGCCGCTTGAATGCATAACTTTGCCGCGATCAACCCTTCGAAAACAACGACTTCGGCCCGCCGGAAGTCACGTCGCTGGCGGAGGTTGAATGCATAACGTTGCCGAAAGGCCAAAACTGGATTCTGATGCTCGCGCTGTTCTTAGCCGTCCCGGTGATGCGTCCCCCGATCACCGTGCCGCGAAATCAATCTCGCGATGATCGCGAGACCCTGGTGCGTTTATAGTTCCTAATCGGGCTGCTTCGCGGAGCCGCGGCGCTGAGAAGCATGCTGTCTATGGCTAAATTCCGCTGAGTTCGCTCAACTGATTTGGCCCACCTCTAACCCCGGACTCGTGAAACGGGAGGACGGTCGGCCTGGTCGAGAAGATCTTCTCGCTCCCCTGGTAAGCTGGGTTGACGAGGTGGTCCGTGAGTCCTACTTCTGGTGTGCTAAACCGAACTGAACCAGCCGACGGCGATCTTCTCGTTTCATTCGAGATTCAAAATTTACCCGCGGATTACAAGGAATACTACAAGACCAAGCGGAACAACCTGTTTGCGAGCATTCAGGGCTTTCCGGAGATGTGGCGGTACTACACCGTCCTAGATGCGATCTGGATGCGGGAATTCAGCGACCTCCGGCCGCCGGGACATGTGAACCAGTGGTTTCCACTCATTCTCTACTTCAACGCGCACGCCAAAATCCGCATCAGTATCGAACTGGCGCTTTCCGGATGCCTGGCTGAAGCGCGGTCGATACTGCGAGACGGCATCGAGTTCGTCGCCCACGCCCACACGATGCTGCGCGATCCCAAACTTCAGGACGTCTGGCTCAGCAAGAACGAAGAGCCGAAGGTGTTCAGCGATGCATTCGAGCGCTACAAAAAGCAAGGGATCTTTCACGGACTCGAGGAGTTGCACCGGACGTGGGGCGAGTTGTCGGAGGCTGGCTCGCACGCAACCATCAATGCGATGAGCGACCGATTCGCGAGCAGGAAAATGGACGGTGGCGATGCGGCTTGGGAGTTTGCATATTGCGGTGTTGAAAGCCGTTATTGGGCAATGTCCCTGTTTTCGATGCTTCTCACGTGCTTCACGATGGAGCGCACGTTCTACTCCGATTACGACAGCCGGTTGAAGCTCGATCACGTTCTCGTCGAGATGCGCGCGAGTTTCGAACGCTACAAAGAAAACCTCCGCGGGGAATTGAAGGTCCGGTATCATATCGAACCGCCTGCGTCGCTGCCGAGAATCATCATCCCATGACGGTCTCCGGCCGTAACGCAAGCCGCAACCTACAGAAAACACCGCAAGGGATGCGAGGCGCGCCCAGGGAATTCCAGTGCTGCTTGGCCCACATTGGCCCATGGAGAAACGGCGCCCGCTCCCTCAGACGGCGTTCACGACATTTTGAGATCCTCCAACGCACCGATCAGAGCGGCCTTCGCCTTATATGTGACCGACAGGTCCATGAGCCTGGAAAAGGTTGTCCAGGCATTAATGAGGAACTGGTCCACGGTCTCGACGTGACGTGCGGTTTGGCCGTGATGAACAAAGGCTGAACGGATTCGGTAGACGACCTCAATATTCTTGACGATATCCTTCCGTGCCTGAGGCGATTGACCGATGAGAAACGCCATACGCTCGCCGAGGTTTTTCTGGATCGGCTCGTTGCCGTCCCGCAGCAACATCGATTCTAGTGCCGATAAGCTGAAGACGAGCTTGTCGGAGACGTCGACGGTGAGCGTCTGCCTGGAATAGATAATGAGAGCGTCGTATAGCGCGCGACAAAACTCGGTGGACAGATCTGAAGCCAGACGGTTAAGATTCTCCAGAATTCCGGGACGCAGCCGGATGCTGTCATCTAGGAGCCAATCGGTTGCGCGCCGATCCGCCACGCCTCGGCTGATCCGGTCGATACGGCCATTATCCATGAAGACCGTCGTGACTTGCGGGACTAATCCCGACGCCGTCGGTGTGCAGAGGCTCGTGAGCCGTGAATTGAAGTTCGCAGGCGAGAGAAAGCGCAAAAGAGCGGTTGCGTTCTCGGCCTTTGCGCGTGCGATCTCAGCGGCTCTGTGTTCTTCAGCGCGGACCCGTACGCACGCGGCGAGGCTTGCCTGAAGTTCGGACCTCCTCTTGTTAAGCGCGGCTGAGCCAAGGGGATCTTCCCGGATGTGTGCGGGCCTTCGATTCCACCACTCATCCATGATTTCTCGCGTAAAGGTTCGAAACGCCACGTCGCCAATCAAGAACTCCTTCGAGGAATACGTTTGGAACAGCGGTATCCAAATGTCGTGCTCGCGGATCGCCTCGTTGCTCCGCTTCGCAACGAAGGTAGTGAGCGTATCCGACCGCCGGCGCTCCAAGGTATCGCAAAGCCATTCGCAGATCTGCTCAAGCAGGAATTCGAAGGAGACGAATTCCGGGAAGGGTTTCGTTGCGGCAACAGACTCAACAAGTGTTTTGATGGGCTCAAAAGCTGGCCCCACCCATCCGACATGCATCGTCCCGGACACCCAGACGACACCGGTGGGATCGCCGAGAGGATTGAATTCGAACACGAACTTTGATCCGGAGATGATGTCTTCAGAACGGATGTTGAAAACCGGATGTACATCCGGTGTTTGAATAGAGGGGTTTGGGACCGCCCGGAGGCCCTGGACGGTCGTCAGAATGTCCCGCGTGCGTTCGTCAAACCGCTTCGCGGCTTCCGGGTGAAAACTCAGCTCTGGTGAATCCACAAGCGTCTCCTACCTATCGAAGCATAGCCGTGAAGCGAGAGCAATGACACCGCAAAAAAGGGCTGAGCCGGTGGCGTCGGGGGAGCGGCGTGGAGTTTGGCCATCTGGTAATAAACGCCGATTACGAGAAGTGGCATCCTTACGATTAGGACCGCCAAGTCGGCTTCGGGTCGGGCATTCTCCGAGTGGCGTAATCCGGCCAGAACGGGTCGCAGATACTTCGCAGAACACCTGCTCAAGGCAGCGGATCCTCGCGATTCGCGAGAATCCGGCCCGCGCTACAATTGGCGGTGGGATGCCCACGGCGCCGCAGAAGCCCCTTTCGGCCCTTCTCTCGCAAACCCTGGTGGCCTACACGGTGGAACTCGATTGCGAATTCGAGCGCCGCATGCTGGAAACGCTAAGCCGTGGCGCGCGGCTCTCGCTGGTGACATGGCTCAATCTGCTGCAGTTTCTGGGGGATGGACCGGTCTCGGTTCGAATGCTGGCTTCGCGCGCGCTCGCAGCCGAGGAGCAGATCAAAAATGAGCTTGGCTGTCTGGAACGATGGGGTTTCATTCTGCTGCAACCCGGGAAACGCCCCGGTTTCGGCAGCGGCCGGGGCATACGCGCCGATTGGCCCGTCCGGCTCACGGCCAGCGGCGAAATGGCAATCAGAATCTGGCCGGAGCTGATCCCGGAAATCGACGCCCGCTGGTCGAAACGCTTCGGCGATGACGCGACCTGGATGCGCCGCTCGTTAGAAACACTCGAGCACCAGATTGATTTCGAATTGCCGCAGGGTTTACCCGGCGCGATTCTGAAGCTGCCGGAGTTCACGCGCCGGAGATCGGCTTCTGAAGACGGCCTGCCGCTGCCGGTACTGCTTTCGCGAGTTCTGCTCGCGTTCGCGCTCGATTTCGAACGTGATTCGGGAACGCCGATCTCGCTGTGCGCCAATGCCATCCGCATTCTCAGCGACAAGCCGATTCCCGAAGCGGAGATTTCCAAACGAACCGGCTGTTCGAACGAGACCTCGGGCATCGGCTGGCAGCTTAAGCCGTACATCATAGTCGAGAGAGACGCTGCGCGCGGCCGCGGCAAGTTCGTGCGGCTCTCCGAAGCCGGCATGAAGGCGCAGCACAGGTACCACCGTCTCGCGCGTGAGATTGAAGAACGGTGGTTGGAATGCTTTAGTGGCGCTACGAAAGAGGTTCGCGAATCGCTGACGACGTTGCTGAAACGAAACCAATTGTCGGAAGGCCTGAAGCCGCCTCCCGGCACGACCCGCGCCGGCGCCCATACCCCCGCTTTAGGCCGGCGTGATATCGGGCCGGCCGCGCGCCAGCGCAAGCGGGATTTGGTAGTTCAGACCGAAGCATTCGTTCGCGATCCGGCAGGCGCTCTGCCACATTACCCGCTCTGGGACATAAACCGCGGTTTCGGCCCATAGTCTGGGCTACTGTCCAGGTGGCAAGCAAGAGCGCTCCCAGCCCGTAGGCTCGCACCGTTTCGGGCGGATCGTCGGACACTCATACAATCCCGAAACGCCCTTCGCTGAATCACAGATGCCGCTCGTTGCCCGTGGCGCGCTTCCCCCAACGCGACTTCCGGCCCGCGTCGCCCAAATCCGAGTTTTGTACGAGTGGCCCGATTCGCGCGCTCCCCCCAGCACGACCTTGACCCCAGAGGGGGGTGAGGATACCTCGTCGGCGACCGCTTGACACGACCATATGAACCTGAGCCTCAGGAGGCAGTTGCGCGTGTACGAGGCGGTTCGCATCGAGATATTATGGTCCAGTGGCGATACCAACAGATGACGAGCGGCTCAAAGCCGCCAGCTTGACAGAAGAGGAGTTCACGGGCGAATTGGAGGTAAACGGTAGCGCCAGCCTCGACCTCTTTCAGATACTTACTGCCGAACAGATTAACCAG
>JBEKQP010000233.1:0-7501 GCA_049519595.1 Candidatus Korobacteraceae bacterium | reverse complement strand
CATCCGTCCGGGAATGGTGGTTGTCGGCAGCGATTCGCACACCTGCACCTACGGCGCACTGGGAGCGTTCTCCAGCGGGTTGGGCGCAACCGACGTGGCTGCCGCCATGGCCCTCGGTGAGCTTTGGCTGAAGGTTCCATCTTCCATCAAGTTCAATTTTTTCGGCGCTCTTCCGGAGATGGTTACGGGCAAAGACCTGATCCTGCACACCATCGGACAGATTGGCGTCGATGGCGCCCGCTACAAGGCCATGGAGTTTTGCGGTGAGACCGTCCGTGACTTGCCTATCGACGATCGCTTTACCATGTGCAATATGGCGGTGGAGGCGGGAGCCAAGAACGGCATCATCGAAGCCGACAAGACCGCCCTGGAGTATCTGGAAGGCAGAACCCAGATGCCGTTTCTCACTTTCAGCAGCGATCAGGATGCGGTATACGACGCTGAGTATCGCTACGACGTCACCCGGCTGCAACCCGTGGTTGCGCAACCCTACTCGCCGGCGAATATCGCACCCGCTTGTGAAATCAATGGCGTCAAGCTGGACCAGGTGGTGATCGGTTCCTGCACCAACGGACGCATCAGCGATCTGCGGGCAGCCGCGCGAATTCTGCGGGGCAGGAAAGCAGCGCATGGCGTGAGGCTGCTGGTGTTCCCGGCGACGCAGCAGATTTATCTCCAGGCCGTGAAGGAAGGCTTAATCGAGATCTTCATCGAGGCTGGAGCTATGATTTCGCCTCCGGTCTGCGGACCATGTCTCGGCGGGCATCTGGGTTTGCTGGCCGAGGGAGAAGTCGCAATCTCAACCACCAACCGCAATTTTGCCAGCCGCATGGGCCACAAGAACAGCAAGGTTTATCTGTCCTCGCCTTACACGGCGGCGGCATCCGCGGTAGCTGGACACATCATCGATCCAAGGCAGGTGATTTAATTGGCTGGCAAAGCTTGGAAATTCGGCGACGACATTGATACGGATGCGATCATTCCAGGCAGATTTCTTGCCAACTGGAACAAAGATCCGGAAAAGCTGAAAACGAATTGTTTTATCGATCTCGCTCCGGAGTTCGCTAAGGAAGTCGCGGCGGAAGACTTCGTGGTCGGCGGCGAAAACTTCGGATGCGGTTCTTCGCGCGAGGCGGCGCCAGTTGCCATCAAGATGACCGGCGTGAAGATTGTGATCGCGGATTCCTTCGCCCGCATCTTCTACCGCAACTGCATCAATGTGGGCCTGCTCGCGTTGGAATCACCAGCCGCATCGGCCGCCATCCACCACGGTGACCTGCTTGAAGTGGACAGCGCCGCGGGTGTAATCAGGAATCTCAGCACGAACGAAACCTACAGCTTTACGCCGATCCCCCCATTTGTGCAGCAGATACTTGACCTTGGCGGGCTAGTTCCCTACGTCAAGCAGCGCTTGGGAATTGATTAAGACCAAGGCACGGCACACGATCACCGCCAAAAAAGAAAGGCTGCGGCCCACCGGATGAGGGCGCAGCCGTTTCTCACGAGCCGCCGGCAGCAATCGCTCTAGGCTCCGCCGCTGGCCGCGGCTGCGGCGGCAGGTGCTGGCGCAGATGTCTCGCCGCCAAGCGCACTGTAGCTGTAGGTTGGGTTCTTCAGTTCGGCTTTCAGTTTTTCCAGGTCGCAGGATTTTTCCCATATGGCGGTGACAATGGTCGCCACGGCGTGTCCGGGAACCGTCACCGTTCCGCGCGCCTCGGCAAGGATACGATCGATTCCGATGATGAGGGTGATACCCGCGACCGGGACATCCGGAAACACCGAAAGCGTGGCGACCAGTGCTACCAGCGGCGCGCCGTAAACGCCGGCCGATCCCTTGACGGAGATCAACATGACGATCAGCATCAGAAATATTCTTCCCCAGCTCAGATGAATGTTGCAGGCTTGCGCGATGAACATCGTGGCAAAGGAAAGATAGATGGCGGTGCCGTCCAGATTAAAGGCATAGGCTGCGGGGATGGTGAGGCCGACCACTCCGCGGTCGCACCCGAGCTTCTCCATCTTCATCAGCATGCCCGGCATGGCCGGTTCGTTGCTCGCCGCCCCGAGCGTAATCCAAATCTCTTCCTTGATATACGCCAGCAGTCTGAAGATGCTGAAACCGTAAAACCGGCAGAGCGCGCCCAGAAAGACGATCCAGAAGATCGCGCACAGCGCATAGAAAAGAATGACCAGTTGGCCGAGCGATCTCAACGCTCCCACGCCATATTTACCCACGGTGAAAGCCATGGCACCAAAGGCGCACAAGGGCGCGAGTTTGATGATGAACCCGATGATTCCAAAGATCACCTTCATGGCCGACTGGATGACGCTCAGCAGTAGTTCTCCGGTCTTTCCGGCGCGGATCAAACTGAAGCCGGTCAGGATGGCAATCAGCAGAACCGGCAACACGTCTCCTTCCGCCAGTCCGGCAACGTAGGAGGTCGGGATCACGCGCAGAACAAATTCTCCGAAGGTGGTGAATTTGGGCCCCGCATGGGTCAGGTAGCTGATGCTGGATGTGTTCAGGGTGGCGGGATTGATGTTGAGACCAGTGCCGGGATGAAACAGCGTAATGGCCCCCAAGCCAAGCAGCAGGCAGATGATGGTGAAAATATGAAACAGGATCATTGCCTTCAGCAGAACCCTGCCCACCTTGCCTCCCGATGCGCGCGAACCCGCTATGCCGACCACCAGGGTGCAAAACACGACCGGGGCAATCATCATCTTGATGAGCTTTAGGAAGATATCTGCCAACAGCTTGCATTCCACGGCGAACTTCGGTGCCGCCATGCCCAAGGTAATGCCACAGGCTACTCCGATAATCACCTGACAATAGAGACTCTTGTAGAGTGGCTTGCCTTTCATCCCTTCCTCCTCGTGATCCGTCGTCCCGGAGACTAATTACTCGGCGGTGTCCTGGCTTGTCGCTCAGGAATATATGGATGGGATGACTATCACAGCGTTTGAACAGCCGCTTGTAATTTGCATCACATGCGGCAGTGATGTGCCGTTCGCCGTGTCGGCTTTCCTGTTGCTGCTCCGTGCGGCGAGGGCGGTTGCCGAAAGCTCACTTGGGTGAGGGAGATTACCTGAAGGCTTCGATTTGCACCAATATATTGATAAGAAGAATTGATACTCAAATCAGAACGAACGAGCACTCATGACGCGCCGGTGTGGAGCGTTCGCGTCAATGCAGTTCTTTCGCGTTGAATTCCGTCACGGCAGGTTATGACTCTCATCACAACCTGCCACCTTCTGACTCTGCTAGAAGTTGTGCCGACAGTCACGCCGAAATCGGAGTGGCTCGCAGGAGGACCGCTTGATCCGCGACGACGTTAAGCGACTTTGGCCGGAGTTGGATTGGATTCAAAACCCCGATCTTCGGGAAAAAGTGATCCGCACGTGGGAACGGGCATTTGAGTTGAGCCCGCTTCGTCCTGACGATCTCAACCGGATTCCTTTTACTCTTCTGGTGCCAAACTGCCCGACGACCTTCATGGAACATAAGCGTTGCGTGGTGCACATCTCGCGCCACGCGGCGGAAGCCATGCGGGAGTTCATGGGCAACAGCCTGAAAATCGATCTGGACACGGTAATCGCCGGCGCCATACTCGCCGATGTCGGCAAACTGCTGGAGTACGAAATCAAGGCAGGCAAGGCCGTGCAAAGCCAACGCGGCGAGATGGTACGCCACCCATTTACCGGCGTCGCGCTGGCCATGGAGTGCGGCGTGCCGGATGCCGTCTGCCACATCATTGCCGCGCATGCCGCTGAAGGCGACTTGGTCAAGCGCACGACGGAAGCCTATATCGTGCATCATGCCGATTTCATGGCATTCCTGCCCTTCAAGAACCTGAAGTTCTGATTTGCGCGCTGGGCCCCTGCAAGCCTGCTTTTGGCTTGCTGGGGTATGTACCTGCAAGGCGAACCTGCAACATGCCGCTGGATCTTTTTTGTCACATCGATCGAGTGACGTATCACACGCGGCACAGTGATAAAGTCGCTCCGCTTCCCGTGGCCGTTGTGGTAGCTTCCCAGGGCATTAAGCACCGCTACAAATTCCAATTGGGATTCACACGCGATGTCCTGCCGCCGGGGTTTTGCAGTGACGGGCATCTTTTCCTTCGTCCGGGCGGAAGCTTATCGAAGGGCTAGCCTGTGCGTTCCAGTTGCATAGGGAGGTGGTTCGTGGGCACAACCCAGGCTGGCGCAGTGCACAGGGCGCGTCCATCGGTGGCCGCGCGTCTTGACCGACTACCCATTGGCTCTTTCCACAAGGGAATCATGTGGATGATGGCCTACATCTTCTTCTTCGAGCTGGGCGATCTCAATACTTTCGGCTTCGCGGCGCCTGCGGTGCGCATTGCCTGGAAACTTCCGCTTTCCAGCATTGGCTTCATCACCTCAGCGGCATTTATTGGCATGCTGGTGGGAGCGAATGTTGGCGGATGGTTTTCCGACCGGGTCGGGCGAAAAAAAGCTTTGATTGTGACTACTTTGTTTTACTCCGTCTTCTCGCTTCTGAACGCCTGCGCCTGGAACACCACCGGATTATTCCTGACACGGTTGTTGACCGGGGTCGGCATTTCGGCCATGACCGTGGTCGGCATGACATACATCAGCGAGATGTTTCCGGTGAAAAGGCGCGGAAGCTACCAGGGCTGGATCATGATGATCGGGGTCTGCGGCATCCCAGCCACGGCATTCATTGCCCGGATGGTGATTCCCGCGGCAGTGTGGGGCTGGCGGCTGGTGTTCATCTGGGGCTCGCTTGGCATGCTGATCCTGTTGTTCTCGCACCGGATGGAGGAGTCACCGCGCTGGTACGAGAATCAAGGCCGGTTTGCTGAAGCGGACGAGGTGCTGGACCGCATAGAGGCTCGGACCCGCGCCCAATTTGGAGAACTGCCGCCGATTTCGGACTTCGCCTTACCCGCGGTTCAGCGCGCCAAGTACACCGAACTGTTCTCTCCCGGTGTCCGAGGACGAACCGCCTTGCTGGTCTCAGTGTGGTTCTTCGAGGCGCTCGGGTTTTATGGCGCCCAGGCGTGGATTCCAACGCTGCTTGTGGCGAAGGGTTTCTCCCTCGTAAATTCACTGACCTGGACTTCAGCGATGCAGTTGGGGGCGCCGGTGGGAGCCATGCTCGCAGGGGTCATTTCGGACCGTTGGGATCGCAAATGGCTGGTCACGGTTTGCGTGCTGCTCAAGGCACTCTGCGCGGTGATCTATGGGCTGAGCAACAGTCAAGCATCCATTGTGGTCTTCGGCTGCCTGATGATGATCTCTTTCCAGATGTTTACTCCCATACTCTACGCGTACACGGCAGAATGCTTTCCGACTCATGTTCGCAACTCGGGAGCAGGCATTTCCTACGGAGCCGGGAGGGGCGCGAATTCCTTTGGACCGCTGATTGTTGCCGCTTTGTTCAGCAGTTTCGGGTATATGTCGGTGTTTACTTACATCGCTGGGATGTTCGTAGCGGTCGCCATCATTGTCGCGGTTTTTGGCCCGAAAACCAAAGGGCGCGTGCTGTCGTAGTTCAGCGCATCCCGGTTCTGTGCTCGCAAAGGGCGAAACGACGGATTGCTTTCGCTTTGGACGGCTGTTCCTGCTGGAGCCTCGGTGCGGCGGCGATTGCGGCAATGCCGGCGGCTTGTGGCTTGTTGTCTCGATTGATTGCTCTATTTTTTCGTGCGCGCTTGTCTTACGTGATCCACGAAGGTTTCAATCAAAGGTGACGTATTGGCCTTGCGGTGAACCAGAAAAAGCTTTGATTTCGGCAGATGGGTAGCCAGTGGGCGGTAAACGACATCGCTGATCGGGAAGGGCAGGGACGAGGGAAGCATCGTCGGCGAAATCCCGAATCCCGCCGAAACCAGCCAGAGCTTGGTTACAAAATCGTTGGTGTACTGAAAGACCGGCAAGGTAACATTCGCCGCGGCACAAGCGGCAAAAAACGGATCATAGAATCCACAAGCCAGCTCCTGCCGGAGCAGGACCAACTGCTCACCCTTCAGGCTCTCCAAAGATATCCGGGGCTTGCGGGTGAGGCGGTGGCCTCTGTGCAAAGCGATTGCCACGTCGGTCTCGCTGAAAAGCTCGGCCGCTAGTTCGCTCTGTTCCACTCTGCCGTGGGTCAGCCCAATATCGAGCGCGCCATTCAGAATTGCCTCAATTTGCTGGGGCGCCCGCTGTTCCACCAATGAAATCTGCACGTTAGGATGGGCGGCGTGGAAGGTGCGCAAGGCCTCGGCTAGCAGTGGCCCCAATGACGAAGGCAGGTAGCCGATGGAAAGCGAGCCAATCGCGCCCTCGGCGCTTTGCTTGGCGGCTGTCTTCAGTCGGTCGGCTGCCTCAAGGATGCTGTTCGCCAACGGCAGGAGATTTTCCGCCGCCGGGCTCAAACGTACAGACCTGCTGGTGCGCTCAAACAGCGACAGCCCGAGTTCTTCTTCGAATTGCTTGATCTGCGTGCTGAGCGGAGGCTGCGCAATGTGCAACCGCTCGGCAGCCCGGCGAAAGCTCTTCTCGGTCGCCACCGCGACGAAATATCGAAGGTGCCGCAGTTCCATGTGATCATTCTATTCTAAGTATCAATCGTTCATTTCAATATATTGGCGATAAGGCACGCGTGGCGATAATCTCTGCACAACACACCTTCCGCGATCGCCGATCATTGGGAAGTATCGAATTTGGCCCAACAGGTACAGATATGAAACATACTGTCGCAATAACAATATCCACGTAAGGTGTTGTAGGAGACGGCAATGTTAGAGGACTTCGGCAATTTGGACGTTTTGGTAATTGGGGGAGGGAACGCGGCCTTGTGCGCAGCCATCACGGCGCTCGAGAATGGCGCCAGCGTTCTGATTCTGGAGTGCTCTCCCAAATCGCTTCGCGGCGGCAACAGCCGCCATACGCGCAACATGCGTCTGGCGCATGAGAAGCAAATCGATCCGTACACCGGGGCTTATCCGGCAGACGAGATGTGGAACGACTACATGCGCTGTACCGGCGGAATGAAGGACCCGGAGCTGGCCAAAATTACCGTCTACGAATCGCCCGGCGTCCTGGATTGGGCGAGGGCTCAGGGAGTGCGCTTTCAACCCGCGCTGGCCGGCACGCTCCACCTCAGCCGCACGAATGCCTGGTTCCTGGGTGGCGGCAAGTCGCTGATGAACACCCTCTACCGTCGTGCGGAAGCACTGGGAGCGCGTGTTCTCTACGACGCCGAAGCCATCGACCTGGACATCAAGGACGGCCGCTTCCGTAGCGCAACCGTACGGATCAAAGGGCAGAATACAGTCCAGATCCCCGCTAAGACCGTGGTGATAGCAGCCGGCGGGTTACAGTCCGACCTTGAATTTCTCAAGGGGGCATGGGGAGCGGCGGCCGACAACTTCCAGATCCGCGGCACTCCGTTCGACACCGGCACGATGGTAAAGGTGCTGTTGGCCGCCGGTGCCGAATCGGTTGGCGATCCCAGCCAGGGGCACAT
>JBEKQP010000232.1:0-7549 GCA_049519595.1 Candidatus Korobacteraceae bacterium | reverse complement strand
AGCTTCGTGGCGGAAATACTGCAGGAGGCGTGACGGGCTGGGAGCCACTTCCCCCTGCCTGCCATGCGGGCGCAGGCGCAAGTCAACGGTGAAAACGATGCCGTCGCTGGTGTAGGAGCTGAGCAGCGTCACGATCGATGAGGCCACGCCGGCAGCCTGTTCGGCCAGTACCTCGTCGCCGCGCACCAGCAGCAGATCGGCGTCTGAGAAAACATCGAATTCAGAGGTGCCGAGGCGTCCCAGTGCGAATACGGCGAAATTCTTCGGCGCGCCAGACGCTGCCAAGGCAGTGCCTATGGCCACTTCAGCAGCGCTGGTCAGCTCTCGCAACGAGTGCCATACCGGTTGCGGGCACAGAAAGTCGCGCAAGCAGCTTCGGAGTACGCGACGGCGGTATTGCGAACGGAGTTCGGCCATCACCGTCGACTGCGGGACGCTTTCAGCCCCCGACGAGAGCGGACTGGCGGCCGACGCTTCAGCAACCGGGTCGGTGCTTTCGGCTGCCGAATCCGACTCGCATTCCACACGCGCCATTTCGGCGATGTCTTCGGGATGACGGATCAGCGAATCGGTGACGAGCCTGCTGGCGTCAAGCACCGGCACGGCACGCTCCAGCAGCGCTGCGTGCTTCATCAATGCCGCATAGCGGCCGTCCTCGCTGACCGCCGCACTTACGACACGAAAGAAGTAGCGGCGCGCCCGCGAACCAACTGGCAAGCTGGCAGCGGTCGCGGACAGCCCAGGCGAATCGACCGCCAGGCGCGTCAGCAATTCCGCATCGCTCTGTTCCGCCCAGTGACGGACAGCCACGGAATAATCTTCCGCAGGCCAAGCCGCCACCGTCCGCTGCACCTTCTGCTGCTGATGAATGATGCGCTCATAGATGACGGCGACGCTTTCCATGTGCTCCCGGACCAGTCCGACCAGCGGCTGCGGTTCGCGATCCGGGATCTCGTCAACCAGCGAGCGCTGAATTGCCTGCAATTGGCGCTCATCGGAGGGAAGGGTATGCGTCTGCTGCCCTAGCCAAATCTGAAGCCGGTGTTCCACCTGCCGAAGAAAGGTGTAACTGGCGCTCAAGATGTGGAAATCGTTGCCGCTGAGGTGTTCCTTGTCGTGCAGCTTTTGCAGCGAGAACAAGGTGCCGCCGGAGTGTAGCCACGGCTCGGCGCCGCCGTAGACGCGCTGTAGACACTGCACCAGGAACTCGATATCGCGAATGCCGCCGCGATCGAGTTTGACGTCGATGCCGGAGTCCGACCGCCGGCCAGCCATGCCGCGCCGGAAGTGCTTCTTGATCTTATGCAGCGACTCCAGGGCGGTTTCGATGGCGCGAAAATTGATTTCTCCCCGGTAGACAAACGGCTGCACCTTGCGTATGAATTGGCGCGCTAGTTGTTGGTCTCCTGCCGAGTGCCGGACCTTGATGAGCGCCTGCAACTCCCAATCATGCGCCACTTCGTCGTAATACTTGAGCGCTCGGCTGAGCTGAATCGCAAGCTCTCCTTCGTTTCCGCGCGGACGCAGCCTTAGATCGATCCGGAACGGCGGACCTTCGCGGGTGATGCGACCCAAAACATCAGTAAGTTCCTGCGCCAGCCGGATAAAAAATTCGTGGCTTGAGATGGAAGTGGCTTCGGCATCGCGCCCATCTTCGAAGATGTAGAGCAGATCAACGTCGGAGCTGTAGTTCAGTTCATTGCCGCCCAATTTCCCAAGCGAGAGCACGCTAAAGCGGGTTTGAACCAGACGGCCTTCCGAATCGTAGTGCTGCGGCGTGCCGTAGCGGTTGCGCAGGGTGGACTCGCAAATCCGTAGCGCTTCTTCGATAAGCACATCTGTGAGGGCTGATATTTCAGCAGTGATTTCGGCCAGCGTGGCAATGCCGAGAATGTCGCGCAACACAATACGCACGTATTCGCGCCGCTTGAAACGGGCAAGCAGCAGGGACGTATCGGTCTCGAAAGCACGAGAACGGAAGCGGGCAAAGGCTCCGGCAAAGTCTTCGACCGATTGCACACGGCCAAGCGAATCTTCGCGCAGAAATCCCGGCAACAGGTCCGGATTCTGGATAAGGGTCTCGCCAAGGTACTGGCTGTTGGCGAACAACACCAGCGCATAGTGCAGCAACTGCGGATGCCGCTCCAGGGAGTGAATTACATCCAACGACTCCGGATATACGAAGCGCTCAAGAAGATTCAGTGCGGCGTCCGGATTCGGGGACTCGGCCAACAACAACGGCAGCCGTAAAAGCAACGAGGCAGGTACCCTCCGGGCTATGCGCATGAAATTGGCTTTCGCCTCTGGCGGAGAATGGAAGCGTACTGCCGCCATGCCAGCCGGGTACTCCGGCTCCCCGAGGATTTCTGCTTGTGATTGGTCTGCCAAACCCTTCCCTGTCGCTTCCGGCCAGTGCACATATAGCTCACGGCACTGACTGACTCAAACGCTTTCTTTAGCTGAGGATAGCACGCTGCTGCCCCGGTAAACGCTAAAAGCAGCCTTCGCCGAGGACCCCGCCGGGAGGAAGCTGGAGTGGCTTCGGAACTCCCACATCTGCTGAGCGCGGCAAAGCAGAACACCTGGAACAAAATAAAAAAAGGCCCGGCTGAACGCCGGACCTGGAGCACTGCTTCGGAGGTTAATGAGAAGGCTCTTAAATGTCGTAGTACAGGCTGAACTCGTACGGATGCGGACGCAGACGCATGGCATCCACTTCCTTCGCACGCTTGTAGTCGATATACGTGGTCAGCAGGTCTTCGGTAAAGACGTCGCCCTTGAGCAGGAACTGATGATCGGCTTCCAGAGCATCGAGGGCGTTCTCGAGCGAACCGGGCATGGAAGGAACCTGCTTCAGTTCCTCCGGTCCGAGATCGTAGATATCCTTATCGAGCGGCTGACCCGGATCGATTTTGTTTTCAATTCCGTCAAGTCCGGCCATTAGCATGGCGGAAAACGCCAAGTATGGGTTGCAACTCGGGTCCGGCGGGCGGAATTCAACGCGCTTGGCCTTTGGCGAAGCTGAGTACATCGGGATACGGCAGGCGGCCGAGCGGTTGCGGCGCGAATACGCAAGGTTGACCGGAGCTTCGAAGCCCGGAACCAAGCGCTTGTAGGAGTTGGTCGTCGGAGCGATGATCGCCGACAGTGCCGCACCATGCTTGATCAATCCGCCGATGTACCACAGTCCCAATTGCGAGAAGCCGGCATAGCCGTCGCCGGCGAACAGAGGCTTGCCGCCCTTCCACAGCGACTGGTGGCAGTGCATGCCGCTGCCGTTGTCCTGGAACAGCGGTTTCGGCATGAAGGTTACGGTCTTGCCATACTGGTTAGCAACATTGCGGACCACGTACTTGTACGTCATCGTGTTATCCGCGGACTTCAAGAGGTGGGTGAACTTCATATCGATTTCGGTCTGGCCGCCGGTCGCCACTTCGTGGTGGTGGCACTCGACCTCGATGCCGCACTTCTGCATCGTCAACACCATCTCGGAGCGCAGGTCCTGGTAGTGATCGGTGGGAGGCACCGGGAAGTAGCCTTCCTTGTAGCGTGGACGATAGCCGAGGTTGTTTTCCTTGCGGCCCGAATTCCAACGCCCCTCTTCCGAATCAATGAAGTAGTAGCCCTGGTTTTCGCGCTGATCGAAGCGGACATTATCGAAGATAAAGAACTCGAGCTCGGGGCCGAAGTAACAGGTGTCTGCGATGCCCGTCGAATTCAGATACATCTGTGCTTTCTTGGCGATGTAGCGCGGATCGCGATCGTAGCGCTGCTTGGTGACCGGATCTTGGACGTCGGCGATCATGACAAGGGTTGAGACTTCGGTGAAAGGATCGAGCTGGTAGGTCGTCGGATCCGGAATCAGCAGCATGTCGCTTTCGTGAATGGCTGCCCATCCGCGAATTGAGGATCCATCCATGCCGAAACCGTCTTCAAAAACGGCCTCGTCAAGTTGATCGATCGCGTAAGAAACGTGGTGCCAAAGTCCGGGAAGGTCAGTGAATCGGAGATCCAGGATCTGAACGTTGTTTTTCTTTGCAAAGTCCAGAACCGCTTTCGGATCGCCCTTAGTATCTGCCATCGATGCTCCTTTTGAGCGGCTTGCCGCGTCAGATGGAAGGATTCTCGCCCGGTGCAATCCTGAAAAACACTGCAACACTGGGCTTAACCCTTTAGATTGAAATGTTTGTCGGCATCCTAGCTAGAACAGAAGCTATCTACCTGCTGGGAGGATATAGCCCAGCATTCCGGGCTGGAAATCGATACTTTTTATCGTCTCTATAACTTCGCTTTATGGCATTGCGGCCGTAAAACCACTACACTGGTATTGGTTTGGTAATCAGGCACTTCCGTGAAATCCTGAATTGCCTTGCTTGGGTTGATCCTGTTAGTAGTTAAGTAGGACTTTGAGGGCTGTGTGACGCCACAAGGTCTTGAGCCAAGCTCGAAGTGGCCTTACCGGGGTGGAGATTTGAGTGTTTTCTTCTACTCCTGGTGCATTAGGCTAATAACTATGGACTTCGATCAACTGGAAACGTTCTTAGAGGTCGCGCGCCACCTTAGTTTCTCCAGGGCGGCCGAGAAGCGCTTTCGTACCCAACCGGCTATTTCGGCGCAAATACGGGCACTCGAAGAAGAAATCGGCGCCAGGATTCTCGACCGTTCAGGGGGAAAGGTATCACTGACGGCTCCGGGAAAGGTGTTCTTGAGGTACGTGGAGGAGGCGCTGGAAGCGCGTCGCAATATCCTTGCGCAGATGGCGGACATGGAGCGCGTGCCACGTGGTGAATTAATCGTGGCTGCCAACGAAGGCACCTGCCTGCACATTCTTCCCGAGGTGTTTGCCGAATTCAAGAAGCTCTACCCGGACGTTTCCGTCAATGTAAAGCGATCGGAAAGCCCTAAGATACTGGAGGCGATCATCGAGAACACCATCGACTTCGGGGTGGTCTCGATGCCCATCAGCGATAAGCGCCTGACGACGGTCGTGATTCATCGCGACGAACTGGTGATGATCACTCCGCCGCGGCACCCCTTGTCCAAGCAAAAGACGGTTACGCTGGAACAGATCGCAAAATATCCGTTGCTGGTGCCTAAAATCGGACGCACGCGCGACGTGATTGAGACGTTGTTCGACGAACGCCGCCTGAAACCCGATTTTTCGATGGAATTGGATTCCAGCGAACTGACCAAACGCTTTGTGGCCGCAAACGTCGGTATAGCTTTCATTGCCAACTCCCATGTCGAAAATGACGTCCGAGCAGGGCTGTTGAATTCTTTGCGACTGGCCGATGCGCACATCGCTCGCGACCTGGCGCTGGTGTTCCGCAAGGACAAGGCGCTGAGCCGGGCGGCCCTGGCCTTCATCGAAATCGCGGTGAAACAAAAAACGCCACAGATGGCCGGTGCGCCTAAGTAATTCGTGCCATATTTCTCACCTTTTCGCCGTGCGAGAACGGCGCGGCACGCCCCTTCCGCCGACAAATACAAAAGCCGATTGCGTCCGCCCGTATTTTCCATTATTTTTCAAAAGATCGCCGGAACATCGTGTGATACCGTTGGCTTACGCCGGAGGACATAGAAGAGTTGGCCAAAGACATGGTCCCCAAGAAGATCTTTCTCACCAAGGGAGTGGGAAAACACAGGGAGCGGCTCACCTCGTTCGAGCTGGCTTTGCGCGACGCTGGAATTGCAGCCCAGAACCTGGTTCGCGTTTCGTCTATTTTCCCACCAAACTGCAAGCTGATTCCCCGCAAAGACGGATTGAAGTACTTGAGTCCGGGCGAAGTGGTCTTCGCCGTGGTCGCCGAAAACTCGACGCGCGAACCGCACCGGCTGGTGGCTTCCAGCATTGGATTGGCGATGCCGGCCGACCGTAGCACCTATGGATATTTGAGCGAACACCACTCGTTTGGAGAGACCGACCAGGTGGCGGGCGATTACGCCGAGGAACTGGCGGCGGAAATGCTCGCCACCACGCTAGACGTGGAATTTGATCCAGACAAGTCCTGGGACGAAAAGAAAGAAGTCTACCGGATGTCGAACAAAATCGTGCGCACGGCAAACATCACGCAGTCGGCCGTCGGCGATAAGAAAGGTCTGTGGACGACCGTGATCGCTTCGGCCATCCTGATTTTCGAATAGCCCCGAGCCAACACTAGTTTTGCGCAAAGCTGCCGGCATTGCCCGGCAGCTTTTTGCTGCGCGCTACGCTCAGCGCCGTTTGGAGCGCTATTTGCGCGTCTTCGCGCTGTCCGGATCTTTACGCAGCCGTTCCAGCACGGCGGCCACAATCAGAGGCAGCCCGACGGTGGCATCCAGGAACACTTCGCCGAACTTGCCGCCTTCGGCGGGAGGCACAAATTTGCCCCACGAGATTGCTTCGCTATAAGGCGAGCCGGAAAGTCCGCCCCAGAAGGCCGGCTCCGGACAGATGCGCAGGCCGTAGTGGTAGCGCTTCAAGGGCAAGTCTTCCCCGCCCCGGCGATGCCGCAACTCGATATAGGGCCCGAACTGCTGCGACCAGTTGCGCGGCACTCCGCCGCCGATGGTGAAAATGCCGAGGCGTTTTTGTTCGAGCAGGGTCTCGGCGAAGTGATCTAGATCGAGGAACGGGTCAAAATGGATCAGGGGACGGTTCTGCTTGGCGCGTTTGCGATTGTGCAGAGCGATGTCGAGGCCGAGTTCGGAGTCGGTGAAAGCCGGCACGAACACAGGCACGTTCTTTTCGTAAGCCGATTTCAGAATGCCGCGTCCCTGCACGTTTTCGTGCAGGTATTTACCGATCTCGCGATTGAGTTTGTAGGAGCACATGACATCGGCGGCATCCCAGCGGTCGAGTATGCCGGCGACAATCGACTCGACGAAGTTTAGATTGGTTTCCGGCTCGAGCGTGTCATAAACGCGGTTGTAGCCGGCTTCGTAGAGTTCCACGTCATTCAGCTTTGCATCGTAGACGAAATGCGACTTGCCGGCGGCTTCCACCAGGCCATGCGCCATCAAGGCGCCGGTTGAAACCAAGGCGTTCACAATTCCCTGCTCGATGAGCTCGGCGACAATCAACCCTTGCTTGGCGACCGTCATGGCTCCGGCGAGCGTCATGACGACGAAACAATCCTGATCGCGTGCCATGGCCTCCAGTACGTTGGCCGCTTCTCCTACCTGGCGGCCGGTGAACGCTGTTTTTGCCATGGCGCGCACCAAGTCGTCGACGGTGCGGACCTGGGAAAGATCGAGCGGCTCCAAGGGGACCAGTTGATCGCTGATCGGGTCATGCAGTTCGCGTTCGATGCCCGAGCCTTCCGCATTGGTTTCATGATTGCCGTGCTTCACGTGATCACCTCGTCTTGCAACTTTAGCCTAATTGCGCCACGGCATCGAATCAAGACTGACTGGTTATGGATACCGACAAAAGTTTATCGGCGACGAAATTCTGTACCCTCAGTCTATGCTTGGACTCATCCGGTTCCTTCTTGTAATCATAGGCGCTGAGGTCATTCAGCAGGTTTCGGCCAAGACTGCGCAAGTGCTTGATGATTTCAGATTCTTC
>JBEKQP010000231.1:0-7559 GCA_049519595.1 Candidatus Korobacteraceae bacterium | reverse complement strand
CGCTTGGATTGCGCATATTGCGCAATCCAAGCGCGTTTGCCGCGATGGCTGACTCGGTCGATTCGGTTGATTCTCAAACCCTGCGTCTGCGGAAGTACATACCTGCCAAGCCGGCCAAACCGGTGGCCATCAAGAGCAAGCTGGACGGCTCCGGTACGTAGGTGACCGTGAGGGTTCCCTCGTCGTAGATCTTACCGTTGATCACGAATTCATAGGTACTGGAACCTTCCTTGGTGAAAGTACCTCCGGGATATTCAAAATAAAACTTGGAGCCGGGCGCCATACCGCCAGGATTAACCATAGTGAGAGAAGCGTCAACGGCGTCGGTTGGCGTGAATTCGATGGCGCTATCGCCCACAGGCCCTACGCCAGCGGCGAACGCGTTGGGGATGAACGTGATTGAGACGCACCCGTAACAGCTCGAATTGACGGGGGGGGTGAAGGTGGTTTCCGAGGTGATGAAACTCCCCGTAGTGACAACTGCTGACAAGGGAGGACTGAACGTTGTCAACTCGAGTACGGGTGCGGAAAAGGTATAGGTGATGGGGTTAGCTCTCGATGTTCCAACCCCGAGAACTAGGAAGGGAACGAGCAGCCAGGTTTTCTTCATCGATTTCACCTTTCTGGTTAGAATTCGTTGCTGGCACCGCCAAGCAGATTGCGGTCTCGTCCAGCAGACTGCAATCTGCCGGGGAGTCGAAATTCTGCTGCAATTGTTTTCTGGAAGCCCCCTGAGACTTGAAACCAACACTTTTGTAACGAGCAGTTTTGTGGCCAAACGATATGGGGCTCAAATGTTCGCGAGGAAGGTACGATTTAGCCGCTCTGCGCTTGATGATTATCACTTCCCGGGAGCGATTCACAAGCAGGGTTTACGGCCTTGCAAAATGGGCAGTGTGCAAGCTTTTGCACAGTTTTCGGCATGATTTTTCTTTTTGAGAACTTACGCGCAGGAACACTTAATTTGGATCTTTCGCACTTTCGATGCAGATCGCAGACGGTGAATTCGGGGTGGGAGCCGGATAAAATGGCTGCGAAAATCGGATGAGCCATGAACTTCTGCCGGAAATGCCTCTCGGGCTGGAGGGACCGCAGCGGCTCCAGGGTTGCCGTGCCTCGAGGCCCGGAAACTGACCGGCGCTTTTATCAACCGTGGCCCTCACCACCGGGGGCCCGGCAAGCCGCTTCTGGCTTGCTGGGGTCGCGCACCGGGGGGACAGGCCTTCGTCCATGAGGTGGAAGAGAAGGCCAACCTGACGATCCAGGCCGCGGAAATCTTCTGTTGCTTTTCTCTCTGTCATTCCCGAAGGAAAGACGCATCCAGAGTGGGCCTTGTAAAGTGCACAAATTCACAGGCTGCGAAAAAACTCCTGCCAGATGACGCTTTGTAACCGGGCATGACTTTACATCTTGCGGAAAAACTTCCAGAGCATCGCGAAAACGCGTCAGGGCGGGACCTCAGTCCCGCCGTAGACGCCTCAAAGAAAGGACTTGGGCTTTACAGGCTGCGGAAAAACTCCTGCCTGAGCACGCTTTGTAACAGGGAACGACTTTAGTCGTGCCGCAAACCGCTCATAATAAAGGGTCGGGCTTCAGCCCCTGCCTCGCTGAAATGCCCAAAAACGCCTATCCCTCGGGTTTTTCCGCAGCCTGTTTAGCCCCTGCGGTTTTCGCAGGCTACTCGCCACTCTCCCGACTTTTTCGCAACCTCTTAAGTCAGCCGGAACCGCCACGTTTATGAAGGCTCGGATTTTAACCCCTGAGGTTTTTTGAGCCCGCCGGCCTCAATAATAAATAGGGTTGTTCCACAACCTGTTCAGCCGTGCCGCAAACCAATGATAATAAATGGCCTATCTTTAGTCCCGGCGTGGTGCTGACGCCCCGAAACAGGCCCGAATTCGACCTTTTCCGCATCCTCTGATGGCCTGAACCCAGGCCCGACTGAACCCCGTGATCGAAGATCCTTGTAGGACGACCGGAAATGCCAGGCCGCAGTCAGCGTAGCTACCCCGCTCGGGACGGGAACTGGCAGTATCATGATCTTCCGCCCTGTCGTCTTACTTATCAGAAGTCAGCCGACTGGGGCAGCACCTCGGATCTCCCGTGCAGCCTTCCTGGGCCGAACATCGTCCTGTGATCCCCGGCACCGCCAACTACCCTGCAATCGGGAGATGATCACGACGTGGAAATCCGCCCAACTCGGGCGGATTTCGCCGTTTCGGGGAGAGAAATGAACTACCCCCCCCCCCGAACGATGGTAACTTTCTAATGGTTACGTAAGTAATGAAATGGCGAGATCGGAACGCAAAACCATAGATCCCGGCAAACCACCCCGTCTCGCTCCTCCAACTGCGTAGCGAGAGCGGAAATTACCCCCCCCACCCCATACAACAGTAACCTAAAATATATTACTTTAGTACCCAACTGCCGAAGCTTCTATGAGAAATGGGATCTCATCCACAGAATCCATTTAAAATCACCATGTTACACAGGCTCCACAGTTGCCGTGCCTCGAAACCGCAAGAACAGTCCGGCGTCTCCCTCAAGAAGCGCCTCGTCAACCTTCGGTCAGAAACCGGGGCTCGATACTTAGGGATGGAGAGCCGCGCGGGAGTCCTCATCCGCTTTGGATTGAATCTTCAACTGCCCGAGGCTCCCACGTCCGCGCTCCCCCTGCCGAGTCGCATCCAGCCGTGCTTAGGCGCCGAACGAGGCGATTGCCTCCTTTTCGTCGTCGTACACATCGAAAACGGTGTACAGCTTCGTAATCTGCATCAGGTCGTGAACGCGCTTGGTCAAATGCACAAGCTTTAGCCGGCCCTCTCGGTTCCTGACCGAAATGAAAGCGCCCGTCAGTTCCCCTAGGCCGGCGCTGTCGATGTAGCTTACTTCGCCCAGATTCAGCAGGAGCTTCCGGCAACCCTGGCTGAGCTGGTCATGTACCTCATCGCGAATCGCCTTGCATGCCTCGCCCATGATTAGGCGCCCGCTGAGGTCGAGGATGACAACTCCTTTTACTTCCCGCGCATTCATCTTCAAATCCATACCCGTTCTCCTTTGGGGGCTACGAGATGCGATTCTACCTCATTGCCGCCACGGGTGTGTGAGCAATGCTCCGACTTCCCCGGGCGGCCGGTTGTAGGGCCGTCCCGCATCCGCCGCCCTCACCGGAGAGAAGACCATGCTGCAGGCGCCGGATTTGCCGCTGCCTTCAACGAACTTCGGGCGATCCGCGCTGGGAATAGTGTTCGGACTTGGGCACGCAACTCCTTGCACATCCCCGCGGGATAGTATCCGTAACCTGCTGAAATCATGGAGCCGAAGATTGGCACGCAACGTGCCCTATATGAGGCAGCCTTTCTATCTATTTGACTGATGCCCGTCTCTTCGGAACTGGTGGATAATGCCCCCGTTTCCGAGGACACGAATGTGACGCGAACCGGGTCCCAAATGACCCATCTCAGGAGATGCACGATGAAGCAGGTCTTAAGAAGTCTTGTAGTATTGGCGTTCGTTTCCCTCTGCACCCACGTAGTGTTCGCCGACAATTTGGTTGTTAACGGTAATTTCTCGAATGGTTTACCGAGCGGATCGTTCACAACTGTCTTTGCCGGCGACAGCACAACCATTCCTGGTTGGACAGTCACCTCGGGCAGCGTTGATTTCATCGGAACCTATTGGCAGGCTCCCCCCCTGGGCGGAGGCAGCATCGACATGGATGGCAACAGCCCCGGAGCTATCTCCCAAACCCTGACCACAACCGCAGGTCAGTTATATGATGTCAGCTTCTATCTTTCCGGCAACCCGGACGGCTTTCCGCAGACGAAGACTCTTGACGTAATCATCGGCGGCTCACCGACTCTGTTCACCTACACGCTGACAGGCAACAAGTCAAACATGGATTATGTTCTCGAATCGTTCGCGTTTACGGGAACTGGCGGGCCTACCACTCTTGAATTCGAGAGCTTGGATGTTAACAGCCCGTATGGACCCGTTATCGGCGATGTTTCGGTATCACCCGTTCCGGAACCCACCAGCCTTTTCCTGCTCGGTACAGGACTCGCAACATTGGCGGGCTTCGTGCGTCGCAAATTGGCTGCATAGCCGGAAGCATCCAGTCAACCTGCTCCCGCACGATGGGTGCGAAACGAGACTTTCCAGACACCTTTCTGAATGGCGCTTCGCTGGTGAAGCGCCATTCGTCTTGATGAGGAATTGATAACTCAGATCGTGCCCGCGCAAGGCCTGCGCCATTCGCCTCCATAGAGGGGTAAATAAGAGAGAATTCAGGGAATGAAGACGATGCGCTGGGACTCAGTCTTCCGGGACCAGGCTTCTTCCACGTCCGCCAGCGGAACCCTCACCACCTCAGCCGTCAGCTCGCCCTTGGCCGCCATCTCGAAAAACGTCGGGATCGCACCCAGGACGCGGTCGAGCGCCACCGAACCGAACCCCGACCCCATGAGCTTCAGGTCGATGCTCCGCAGAACCGACCCTGGAAGCGCGATGGTCCTGCCCGCCGATTCGCCCACCTCGACCCAGCGCGTCGACCGGGCGCGGTCCGGCCGGAAGCTTTTGGCCAGCGCTTCAAGCAGCAGCTCCGTCGGCCGTCCCCAAAGGTAGTCGATCACCACGTCGATTCCCCGCTCCACCTCCTCGGCCAGGACCTTGCGGATCTCGTCTTCCCCGTCGCACAGCCTCACCATGGCGTCGAGCCCCGCGGCTTCGAGCGACGCCACGTTCCGCCCCGCCCCGATCACGCGTTTGGCGCCAAGGAGCCGCGCCGCCTCGACCGCGATCCGCCCCGCCACCCCCGTCGCGCCCGAGATAAACACGGTCTCGCCCGGCGCCAAAGCCGCGCGCTCCTTGATCGAGAGCCAGGCCGACATGCCGGGGTTGACGATGGCGGCAGCGACGGCGTCGTCGATCGAAGCCGGAAGCGGCAGGCAGCGCTCCCGCGGCGCCACAGTGCGCTCCGACATCGTTCCCCACGGCCGCCGCCCAAAGGCGAAGAAGACCCGCGTCCCATCTTCGAGCGTGCCCACACCGTCAACGCCCGGAACCATCGGCAACCCGCCCCCCGATGCATAGTGAGTCCCGGCGGCGAGAGCCTTGACTATCGGATGGAGCCCGGCGGCACGCACTGTGATCAGCGCCTCGCCGGGCTCAGGCTCGGGATCGGGAAACGATTGAAAGCGGGGCGCCTGGCCCAGCTCGCTGACCACGGCTGCGTTCATCGTGTGGCCTCCGGGATGCACGCTGTTGGATGCAGTCCGGGAACCGGAGATGCGGAAAGTCCGCGTCCGGAATGAGGACAGTTCGGTGTGTGCGGCAGCGGATCGCGTTTGACGAAAGCCGGGGCAGCAGAGACAATAAAGAGGTTGCATCCCTCCGAATGTGGGCCTGTGGCGCAGCTGGGAGCGCGCTTCCATGGCATGGAAGAGGTCGTCGGTTCGATCCCGACCAGGTCCACCAAGTCCATTCAAGAGCTTTGCAGACACTCCCCGATCCCGACCCCTTCCCGCCGAATGCGTGTTCACAAATCCCTGCTAAACGTCATCCCGCACCACGAACTGCCCGCCGGCAACGCTATTCGGCCCGACCTTCCCGACCGTCCGCGGTGTCGAGCGACACACACGAGAGCCGGCTGGCCTGGTCACAATTGACCAGCGCAGCAGTTTCAGGCCATGGGACACTTGATCTCCAGCTCCCCTTCGGATGATTGGAGCATGCCATGTCTCTTTTGCAAACGAACCTGCTGATCGCTGAAGATGACTCGTCGGTTCGGACGTCCCTTGCGCAGGTCTTCGCTGCTCTCGGATATCTCGTCAGAACCGCGGACAACGGGTTTGCGGCACTCGCCGAGATGCACGAGGAAGTTCCGGACATCCTGCTCTCCGATCTCAACATGCCGGGCATGTCGGGCTTCGACTTGCTCGCCGTGGTGAGCCGCAAGTTTCCCGGCGTCCGTGCCATCGCCATGAGCGGCGCCTTTTCGGGAGACAGCATCCCCTGCGGTGTGATCGCCGATGCCTTCTATGAAAAAGGCAGCAGTTTGGCAGCTCTTATGAGAGCGATCGAGACACCGCATTCTCGAATCCCTACGGGCGGACAACGCCCCGGAGTCCATCAGAAAGCGTGCCATGTAGACGCCGGGCCGAGCACCGTCCGTTAGTCAGGTGCCCAAGACTGGAGAAAAATGCGGTTAATAGGGCACTTCACGAGCGATAAGACGTTTACCCAGCCCATCGTGTGGCTAACAACCTTCTTCATGGTTGCGTTTCACGTTGGCGCATTTGTTGCGCTGTTCTTCTTCAGTTGGAAAGCCTTTCTGCTCGCCATGTTGTTGTGGTGGGTTGCCGGGAGCTTGGGCATCGGAATGGGGTACCATCGCCTGCTTACGCATCGTGGCTACAGAACTCCCAAGTGGTTGGAGTATGTTCTGACGGTGTGCGGTACGCTCGCCCTTGAAGGCGGGCCCATATTCTGGGTTGCCACACATCGTTTACATCACCAGAACACGGATCGGGCCGGCGACCCGCACTCTCCGCATGACGGCGGTTTATGGGCCCACATGGGCTGGATCCTCACAGGTCAGACGATGCACAACAACGCCACGGATCTGCTGCCCTACGTCCCGGAACTTCGCAAAGACAGGTTCCATTCGTGGATCAGCCGATGGCATTGGGTGCCGATCACGGTGTTGGGTGTGCTCATTTTCCTTATCGGCGGATGGCGGTTTCTCCTGTGGGGCATCTTCTTCCGGACAGTCATCGGGCTCCACTCTACCTGGCTGGTCAATTCGGCCACGCACATGTGGGGAAGACAGCGCTTTTCCACGCACGATGATTCCAGGAACAGCTTTTGGGTGGCGCTTTTGACGTTTGGGGAGGGCTGGCACAACAATCATCATGCCTATCCCCAATCCGCCCGCCACGGCATGGCATGGTACGAAGTCGATGCGAATTGGTATGGAATCTCAGTCTTGCGAGTCCTCGGTCTTGCGTGGGACGTGAAAATCAGCCATCTCGATGTCGAAGATGCGGCCTTGGCGGGAGAATTAACTTCCGTGGTAGTGACGGACGCGAAGCAAGCTGCATCGTCTGTTGCCGGCAAACACGGATTGTCAAAAAAACGCCAACGAATAGGGCGCGTATCAACTACAGCCTGAAAAAGGCACCGGAGGATCCAACGTCAGCAACTGTCGTTGACAGAACGACTGAGAGCATTGCCGAAGCGGCCCACCAGGCCAGTCGCGCGACCGGCGCTATTGTCGATGCGATAGACGATGGCCTGGGAGTAGAGCAACAGGCCGCGAAACAAGGGTGTGATGCTGCCGAAGAGTTCCTGGATGAAACGACATAGGTCTCTCACCGTATGATTGTGTTTCTGTTGTAGCCGAACTTCTTCCGTGCCTTTCTGCGCGTAAACTGCCCGTGGATGGGAACGCCGTCGTGGTTCCTCTTCCGGTTCCACGCCTCTGCTTGCTGCTGTCGTTGTTCGAACGACGGGATTGTCTGCCGTCCCAGCATGGGCGGGAAAACAGGCTGATCTCGATC
>JBEKQP010000230.1:0-7567 GCA_049519595.1 Candidatus Korobacteraceae bacterium | reverse complement strand
TCGCCTTCCAACTTCAGCGCATCGATGGAATCGACGCAGCGCAGAAGAGCTACGCCGCCGCCGGGCACGATGCCCTCTTCGACAGCCGCGCGGGTAGCGTGCATGGCGTCTTCGACGCGGGCCTTCTTTTCCTTCATTTCGGTCTCGGTCGCAGCGCCAACCTTGATGACAGCAACGCCGCCGACCAACTTGGCCAGCCGCTCCTGCAGCTTCTCGCGGTCGTAGTCGCTGGTCGTCTTGTCGATCTGGCCGCGGATTTCCTTCACCCGGCCTTCGATCTCCTTCGACGACCCCTTACCTTCGACGATGGTGGTGTTGTCCTTGTCGATGGTCAGCTTCTTAGCCTGGCCAAGATCGCTCATCTGCACGTTCTCGAGCTTAATGCCGAGGTCTTCGGTAACGGCTTTGCCGCCGGTGATGGTGGCAATGTCCTGCAGCATGGCCTTGCGGCGATCGCCAAAGCCCGGAGCCTTGACGGCGCAAACCTGCAGCGTGCCGCGCAGTTTGTTGACCACCAGGGTAGCCAGCGCTTCGCCGTCGACATCTTCGGCGATGATCAGCAGCGGCTTGCCGCTCTTGGCGATCTGCTCAAGCAACGGGAGCAGGTCCTTCATCGAGGAAATCTTCTTCTCATGGATGAGGATCAGCGCGTTTTCCAGCGCACATTCCATGCGCTCGGGATCGGTGACGAAATAAGGAGACAGATAGCCGCGGTCGAACTGCATGCCCTCGACCACATCCAACTGCGTCTCCATGGTCTTGGCTTCCTCGACGGTGATGACTCCGTCCTTGCCAACGCGGCGCATGGCCTCGGCGATGATCTTGCCGATGGTCTCGTCGTTGTTAGCGGAAACCGTTGCGACCTGGGTGATCTTGCTGATATCCCCCTCGACCTTCTGGGAGAGGCTATCGATAGCGCCATTAATGCGATTGCCATCGTGATCAACCGAGCCGGTTACGGCAAGGACTGCCTTTTCGATGCCACGCTTCAGAGCCATCGGGTTGGCGCCGGCAGCGACCGTCTTTACGCCCTCGCGGAAGATGGACTGGGCAAGAACGGTTGCGGTGGTGGTGCCGTCACCGGCAACGTCGCTGGTCTTGCTGGCGACTTCGCGCACCATCTGCGCGCCCATGTTCTCGAGCGCATCTTTCAACTCGATTTCCTTGGCAACCGTGACGCCGTCCTTGGTGATGAGCGGCGAACCGAATTTCTTTTCAATTACCACGTTGCGGCCCTTGGGTCCAAGGGTCACCTTTACGGCGTCGGCCAGAATATTGACGCCGCGGAGAATTGCCTGACGGGATTCCTCACCGTGAACAATCTGTTTTGCCATGTTGCTAAAGCTCCTTAAAACTTTGCATGTGCCGGGCTCTCGCCTCGGCTTCAAGTTCATGTGGGCCTGCGCCCGCGGAAGATCTTTCGTTCAAGAGATCCTTCGCCTTCGGCTCAGGATGACGACCCGCGCCTCGGATGGCGCGGAAGGCGTCGTCACTTCTTAGCCGATTTCGCAGCGCCTTCCAGAATGCCGAGAACTTCTTCTTCGCGCATGATGAGGAATTCTTCCCCATCGATCTTGATCTCGGTTCCGGAATACTTGCCAAACAAAATGCGATTGCCTGCCTTTACATCTAGCGGAAACACTTTGCCTTCGTCGTTGCTCTTGCCCTTACCAACGGCGATTACTTCGCCTTCCTGCGGTTTATCTTTGGCACTGTCAGGGATGATGATGCCGCCACGAGTTGTTTCGGCCTCTTCTATGCGGCGAACCACAATACGGTCGTGCAGCGGAGTAAGCTTTGCTGCCATGCGGAAACTCCTTTCGGAAAATGAAGGTTTAACGTCTTTAATCGAGCTACTAGGGTCTTGACCCCATGCCGCGTGTGCGGTGCCCCTTCAGATCGCCGCTCTGCCACACCGGTTTTCAAAGCCGATTGCATGACTGACGGATTCTTCCGGATCGGGGACAGACCATTCGGCCAAAATGCTGCGAGTTGCGGGTGCAGCTCTGTTAGCACTCTAACCACACGAGTGCTAATTTATCCGATTTCACACCTTCCTGTCAAGTGGCGCGTCAGCAATATGAGTGACTTTCGCTCAAATTGTGATTACGTGAAGCGTAATTCCGTCGTAATTCGGCCTTGCCGAGAACGGTTTATCACTAAGGCTCCCCACAACTAGTAAGAATTTAATGACTACTTGGTAAACGATACGAGTGCGATTTGCGACGGACCACTAGGGCAGAGACTCAGCTTGATTTGTTTCTTTAAATTCTTGCCAGGATCGATTAATTGAATTTGCATTGCAAGCATTTGCACGGGAAAACTGCTGGGCAGAAACTCTGTTTAATTTGTTTTTTGGTTATTAGTAAATTCATCAATGAAAATCTCATGCGAGGGCAACATGACTTGCCGCCACCAGTTCTAAGCAACCACGTCACGGGCGGCGACAAACATGCAAGTTGTTGCCGGCGCCCGGGCGAGACTGCGGGGATCCCGTGCGATGTTCTTGGTTTGTGCTTTGGATGTTCCGTCGGATTGCGTTAAGCAATGCCTGTGCAGAGCTCTTGGCGGTGTTTGTGTTGGGCCTAGTAGTGCTGTTACAGCCCATGGCGGCCCAGGAGCAAGCCAGCAAAGACGTCGCAACCGAAAAGTCTGCGGCCGGCAAAGACGCTACGACCGCGCAATCCGCGGCTGACAAAGACGTCACCACGCAATCTGCGGTTGAGGGGACGGCATCGGCGAAGGGAGCCGCGGACACAAGCGCTAAGCAAGGCAACCACGCCGTTCCCGCGAAATACGACGTCAGCAAGATTGGCGATCGCGGCATCGGTGGCGGGATCAACTTCTACTCGCTGCAGCGAGAGATGGCAATGGGCCGCCAGTTGGCGGATCAGGTCGACGCGCAGGCGAGGATTGTTACCGATCCGATGGTGAACAATTACATCAACAAGCTCGGCCAAACCATCGTGCGAAATTCCGATGCGAAGGTTCCGTTCACCATCAAGGTGATCGACAACGACGAAGTAAACGCCTTCGCTCTGCCCGGCGGATACTTCTATGTGAACTCGGGTCTCATTATGGCGGCCGATAACGAAGCCGAACTCGCGGGCGTGATGGCGCATGAGATTGCGCACGTGGCTGCACGCCACGGCACGAGAACAGTGACTCGCAACCAATTGCTCAACCTGGCGTCGATTCCGTTGATCTTTGTCGGCGGACCGCTGGTATTTGCGATGGAGCAGGCTGCGGGAGTTGCAGTGCCGATGTCGTTTCTGAAGTTCAGCCGTGAAGCGGAACTCGAGGCTGATTTGCTCGGAGTTGAGTACGAGTATTCCGCCGGATACGACCCCGCGGCTTTCGTGCAGTTCTTCGAGAAGCTCGGGACGGAGAAAAAACACAAGTTTGGGCTTCTGGCCAAAGCCTTCTCTACCCATCCTATGACCGGCGAACGGATCAAGCGGGCCCAGGAGGATATTCAGGAATACCTGCCTCCTCGCAGTGAGTACATGCTGGACACCAGCGAGTTCCAGGAGGTCAAAGCGCACCTGATCTCCGTGCTGGACGGTCGCAGACTGATGGGGCCGCAAAATGGCAACCATCCAACGTTGCACCGGCGCGGGCACCCGACGTTGAACACCGGCGCGAGCACGAATGATTCGGCGAGCGACTCGGCCAAGAGCACCACGGAGACGGCCAGTGCAGATGATGATGGACGTCCAACGCTGAAGCGGAAGGACTGAGTGCGGTAACTCAGTTCCGAGCCGTAAAGCAACTATCCTTGACAGGCCGCTGAAAAACTCATTTTTCCCCTCGCTGCTGAACGGTGTGTCATCCCGAGCGGAGCGAGGGATCTGCTTTTCGTCCACATTGAAATCAAAGCAGATCCTTCGGTTGCGCAAAGACGGCGCGACTTCAGGATGACACTTCACGGGACTTTTTCAGCAGTCCTGTTAAAGCGTCTACCCCAAGTGATCGCAAGCTCGCAAACGTAGGGCGCCTATTCTGTGCCATCGTGGAGGCACGGCTGCTTGCGAAGCCGGCGGGCTGCGGTACAATGGCGGCGATTCGGGAAATCTATCCACACCCGAACAGACTGAACAACGGGTCTGTCGGGGCCCGCGGAGAAGCGCAGGGGAGAGCCGAATGACACGCGTGGTTGCAGGCGGTCGGGGTTCCCGTCCATTCCAGATCTGGCTCGCTGCGGCAGTGCTGCTGCTGGCGCCGATCGTCGTCCATGGCGCACAGAAGGGCCCGGAGCAGAGTGCAGAGCTGCACTTTGTCGTCATCAGGCAGGAAGACGGCAAACCGGTGCGCAATGCCAGCGTGGTATTGCACCAGTTCGACAAAAATGGAAGGCAGCGGAATGACGGCTATCAGCTGAAGACCGATCACGAGGGCAAGGCTTCGGTGGATGGCATAGCTTACGGCAAGCTACGCGTACAGGTCATTGCGCATGGTCTTCAGACCTACGGCGAAGATTACGACATAAAGCAGCCAACGATGGAGTTCACGATAGAGTTAAAGCCGCCCAAACCGCAGATTTCGATCTACTAGAGCAGCGTCCCAGAAGCTCGCGCAACAACTTTCTGAAGTGTCATTCTGAGTGAGCACAGCGAACGAAGAATCTATGTATTTGATTCGGAATGCATAGATCCTTCGCTTCGCTCAGGATGACATCCTGAAAACTTATGCTGCGAACTTACGGGACCGCAGCCTACTAGAGCAGTTTAGGAGTTAGGTGTTCACCGCTGCGCCATATCTGTCGCTGTGAGCAGATGTGGGAGCTGGAGCTGCTTTGAGAACTACCCGCGCTAGACTGCTCTAACCGGTGACGGCCGCGAGCGCCGATGCCAACTCTTCGGCGGCGGCCCGATGTTGCGCTTCCGCCCATTCATTGTCCCAAATGCCACGAGCCTGCATGTACCTCTTGATGAAGTCCAGCGGATCGTTGGGAGTGACGGGTCGAGTTCTTTTGCCGGCGGCAACTACCTGGATGCTTTCGATCACGGTAGCACCTTGCCCGAAGCGGGCGTGGTGAATGGCCTCGGTGGTCACGCGATAGAGAGCAACAGGGTCGTGGATATCCGTGGTGATGACAGGCACGCCGGAATCGACATGAGCGGAGGTGGGGCTAGGGTGTTTGCCCGCCGGGAGATGCAAATGCGTCTCGATGTAAAACAGAACGGGAAGGCGGCACTCCGCACAGACATGCAGAATATGACGGAAGCCGTGGTCGAGCGGGTGGTCTCCGAGCAGCACGAAGCAGACGCATTCCTCGCCACGCAATTTGCTTAAGAAAGCCAGGGTCGCGGCGAACTGAGCGGGCGAGAAGCGATCACGGACGCTGGATGGAAGCGTGTCAGGAGCGAGGCTAGGGGCGGGCGCGGTCTTCAGCAGTTCGGCGAAAGTTTCGCCCTGAGCGAGGCGCGCAGCGGCCCTCGTGTTGAACAGCCGGTCATGTTTACGGGCGCAAATGGCGGCCGTAATCTCGGCCAGCAGGCAAGACTGCGCAGTGATGGCGCCAGCCGGGGGCGACCCGGACAAAAGTGGGAGACGGGGCGCGACAACCTGGAATCGCTGAACGGTGGCGTACAGCTGACGCAGAACCCGATTCGGAACCAGAGAGGTCTCATTCTCCGGAGGATGAGCCTCCGGAGGCTGGACGACCGTGAGCCGGTGAGGGAGATCAGTCATGCTTCCGCCGCACGGCAATTCTACATTGCCACCCGACGTACGACAGGGAATACAATTCTGTTTCCATAAATGGGAAAGGTTTTCCACCGGAGCTGTGGAAATAGATTGAAAAACTCAGGGAACGCTCCACCAAACGGGCGCAGGTTACTAGTTTTTCCGGTTTGCACTGGATAGAGTGCTACTTGGGGAGCGGTCTGGTTTGAGGAATTTCTTTTGAACAAAATCAGGATCGATAAATTGCTGGTCGAGCGCGGGTTGACTTCGTCGCGTGAGAGGGCGCAGGCGCTGATACTGGCAGGACGTGTCTTGGTGGACGAACAAAAGATCGAGAAATCGGGCACGGCGGTCGATGGAAGCGCTGTCATCCGATTGCTTGGCGATGGCATTCGATACGTAAGCCGGGGCGGCCTGAAGCTTGAACATGCGTTGGCCTATTGGCAGATTGACGTGGGCGGCGCCAACTGCATGGATGTGGGCGCTTCCACCGGTGGCTTTACGGACTGCCTGTTGCAGCACGGCGCGGCATTGGTTGTAGCAGTCGACACCGGTTACGGCCAGATCCATACGCGCTTGCGCGGTGACCAGCGGGTGCGCCTGTTGGAGAAGACCAACGCCCGCTATCTGGAAGAAGCGCAGGTGCCGGAGCGCATCGACTTGATTGCCATGGATGTTTCTTTTATCTCTGCTACACTCGTGCTCCCCGCCGTATTGCGGGCCGCGTTTGCGGGAAAAGCCGCCGAACGGCAAGAAGCAGTCATTCTGGTGAAGCCGCAGTTTGAAGCCGGGCGCGAGCAAGTCGGCAAGGGTGGAATCGTACGCGATCCGAAGGCGCAGCAGTTTGCAGTCGAAAAAATTCGTCGCGCAACGGCGGAACTCAGCGCTACGGGAATTGAAGTAACGGAATCGCCGATTTTTGGTGCGGAAGGCAATCGCGAGTTCCTGTTACACTGCATGTTTCACTTGTGAACTGCTGAGAGCACCCCGGGTTCCGCGAAGCGGCGGAGAGCAGGGAAGAATCGCGGCGGCCAATTTCACTGGTCGAAGGAGCCATGTAGCCTCATATCCATGAAAAGCGCAGCCATCATCTGCAAGCCAGCTAAGAACGAACTTTATGCTGTTGTCCCCGAGCTGATCGATTGGCTCACGAAGCGAGACTATCGGGTGGTGATGGATCAGCAGACCGCGGCTTACGGGGTAGCGCAGAACGTTTTTCCCCGGTACGAGCTGGGCTGGGAAAATCCATCGTTCGCCATCGTACTGGGGGGGGATGGGACATTGCTGTCGGCGGCGCGCGCGGTGGCGCGGCAGGGCATTCCGATACTGGCAATCAATCTCGGTTCGCTGGGATTTCTGACCGAGGTTCCACTGCCCTCGCTGTTTGAGACCTTGGCGGCAGTAGACGCGGGCACCTGTCCGATAGAAGCCCGCTCGGTGCTGGAAGCTGTGTTGCGCCGGGGCGGAGAGATTATGGAGCGCTACTACGCGCTCAACGACGTGGTCGTCGGCAAGACCGCCCTGGCACGTCTGATTCGTTTTGATCTGCACCTGGACGACTCGCTGGTTTACGCCTGTCGTGCCGACGGGCTGATTGTGGCTACGCCCACGGGTTCAACAGCATATTCGCTGGCCGCAGGGGGACCGGTCGTGGTGCCTTCGACGGAAGCATTTGTGATTACGCCGGTGTCTCCACACTCGCTTACGCACCGGCCGTTGGTGCTGAGCGACAAGGTCACGATCCGAATTCAACTCAGCAAGGACGAGGAAGGGTTTCTGAGCATCGATGGCCAGGTGGGATTTCCGATCACGCAGGCCGAGGTGGTTGAGTGCCGGCGCGCGGCACACACCGTCAAGCTCTTCCGCAAGTCGGGCTCGT
>JBEKQP010000229.1:0-17084 GCA_049519595.1 Candidatus Korobacteraceae bacterium | reverse complement strand
GACCAAGCCAATGGCGCCGACCCAAAAGGCCCACATAACGGCAAAGAAGGATTCAAGACCAACTCCTTCCGCAGACGAAATCGAGTATCTAAGCCTTAAGTTTCGGTTCAAATGCATCGAGCTCTGGCGTGTCGTGCAGAACCCTCAGAACCAGTCTTCGCTGCCCTTTTGTATACTGATCGACGTCCCCAATCACAACCCGCCAAATTTCTTCATGTCCGGTTGCCAGCCAAATCAGTCGCTGGCCGTGGGTCTTGTACCGACCCTGTTGGAGCATGGTTCCTTTGTCATCAACAAACGACCAGTCGAAAGTGACAGGTTCAATTCCCAGGCACTCTTCGTAGTACCCGATCTGACAAAGATTCTCGAATGTGCGTGGCAGGTGACCGAACTCCAAGACCAGGAAATAACTCCACTTCGTATCCGTGGTGAAGGAGGGTGACGCGTACTCTCCGCGTGTCAGTGTCAGCGGAAAAGAAAGCGGCGGCCCGGAATGGGATCTCTCGTGCCAGTAGAGGCGCGCTACTGGAATGAATCCCAATAGAATCACCACGCATCCGATGATTTTGAGCCAAGGCCACTTCTTCGCGCTTCTCATCTGCGAGTGTTCTGTGAGTAGATTACTTCTGTTCGCCGGCGTCTTCTGCCCTTACGAACTCCCATCGACCGCGGCCGCACAGGTTCTTGCAGGTGGGAAGTTGCTCACCAGCCTTGAACTGCACAGGGGTCTTGCAGACACTGCACCAATAAATGCCCGATTGAGGCGCCTCGGTTCCGGGTGAAAAAGCCATTCGTCGACTCCCATGTCTTTGGTATTAGATCAGCAGTCTGATGGTAAATGCCCGTGCCGTTTCCGCCAAACAGGAGATCTGTGCGATACGATGCGGAGATTCTCAGGCGGGCTCAAGTCGGGCGCACTCGCTGGGTCAAATAGCTGAATGCCTCACGCATGACGCGTCCAACGCTGAACCACAGGCCGCGAGAGGCGAACGGACGCGGCGAAGCATAGGTCGTAATTCCCTGCCGCTGCATCAGCTTCTTGATTCGGTAAAGATGATAGGGGTCGCTGACGACAACGCAGGTACGCATGTCGTTGGCGCGCATGATGACGGCGACGCGCTCGGCGGATTCGGCGGTGTTTTCCCCCTGAGTTTCGGCAATCAGATGACGATCGCTAATGCCTCGGGTCGCAAGGTAATCGCGGCCGACACCACCCTCGCTGAACTGCGGATCGCGTCCTGCCCCGCCCGTGATGATCAGATACGGAGCCATCCCCCGGCTATAGAGCGTGATTGCGTGATCGAGCCTGGCTCGAAAGACCGGCGAGGGGTGTCCCGAATATTCCGCCGCGCCAAAGACAATGATGGCGTCGGCCGGTTGAGCCTCATCACGGCGAGACTGCCAGGCGATTCCAAAACAGATGAACAGATAGTAACCGGCAATGACGCCGAGGAGGATCCAAACGACCCGCACTCTCCAGCGACCGGAGGTACCTCTCGGCTCATGAGAGTGCGGTACCGTCCGGAGAGTCCCCTCCGCGCTCATTGGTCCCCGAGGATCTCCTCAATCTTCTGCGCCGGGATGGCTCCTTCGCGCATGAGCCGCCAACGGCGCCCGGAGTTGAACAAGCCGACGATCGTCGACAGGGTTGATAAAGGAGATGGGCCACCGTCGACAATGATCGGAAGCGCTTTTTCGAATTGCAATCTCACGGCTTCGGCATTGGTACATTCCGGCGCGCCATGCAAATTGGCCGAGGTCGCGGTGACGGGAACGCCAGCGGCACGAATGACGGCGATCGCAATCTCCGACGCGGGAACGCGAACCGCAATGTTGCCGGTATTGGCCGTGACCTTGAGCGGGAGCGTTGCAGACGCGGGGACGACCAGCGTCAGAGGCCCAGGCCAGAATTTCTCAGCCAGGAGATAAAACTCGTCCGGGAGAGGTTTTGCGAGGTACTCGGCTTGTTCTACGCTCTCGATCAACAGCGAAAGCGGCTTATGGCGGTTGCGGGACTTGATCTCATAAATGCGGTCAACTGCGCGGAGGTTGAACGGATCGGCAGCCAATCCGTAAAACGTGTCGGTGGGCATGCCTAAAACCTGCCCCTGCCGTATATGCTCCGCCGCATAAGTAACCAGCGACGGCTCGGGTTCGTGAGCGTTGATCTTCAGAATTTCGGGATGCACCCGTGCTCTTCCTTTGCGTGCGATGAACTAGCACCCCAGCAGGCCAGATACGGCTGCTGGGGACCCCGCCAAGCTATTGAAAAACGTAAACTCGCGTCTGAAAAACAAACTCCTTGCGAGCCGGAAACCGCGATAATCATCATAAAGCACTTGCATGGCGTGACGGAAACTCCTTATGCGGCCAATCCGGACTCGTCCGACGCCTGCCAAGCGAGCGAACAGTAGCATATTGCACACTCAGCCGCAAGCAGCTTGCAACCACTTCCCGGGTCCGGAACGCTCCGGTGACCGCTTCCCCGGTACCTGCCGGGCCCGCAGCGCCGCCAGGGCCTCCGGCGTATGATGTGAAAGTCGGCACTAGCTGGAGCGAGATTCGCGCCACCCCTTACCCATGAACGACTTAACAGACCGCCTGAGACAGGTTAGCAGCAAAGAGAACGTACTCGTCAAGGAGCTTCGGCACAGCTTTGCCCAAGCCGCACTCACCGAAGACGGTTATTGTGCCATCGAAGGAGTGCGTCTGCTGGAGGAGGCGCTGCGCAGCGGGCTGCGCGTCAAAGCCGTTTTTTTCAGCCAATCGGCCCGGGAACGCGCCAACCGGCTGCTGCCGCAGATCAGCACGCACGCCGACGTCCTGATGCTGCCGGATGCGGTTTTCCGAAGCGCTGTCGCCACCGAGACTCCGCAGGGAGTGGCTGCCCTGGTGAAGCTTAAACCCTTTGCCTTTGCCGACCTTCTGGGGAACAATCCGCTCATCCTGGGAGCCGCCGGAGTGCAGGATCCCGGAAATCTCGGCACCATCATCCGTTCCGCCGAGGCAATGGGCGCATCCGGAATTCTGACCACCGAGGGAACGGTCCACGCCATCAATCCGAAGGTCATCCGCGCTTCGGCCGGGTCGCTGTTCCGATTGCCGGTGGTGAAAATGGAGTCGGCGGAGGCGATTCGAAAGCTTCGCGAGCAAGGAGCGAGAATTCTGGCCACGTCTTCCCATAAAGGAATTCCGTTGGACGAGGCCGACCTGACGGGGGCTTGCGCCATCTTCGTTGGCAGCGAAGGCGCGGGCGTCTCCAAGGAACTGATCGCCGAAACCGACGAGGTCATTGCGATTCCCCACTCGGAGCGAGTGGAGTCACTGAACGCGGGCATTGCGGCCTCCATCATCTTGTACGAAGCAGCTAGGCAACGCCGGACTGCCGGACTGATTCAGGACGTATGAGTCTTTTTCGAGCCATTCCGAACCCGAAAGAACCGGTTGACCGGACGCGACCACTGGCCGATCGCATGCGGCCACGCGACTTGGACGAGTTTGCCGGTCAGGAACACATCCTCGGACCGGGCAAGCCATTGCGCGTGCAGATCGAACGGGACGATACGGGTTCGATTCTTTTTTGGGGTCCGCCGGGTGTAGGCAAAACAACGCTGGCGCAGATCATCGCTCATCGTACCCAGGCGGAGTTCGTCGAGTTTTCGGCGGTACTGACGGGGATCAAGGAAATCAAGCAGGTGATGGCCGATGCCGAAAAGGCACGCAATTTCGGCACACGGACAATCGTCTTCATCGACGAAATTCACCGCTTTAACAAGGCTCAGCAGGACGCTTTTCTGCCGCACGTGGAAAGAGGAAACATCCGGCTGATTGGGGCAACCACCGAGAACCCTTCTTTCGAAATCATCTCGGCCCTGCTCTCCCGTTGCCGTGTCTATGTTCTGAATCCGCTCACCGAAGAGCAGCTCATGGCGCTGATGCGGCGCGCACTGGAAGACGACGAACGCGGACTTGGACTTCTGCGGCTGACGGCGGAGCCGGCCGGACTGGAGCGCATCGCCGCTTATTCCAGCGGTGATGCCCGGAGCGCCTACAACGCCCTGGACGTGGCCGCAACTCTTGCGGTGGAAGCCAACGGCGGCGCCAGCGGACAAGGGCGGCGAGGAGCACTACAACCTCATCTCCGCGCTGCACAAGTCTGTACGAAACAGCGACCCGGATGCCGCCCTGTACTGGCTGGGGCGCATGCTGGAGGCGGGGGAAGATCCGCTCTTCGTCGTCCGGCGACTGGTGCGAATGGCGGTGGAGGATATCGGATTGGCCGACCCGCACGCCCTGCAACTTGCAGTGGCCGCCCGCGATGCCGTCGATTTTATCGGCATGCCCGAGGGAAACCTGGCGCTGGCCGAAGCCGCCGTTTACCTGGCGCTGGCGCCGAAGTCGAATGCCTTGTACACGGCTTACATGAATGTGCAGCGCGACGTCGAGCAGACGGTCGCCGAACCCGTGCCGCTACACCTGCGCAACGCTCCCACCAGTCTGATGAAGAACCTCGGATATGGCGAGGGATACCAGTACGCGCACAACCTGGATGACAAAGTTGCCGATATGCAGTGCCTGCCGGACAATCTGAAAAACCGCGTCTACTACCACCCAACCGGCGAAGGCGTCGAAAAGCGGATTCAGGAGCGCATGCAGATGCTACGGGAGAAACGCGAGGCGGCGCGGCGCAAACGGCAGGAGTGAAAGTATTGGGAAGGCGATTTCACAACAATTACTTAGCGTAAACGGATTTTACGAACTTGGGATTTGCGCGATAGTTCAAACGCGCCGACCTTTAAACATATATCGCCCGACGACGACTGCGATGGCGATTGACAAGCCAACGGCAACGAAATAGGCGTACCAGGTAATCAATCCAGAGAACCAAGCTTCTGGCCAGTGCCGGCGTATCAGGACAGCGCACAGGAGGCTCGCTGGATTCAAGACTGAGAACGAAAGGACGAGAGCTACAATACCTGCTGCCAGTGCGCGCATTGAATAAGCCAGTGTTGACCGCATGGTTTCCTCAGCCGCATTACGCTGCGACACGGTTGTTGCGAACGGGCCATCTTACTCGTTTCGCCAAAACGGGAACTGCTGCCCGGCAAACCACATTAGCTTCGCCTGCGGCTGCGCAAATGTGGGCCACCAATCGCCGTCATGAAGATTGCGAGGGATAGCCCTACGGCTTCCGCGCCCTGTACTCCTTCAGAATGCAGCGGTCCATCACCACGAAGATCCCCGCTTGGCGCGCTCTTTCGGCCGCTTCTTCGTGAATGACACCTTCCTGCAACCAGAGCGCCGGCAGTTTGAGCCGGATCACCTCATCGACGATTTCGGGCACAAAAATGGAGCGACGGAAGACGTTGACCAGATCAATCTTCTCGGGAACGTCACTCAAGGAGCGATAGGCTTTCTCGCCCAGCGCGCCGGTAATCGCGGGATTGACGGGGATGATGCGGTATCCCTGGTGCTGCATGTACTCGGAAACGTCGTTGCTGATTCTCATCGGGTTGTCGCTGAGCCCGACAACGGCTATGGTTTTGGCCTGCTTGAATAGTTCGGTGATACGGTCGGTGTCGTTTGGCATGAAGTCCTCTGATCTATTTTCGCAACCCGGAAGCCACTCACCCTCAAAAGCACCACTTATGGAAAACGGCTTCCAGATTAAACCTTGTATAGTCGAATGCTTCTCGGGCGTCACCGGTTATGGGTCTTGCTTTTTTCCAAAAATGACTTGGTCGCGAGGCGCCGTACCATGTCCGGGACGCTGCGGTTCTTGACCAGGTTCTTCAAATCGACCAGCAGCAGCGTCTTGATTAGCGGCAAAGCAATTTCGGACGGGGTGCGCGGATTGGCCACGAGGGCTTTGACAACGCCGTAAACCTTCATGAAGCGCCGCCGTTGGGCGATGCCGCGCAACACAACTTCCTGCACGTTTTTCATGTTGGCAAACGACTCCATCTCCTGCTCGCTCACCTTGGGCGACTCCAGCACGGCTACTGCCACCACGCGAACGCCGTCGCGAATCAGGATCATGCGCTCCTCGCGGGAACCACGCATGGCCAGTGCCACGCGCTCCGTCACGGTGAGAGAGGCAATCTTTTGCAGCGTGGAAAGCTGAGCGCGCTGCTCCTCCTTGATCAACTTCTGGTCAACAGCGGCCGCCGCCGGGGTTTTCTGGACCAATGGAAGCAGCTCGGCAAGCTCGTCTTTCTCGTCGGACGAAACAACTGTCAACTCGAAAGGCGTGTGCTGCTGAGCGGCAATTTCTTCGGCGTGCTCCTGCTGGTAGCGGGCAAGCACCTCGGCTTCTTCATCCGAAGTTTTCTCAATCTCACGAAGGGCTTCCTCGATCTCGTGCCGGAAGCGCAAGGACTCGTGATTGCCTCCGACCGAAACCAGCAACGACCGGTTACGCCGTTCAAGGGCGGCAAAGATGATCAGGGGAATCACATCGGAATGGGCCCGCTCGGCAAATTGCGTTACCGTCGCTTCGGCTATCGCCAGATTCCGCAGCAGGCTGGCAATGACCGGCGTTCGATCCGTGCCGGAGCGGAAGAAGAACTCGGCCACGCTGGCAGGGATGTCCTCGCCACCGCAGAGGGCTGCCAATTCCTGCTCGTCCCACGACTGCAATGACGCCCGCGCCTGCCCGCCCAGTTCGGAATGCGATGCGAGATGGACCAGGATTTCCAGGCGCTCCATCGGAGGGACATTCAGCTTGCCGCAGGCGGCGTTGTGCATGACCGCAGGCGGCGCGGATGAACCGAGAATGAGGTCGAGTAGTCGCGGCATATCAACACGATTCCGCCACTTCATTCAAAACCCGCACAGTGGCGGAGAATTCGTCGTACAGCGAAGCATACGGCTCCCTGGGGAACTTCTCAAGCAGTTCCCGATAGTACCAAAGGGTACCCTCCCGACGGCCCTCGAAGCGGTTCCAAACCGGTGCTCCATCCTGACGAAGGTCACGCACGATGGAGCGGCAGTTGTGAATCTTGTCGCCAAAGGAAACCAGCAGGGCCTCGGGCGACTTGTGCGGAAGTGCCTGGAGATATTGCTCCTTGCGGAAGCGCCAGGGTGGCTTGGGCTCGCCATCGGCATCGGTGCACTCATAGACGATACGGGCGACTCTTTCGCCGAACTCGCGGCGAATCCTGTCTAGTGTCGGTAATCCGCCCTGATCTTCGACTGCATCATGCAGAAGCGCAGCGATAGCGGTGTCTTCATCACCGCCGCTCTCCAGCACGATGGAGGTCACGGCCAGCAGATGCGCGATGTAAGGCACATCGGACTTCTTGCGCGGCTGGCGGCGATGCAAATCGTGCGCCAGTTGAAGCGCCCGGTCGAATTTCGTCGAAAGCGGATTTTTTAGTTCGCTTTTCGTCACTTTTCCTCAGCTCCAACAACGAAACCACGGCTTCGAGTGAATTCCACGCCAGCGTAAGAAGCTCCAGGCGGCGCGTCCTGCGCAATGCAGCGGCACGCGCCTGGGCCGGGCCCGAGGCAATAACGGCGTCTGCGGTAAAACGCGAAGCCGGTTGCGGCATTTACACCTTCTATTCGGCGCGCTTCATGAGCAGGTAGGCGCGGATGAATCCCTCGATGTCGCCGTCGAGAACACGATCGACATCACCGACCTCAAATTTCGTGCGATGATCCTTCACCATGCGATAGGGCTGCAAAACGTAAGACCGGATCTGCGAGCCGAAGTCTATGTCGAGCTTGGTATCTTCGATCTGCCGTGAAGTCACGCGCTTCTTTTCCAGTTCGTATTCGTACAGCTTGGAGCGCAGAATCTTGAAGCCCCGTTCGCGGTTCTTGTGCTGCGAGCGCTCGTTCTGGCAGCTCACTACGATGCCCGTCGGAATGTGGACGATGCGCACGGCGGAGTCGGTAGTGTTGACGTGCTGGCCGCCGGCGCCGCCCGAGCGGTAAGTGTCAACCCGTACATCTTCCGGTTTAACCACGATTTCGATGTTCTCGTCGATTTCCGGCGAGACAAAGACGCTGGCGAACGAAGTGTGGCGCCGCTTGGCTTGATCGAATGGCGAGATGCGCACCAGGCGATGCACTCCGATCTCGGCGCTGAGCAGACCGTAGGCGAATTCCCCACCGACACTGAAGGTCGCGGACTTGATGCCCGCCTCTTCGCCCGGTTGATGATCGTTCAGCACGGTCTCGAAGTGGTGACGCTCGCACCAGCGCAGGTACATGCGCATCAGCATCTCGGCCCAGTCCTGCGATTCGGTGCCGCCGGCGCCGGGATGAATGGTAACGATAGCGTTGTTGTGGTCGGTCTCGCCCGAAAGCAGCGTCTCGGTTTCCAGACGCTCGACGGTCTCATTCAGGGAAGCCAACTCGCGACTAAGCTCTTCGTCCACGCTTTCGCCTTCGCGGGCGAGTTCGAAGTAGGCAGAGATGTCCTCGGTGCGCCGCGCCAGATCGCTGTCGGTTGCGAGCGCGTCTTCCAGGCGTTTACGTTCACGCATGGCCTTCTGAGATTTTTCAGGATCAGACCAGAACTTGGGATCTGCAACCAACTTTTCGATGTCGGCGAGCTGCCCTTTCAATTTGGGCGGGTCAAAGATACTCCCGAAGCTCGTGAACCTTCCCCTTCAGGGCAGCGTATCGCTGTTCGAGTTCCTCAAGCATGCTATGTATATCGCTCCTAGATCGGTCTAAACGGGCTGGGGTTGCGTCATGTGGGCACCCGAGCGCCTGCGGAACAGCAACCCGATCAAAGAAATTATCGCACACAGACACGGGAACCAATCGCCGTATCGGGTGTAGAAAGTGGTCTCGGCGCGCAGAGAATACGGAGCCAGCAGTGTGGTTCGCACCCACCCGGGAGCTTGCGCCACGACGCGGCCAACCGGATCGATAGAAGCAGTAATTCCCGTATTTGTCGCGCGCAGCAGCCAGCGGTCGTTCTCGATGGCGCGCATGCGGGCCATGTTCAGATGTTGCTCGGGAGCCCCCGAGCTGCCAAACCAGCCATCGTTGGAGATATTTACGAACACTTGGGCGCCATGATCGGCAAACTGGCGTACCTCGCCGGGGAACACCGACTCGTAACAGATGAATACGCCGAGTCTTTCCGTGCCGGCATCGAGCGGCCAGCGGTTGTTGCCACGGGCAAACGTTCCCACCGCATGAGTCAGCGATTGTGCGAAGCTCAACAGCCGCTGCAAAGGAATGTACTCCCCAAAAGGGACCAGATGCACCTTGTCGTAGCGGCTCGTGATTTGCCCTTGCGGACTGACGAGAGCGGCAGAGTTGTACACCAGGTTATCGCCACCGGAGGTCGGGCGCACACCGATACCGCCAGCCACGACAAAGTCGGTTGTCCTGCGGGCAACCCCTGAAATCGTCGAGACGAAGCGATCATCGTTCAGGAAAAACGGGGCCGGTGATTCCGGCCAGACAATCAGATTCGGCTTGGCTGCGCCGGGCGGCAAAATCGTGCTGAGATCGCTGCCTGCCAGCCGTCGTGGATCGGAACATTTTCCTGCACCAGAAGCGCATAGTTATCAACCGGAAGCCGGTCGAGTTCGATGTACTGTGTGAGCTGCAGGAAAACGGCTGTAGCCAGAGTGGCAGCCAGCATGATTCGCCGGCGCGCGGGACGCACCAAAAACGCCGCCGCGAACGCGGCGTTCACCAGCGCGATTTCAAACGACAGTCCATAGACTCCGGTCAGGGTAGCGATTCGCGAAAGCGCGGTGTTGGCGACTTGACTGGTGCCCAGCAGATCCCACGGGAAACCGAACAGATAAGTTCTCAGCAGTTCGACCGCGACCCACAGAAAAGGGGTCAGAAACAGGGCTCGGCGGCTATAACCGGCACGAGAGCGCGCGGCCCAGGCAACCAGCGCGGCGAAAACCGCTTGGTGCAGCCCGATATACATGGAAAACAGCAGCAGCAACACGACGGAGACTACTTCGCCAAGGCCTCCGTAATCATGCATCACGGAAAAAACCCAATAACAGCTACCAAAATAAACAACGGTCCCGCAGGCCCAGCCCAAAAAAAACGCCTGCCCGGCAGACGCGGGCGCAAGATAGGAAAATGTTCCGTCGACAAGCAGCTCCGTCGCGTCGGCTTGGCGTGCCCGTAATACGGCGTAGATCAGCGGAGCCAGACAGACCCAACTCAGGTAATAAAGTCCGGGTTTCGGGAAGACGAGAACCTGCAAGATCGCGGAGCTCAAGACCAGCAACCATGCACTCTTGTGAATCCGCCTCAACTGCCTCAGACTGGAAAGCAGCCGTCTCCCGTGCGGTATGCGCACCTCACCTCGATGGATTAGTGTGGTGTTCAACGTCTCTCTCTTCTACCTTCTACGCCGGAACCTGTGAAACTGATGGTCCCCAACTTTGCGGCAACTCAGCCACTCCCAGTGCACAGCGTTCTCTTTTGAGAGTCCTCCGTCGGCAAAGGCGGTGGGCCGGATCGCCAAGGGAGCCCCGGAATCTTCCGTCTGCGGCACGTGCAATCCCACTTCGATCGGCGAAACCGTCAAGAACTTCTCGTCCATCAGATTCAGTTCGAGCAGGTTCGAGTACAAAGCAGGTCCGCTCTCACAAAGCAAATAACGGATGCCGAACTGGTGCCGCAGCAGGCGCATTGCTTGCTTCAAATCGACGCGCTGACCTTCTCCGCAGACTATCACGCGCACCAGCGGCCGCATTCGCAATTGCAGAGCGAGTTTTTCGGCGGCGCTGGACGTGGTAAGCAGAAAGGGTTCGGCTCTCTTGCCATCGAAGGCAGCATAACGGTCAAGCTGGATGTCGCTTGAGCCGGTGAGAAAGATATTCCGCTCCGGTCCGCGGCGCAATTTCTTCCGCAATTCGCGGATCGCCGGATCGACGATGCAGAACACAGGCCCTCGCGGCCCCGGCCGGCCAAGCCCGGCTTCGGTTCGGAGAGTACCCATCCCGATTAATATGGCATCGGCATGCGCGCGCAGCAGATCCATCAGCCAGCGGTCTTCAGGTGATTGCGAAATATCCGAGCCCGAGGCCTCGGTGCCCAGCAGCGAGACGATTCCGTCCAGAGTCTGCACCAAGTTGGCGAAAATCCAGGGACGATCCGGCGGAGGCGGCGGAAACCCTAGTTCGCCGTAGGCGGCATAAACCGGGTCAGGAAGCTCCGCACGCTCACCATGATCGAACAAGACTTCAAAATCACGCATTGATCGTCCCGCCGCAAAGATTTCCGATGATTAAGGGATGATGAATATAGGCCTCGCACCTGGAGCCAAAAACCGTGACCGAATTACAGCAAAAAGAGCTTCCGGAATAACTCGGACTTACATCTCTGCGGCCGTTATTTGTCATCGAACAAACCATGACTTGGAGACGGCCTAGCCGTATGCACATTGTTCGCGAGTCCGAGGCGAACGAGAGCATCGGTGAAGTGTACAACGATATCAAGTCCACCTTAAGCCTCCCACAAGTCCCCTTGTTTTTTCAAATGTGCGCCGCCAGCGGACCGTTTCTGCGGCAGTTCTGGGAGACCGCGAAGCCCGTCGTGAGCACCCGCGCATTCATGACCGCCGCACAGCGGCTGCGAGCCGATGCGTATACCCGCATGCACAATTATTTCGAGATCCCCGCGGTTTCGGATAGCCTGGGTCTTGCGCCGGCGGCGGAACTTGCCGCCACATTGGAACTGTTTCACTATCAGGACGGAGCGTTGCTGTTATTGCTATCACTGGCGGCCGAGGCTTTCGACAATCCTATCGGTCAGCCGCTCATTTCCCGCGAAGAAGGCTCCCCGCAGTCATTCAGCTTTGCGCCCACGCTGATCGAAGAAGAAGCCGTGGCTTCGGATACAAGAAAGGTTCTCGACGAGATCCGACGAGAGTATGGCCTTGGCGTTGCGCCGATGGAGCTTCGCGCCCTGGCTGCCTGGCCCGCCTTTCTCAATCAGCACTGGCAGCTCTGGAAGCAGATGACCGAATCGCCGATCCTTGCCGCCTGCGAACACCAGTTGATGGCGCACTCGATCGAGTTGGCGCTCGCGCTGCCGGGTCCGGTGGAGCTGTCATCAGCATCCCTGCGGCAGGATGGCATGACTGAAGAGGAGTTTTCGAGCATCGTCCGCGTCACAAATAACTGGAATCGCGCCTCCGCCATGTTGCTGCTGGAAACTTCCGTGGCAAGAATCTCCGTGGAAGGGGGTAACGTTCGCCCGCAACCCACGAAAGAAAGCAAGCGAGCAGCATAAGCGTGCGGCCCCACGCAAAAGAGAATTTGGTCGAAAACCGGCCGAAAGAGATAACCACTTTGAAACATGTGGTACTTATTTTGGTGTTTGCTTCCGTTTTGATCCCAACAGAACTTCGAGCAACAGAACCCCCCGACTTGTTGGGGAAATGGGCCGGCGTTTGGGTAGGGCACAATGATTTTAGAAGGGGATTTTCGGTCGAGGTGACCTCGATCGGAGCCGAAAGCGTACCAGTTAAAGTTAGCGCTTTCTACTGCTGGGAATTGGCGAAGGCGAAAAGGCCCGTCCGGAATGATAAAGCGGGATGTCTGCCTGCTGCGGGCACCCTGGATATGAAGAAAATGTTCATGGTGCTTCATTATGGAAAAAAACATCAGGTAAGAATGAATTTTCGTAAGAATTACGCTGTCTGGTGGGGCCAGAGTTCCATCAGTGGAGACTTCAGGAAGGTGGAACAGAAAGAAGCTGCGGCTCAATAGTCAGGATTGCCGCATCACCAGCCAGAAGAATGCCAAGGACGATAATCGCCGCTGCGATCAGCGAATCTTTGAGCAAATACGGCGGTCGCATGACTGGGGGTCTGGCGGGGAGTGCGGCACCCCACAATCGTTCAACCCACAGATAGCTAATGGCGAAGCGATTCATAAAGATCAGCGCCCAAGCGCGAAGGCGACAATCGTATTACCACGCTTTCCGGTGGTGCGCTCCAAGCGCTTAAGGAGTTTTGTCTCCAACTGATCTGTAACGGCGTGGAGTTCGCAGGCGGCAATTTGCTGGGGGGTTGCGCCCTGGAAGCACAACTCGCAAACGCCGAGCCCGCCTTCGGAGCGTACAGGCGGACCGAAAACCCTGCATGTCATAGGACGCGACGCGTACAGTTCGCACCTGCCGGTTTCGGGGTCCAGCACTGGACAGGGCTCATCGTTGGCAAACTCATCAAACTCATCCGTGTCCTCGGCAATCACACCCGTGGACGCGTCCCCGGGAAAATCAACCTGGAGACGGCGCACAGCAGCCTGGGAGCGTTGGCGCACTCTCTGCGCGCGCTCGGGATCACGCTGCTCAAGTTCGGCCAGACCTTCGCGCAGGCGAAAGGCATCGAGCTGGCTGATCGCGAAAACTCCGATACAGCACTGCGTACAGCCGGGACGGCACGCCAACCACGATCCGCTCCTGCGGACAGAGTCCTCAAGTGCGGCATCAACGATCTGCACTAGCTCGCGATCCCCGCTCTGAACGGATTTCCGACTGCACATCTTGAAATGGTATCTCCATATTCCAGCGGCACGTCAACAGATTTCCGTGAACTCACCAGCAGCGCACATTCAGCTCGCCCGCCTTCGGAAAACAACTCCCTGAAAGTGGAGGTATTACCTATGTAACTTGCGCACCCGAATCCCACTGGATCAGAGTGGACTTGTCGTTGGGCTCGATTTTCTCGCGATTTGAGTCAAATTGACTCGCAGGCGTCCTTGGACTTAATTCACCAACAAGAACCCCCAGCTTTCGGGCTGGGGGTTTCTGTTTCTCATCCAAAGTCTTGGCTTCCGTCAGCGTGGAGAGAAGAAAACTGGTACGCCCGGTAGGATTCGAACCTACGACCTTTCGCTCCGGAGGCGAACGCTCTATCCAGCTGAGCTACGGGCGCGCTTGGAAGTAGTTTATAACATATGCCTTGATGTTGTGCGAGGCTGGGACCACAGCACCCCGCCGGAAGTCGCGGCGAATACAACAGGAGCCGTACCGGACCGATCTAATACTTACTTGGCCGCGGTATTCGATTTGGCAAATTTGGCATAGTGTAAGCTCTGTCGTGGAGGAAGACATGCAAAACTGGAAGAAGGCGCTGGTCTTCGGATCCATTGGGGCGGGAACCCTGCTGGCGATTACTGGCCGTCGGCCCCTGGGCATTGCCTTCATAGCTGGGGGGACTGCGGTGTTGGCCTCCGAATACCCCGAAAAATTCGAGGCCATCTGGGAGAATGCACCTGAGTACGTGAATCGCGCTACCCAGATATTTTCAGTGCTCTCGAGGTTGAGCGAACGCTTTGCCGAAGAAGTGGAACGGCGCGGCGTGACGGCTTGGAGTGACGAACCTGGCCGCTACTCGACGCGATGAACGGAGCCTGAGCGGCCGCCGCGGAATCGCCATCCGGGTAATGCAGCGCGGCAGAGGCGTACCCCGAGTCTTCTGCGTGAATGCTCGGAATGTTCGGATGAAGCCTCAGGCCGCCGGTGGGAGCCATGATCGCCAGTCGAAAAGGCACTGCACCATTGAGAAATTTGACCATTACGCGGTGATCGCCGCGTGATAGTGTCATGTTGCTTCGCAGGCTTGTTGGCTGGGGAGCACTACGGTCGTCGCGCGTGAACACCTTTTTGCCGTCGATGAACACCGCAAGCGTTCCACCGGACTCCAGAAAGAGGCGCCAGTCACCTGTGGAACGAAGATACACCTGCGAGGAAGCGTAGAAGACGCCGTGGCCGGTGAGATGATCAGGCGGCAGCTTCACCTGCCCATCGGCAAACTGAAAGAAATCAACCTTGCGCGAACCGTAGCTGGCCTTCCCGATGTAGTCACGTTCCGGCGCCCATCGGCGGTCGAAATCGATAAGCGGATGGAGCCCGAAGGGACCTACGATGCGCCAATCAGTCAGCAGACCTGATTCGCGCGCGGACATGAGTTCGCTCAGTTCGGAAGCGCTTTGAAGGGCGAATGCAGAAAGGCAGAGACATAGCATCAAAGACACTGCAAGGGCAAAGTTCCTGGTGCAGCTATATCTCACAATCGATGGACCCTCTTAAATACGTTAGACCATGGGTACGCGGAGCACCGGATCAGGTTTGATCTGTGTGCCCCGCTGCCCATTTGACCCGCTTCCCTCTCTCGCATCATTTCCCCCAGGAATTTTTTGTCATGCGAGCGAGTTCGCTGGTTCAATACATCTGGTTGAATGAGTCTGCCTGCATCGCTTCCCGGTTGAAATGGGAGTGAAAACCTATTTATGGGGGGCAGAATACCCTAGCAGGCTGCTGAAAAACTCACATCAGTGTCATCCTGAGGTCGCGTCGATTTTGCGCTTGGGATCTGCTTTGCTTTCAGCACGCGCAGACCGCAGATCCTTCGCTTCCGCTCAGGATGACACCCGCAGAAAACAGTTTTCCAGCAGCGTGTTTGGCTAATATTAGAACTACCGCCTTTCGGCGGGGCACTTTGGACCCCGATAGCACGCGTCTCCCGCACGTACACCAACGCCGCTCTGAGGATTTCACCGCCGCGATGAAACGATAGCTCAGGGCTTCGCGATCGGAGACTCCGGTCCCGCAGCCTTGTCCTCTTCGGCGCGAATGGCGCCGCGTTCGTCAGTAAAAAAAGAGCGATGCTGCGGGCCAGGCTGCGGTTTGGCATCCATCCACAACGAAAACCCTTCGCGAGTACCTTTGAAGCGCGCTTTGTAGTCGCCACGGTCAGGGTTGATCATTCGCTTTGTGAACGAAACCTGGCCAACCAGCGCCTGCAGGCTGGACGCGTACTCGCCATGCTTTTTCTTGTAGGCCCCTTCCGCACCTCTCAAAACCCTGGTATAGCCAAGCGCCGCGGCCTCAGACTCGGAGCGCGCCGGATCGCCGCGAAATTTTGGTTGATATGCCTGCTGCGCAGACAGCAGAATGCTGAGCAACAAGACCGTGAAGACAGAACACGCCTTCCGTCCCACCCCGATATGTGCAACTACGGCACGGGTTGGGGACCCCAGCAGATTCATGGAAGCTCCTTTGTCACTATGACGTTTTGATACAAATACCATGACCTGTAGTACAGTGCCCTTGAAGAGTAATACTAACGTATCCATGGCTTTAAAATAGCCTGGGAAGTGGGTATGCTAAGGCAGTGACTCAGGAACGGATTATGAAATCTTCAGCTTCCAAAAAGCCCTCTATCCGCATCGCGGTTGTCGAAAGCGATCCACTACGGTTCATCGGCTTCCGGGCGTTACTCGATTCCGAGTCTGATCTGGAGCTCCATGCCGTCACTGCCGCGGAGATCGCCACGCGGAGCGATGTCGACCTGATCCTTCTCGGCAGCCGGGGCACGCAGAACCTGTTCGACTTAATGGCAGGACTCAAAGCCTCGCGGCCCGATCTGCGAATCCTGGTAACAGGAATGAACGCTGACGATGAGACCATTCTGAAAGCACTCGCGGCTGGAGCTAAAGGCTATGTTGACGAGTCCGCATCGCCAACGGAATTCACGCAAGCGATCCGCATCGTGCACCAAGGCTCGGTTTGGGCGCCGCGCCGCGTATTGTCGATGTTTATTGAACGCGTGACCTCCTCGCCGGGAAGAATTTTTCCTGCCGGCCGTGTCATCTTCACCGATCGCGAAAAGGAAGTGTTGGAGTTGCTTGTCGTGGGACGCTCGAACAAAGAAATCGGGGCCGTTCTCGGCATCGAAGAGCGCACTGTCAAGGCACACGTGGCGAAACTGATGCGCAAGGTGGGCGTACAGAATCGTATTGCGCTCTCGGTGCACGCAATTACACATTCGCTGGTCACGTCGGGTAAGTAGCGGCCTGCGGAGATTACCCCGGGACAGGCCCCTGTGCCGAGCTTTTCCCGACCCCCGTAACTTTTTGAAGAACGCATCTTGAGCGATACTCTGCGCAATCTACCACAGAACCTGGGAACAGGGTTGGAACTGGGACGCGGGTCCCGTACCAACCCTGATTATTTTTTGATTGCTTTTGCTTTGTGTACCTAGGAGTAACCAAAGCAGCAACAGCCAGGCGGTCTTTCCGCGAGCACCTGAAGGCGCAGGCAGCGTAAGATGACGTTTGTAACTTGTGATG
>JBEKQP010000228.1:0-7673 GCA_049519595.1 Candidatus Korobacteraceae bacterium | reverse complement strand
CCTCGGTGCTGCCAATTTCTATAGGGCTGTTCGCGCCGGGATCATTCGCAGCCTCCTGCGGTGTGCTCGGCAAATCTCCGGCGAGAGTCGCGATTCGCCTCCGCAACGCCTCAGCGCGGTGCTGGTGCAATTCCACGGCAACGATCGACGCCCGTGGATTTGCCTCCGCCAACGCCACCGTTTTGTTTCCCGGCGCAGCGCAGCAGTCGAGTATGCGCGAGCCCTTGCCAACCAGTGCGGCCACCAGTTGCGAGCCCTCGTCCTGAATCGCCAGATGATGCTCCAGGGACGCGGGCGCGTGCGCCACATCGCCGGAGAGCACCACTCGCGCCGATCGCACTAGTCGCCCTGGCGCCAGCTCAATGCCTTCCGCTCGCAGTTGAGCCTCAACGGCTTCTGCCCCACGTGCCGGCATGCGCAGCGCGGTTGGCGGAGCTCGCTGATCGAACTGGCAAATGCGGCGCGCCCGCTCGATGCCGAACTCGAGTGTCCAGCGCGCCACGAGCCATGATGGATGAGCCGAGACGGCGGCCAGCCCTTCGGGTGATTCGCAAACGCCGGGGTGTCCCATATCTGCGTCTGTCGCAGATGTGGGCCACGAGCCAATTGCACCAACCTGCGCGTTGAGGACCCGGCCAGCCCCCGTCTTCCGCTCGCCGGAGCTGCCAATCAGCTTGCGCAGCACTGCATTGGCGAACGGTGCAGCCGACTTCTTACGCGCCCGCTTCACCAATTCAACGCTCTCATTAACTGCCGCGTGCGCGGGGATGCGGTCCAGAAAGCGCAGTTGGTACGCGCCCAGGCGCAGTGCAACCAGTACTTCCGCGTCAATCCGATTCAGTCTTTGCGAGGAGACTGACCGAATGTTTTCATCGAGCGCCGATTGCCAGCGTAGCGCGCCCATCACCAACTCCGTGCACAGGCCCCGGTCGGCGGCCGAGAGCGAGGCGAGCCGCTCGGAATGCAGCAGCTCCGACGCGTACGCGCCCTGTTCCTGCACCCGCAGAAGAATCTCAAAGGCGGCAAGCCGGGCGGCGGAGATGGGCATCACTCGACTTCCTTTCAGGGTTGCAAACGCATGCTAAAGTGCACTGGCCAAGACAAAACTTTACAGGCTGCTGAAAGAACCGTAAGAGTGTCATCCTGAGGTCGCGCCGGTTTTGCGCGATCGAAGGATCTGCTTTTTTCCATCACGCGCAAACAGCAGATCCTTCGCTCCTCCACCCCAACAAGCCAACAGAGGGCTTGTCGGGGACCCCGGCTTCGCTCAGGATGACACCCTCAGAGAGCGGTCCTTTAGCGGCTTCTTTACCACTGAAGGACCTTGTCGGTTCTAATCCGAAATGAACCCCGTCACCGCGGCGGCTCACCCAGCCTTTCGCCGGCCCGCGGGCGGTAGCCGTTGATGAATTCGCGGGCGTTCATGCGGCGCTTGCCTTCTGGTTGCACTTCGAGAATTTCGAGCGCGCTCTGTTCCGCGCAACCGGCAAGCAGGGAATCGCCCTCGATGGCAATCACGCTTGGGTCGAGCGCGCTGTCCAATGAGCGCGCCATTGGACGGCCCGAAAGCATCAGGTTCCTACCGCGAAAGCTGGTGTATGCGCCCGGCCATGGCTGGAATCCACGCTGGCGATTGAAAATCTGCTCGGCCGTCCGGCGGAAATCGATGTGGCCATCTTCCCTGGTGAGGATCGGTGCCAGCGTTGCCTCGCGCTCGATTTGCGGCCGCGGAACGATCGTGCCGCCGGCCACTCCGCGCAGAGTCTCCAACATTAATTCGGCCCCGATGGCGGCCAGCGGCGGCGCAAGGGTCACGGCGGTATCGTCGGGCTTGATTGCCAACTCTTCCTGCAACAGGATGTCGCCGGTATCCAGCCCGGCATTCAGCAGCATGGTAGTGACGCCGGTGACAGTTTCACCTTCGGCAATGGCCCATTGAATGGGCGCCGCGCCGCGATATTTCGGCAACAGCGAGCCGTGCAGGTTGATGTTGCCATGCTTGGGCAGCTCCAGCATCCAGCCGGGAATGATGCGGCCGTAGCCGACCACGATGATGGCCTCCGGCGCTACGGCTTCCACTTGCGCGCGGAATTCCTGGTTGTTCTTGATCTTGTCCGGCTGCGTGATGGGCAGGCCGAATTCGAGCGCCTTCCTCTTGACGGGCGAGAGCGCGACCTCCATGCCGCGTCCGCGCGGGCGGTCCGGCTGCGTCACCACAAGTTGCACATCGTGTCCGGCGGAGACGAGTTTTTCCAGCGTGGGAACCGCGAATTCGGGAGTGCCGCAGAAGATCAGGTCCATGGATCAAAAAGAACGGCTTCGAGTTTCAAGTTTCAAGTTTCGAGTTCAAAAAGACGGTTTCAAATTCGAGTTTCAGATTTCATGTTCAAAAAGGACTGATTCGTTCCACGATCGCAAAGCTTTCAGTATGAAATGGCCAACTGCTGAAAGAGTGTTCTGCTGAAAAACTGTTCCCCCGATGGGGTCATCCTGAGCGCAGCCGGGGTCCCCGACAAGCGCGCGCATTGAAAGCAAATCAGATCGCTTCGCCGGGTATGCCGTGCGTCAATTGTGGCGAACCTGAAACTCGAAACCTGAAACTCGAAATTTTCTCCCTACCACTCGCCGGCCTTTTGCAGCTTACGAATCTTACGGCGTATAAAGTCGCGCTTCAAACCGCTGATATGGTGAATGTAGAGCTTACCGTTGAGGTGATCGATCTCGTGCAGGAAGGCGCGCGCCAGCAGCTCTTCGCCGGTGTGCTCGTACCATTCGCCGTTTTCGTCCTGCGCGCGCACGGTCACGTGATTGGGACGCGAAACCTTTTCCCGGAATTCCGGGATGCTCAAACAGCCTTCTTCCAGCGTTTGCGAACCCTCGGTCTTCACGATCTCCGGATTGGCAAGCACCAGTTTTGCCTCGGGATCTTCCTTGAAGCTGACGTCGATCACCGCCAGGCGCAGCGAAATGCCGATTTGCGGTGCAGCCAGCCCAACCCCGTGAGCGGCATACATCGACTCGAACATGTCTTGCACCAGCGTTTTCAGTTTGTCATCAAACTCGGTTACCGGCTTGGCCGGAGTTTCCAGGACGGGATTGCCATATTTAACGATGCTGTAGATCATTCGCTTAGTCATTCCGTCGCCAAGATTCGCGGCAGGTATCCCCGGTAAAGCCTAGCGGTACTGGCACCGGGTATATCAACCTCGAAACTGTTCAATAGTCTCGCAATCGCGCGCACCGTGCCACGAATATCGTTGCCGAACGGCGCAAGGAATTCATTTGCTTAATAGTTCCTCAGCTGCGCGCAGTAGGAATCGAAGTTCCGCCGCGTTTCCAGCATCGAGTCTCCGCCGAACTTCTCCAAGGCCGAACCCGCGAGTATAAGCGCCACCATGGCTTCCGCCGCCACCCCAGCCGCCGGCACTACACAAACGTCGGAGCGCTCGTAGGCGGCCTTGACCGGCTCGCGGGTGGCAAAATCCACCGAGCCGAGCGGGCGCCGCAAGGTCGAGATCGGCTTAAGATAGCCGCGCACCACCACGTCGCAGCCGTTGGTAATGCCGCCTTCAAGTCCTCCAGCGTGGTTCGAAGTGCGAGTGAAGTTCGTAAAGCCGCCCGCCGCTTGGTCGTAGCCTATTTCATCATGAATGGCAGAACCAGGCAAAGAAGCTGCCAGCACGCCATCGCCGATCTCCACGGCCTTGACGGCCTGCAGCGACATGACTGCCGCGCCTAAACGCGTGTCGAGCCGCTCGTCCCAGTTGGCCATGGTGCCGAGGCCAGGGGGCACTCCGCGCGCCACCACTTCAAAGACTCCGCCGACCGTATCGCCCGTGCGCAGAACTTGGTCGACCTGCTGCTTCATGCGTTCTTCCGCTTCGGCATCGACACAATTCAGCAACACCTCGTCCTTGGCGCAGACGGAGACGATCTCTTCCCATTCGACGCTTCGCATCAACCGCTCCGCGCCGATCTGTATCACGTGGCTGAGGATTTCCATCCCAAGTTCCCGCAGAAACAGTTTGGCAACCGCGCCGGCTGCAACCCGCGCCGCCGTTTCCCGGGCCGATGCCCGCTCGAGCACGTAGCGCGCGTCGGGAAAATTGAATTTCAGAGCGCCCGCCAGATCGGCATGTCCCGGCCTTGGCGATTCCACCCGCCGGTGCTTCTGCGGATCTCCGGGCTCAACCGGCAGCGCTTCCTGCCAGTTCTTCCAGTCGCGGTTTTCCAGCAGGATTGAGACCGGCGACCCGATGGTTCTTCCGTGCCGCACTCCCGAAAGGAAGCGCGCCGCATCGCGTTCCAGTTTCATGCGTCCGCCGCGTCCGTAGCCCTGCTGGCGCCGCCAGAGGTCGCGATCGACAAATGCCTGATGGACAGCCACTCCAGCCGGCAGGCCCGAGAGCATGGCAATCAGCGCCTCTCCATGTGACTCGCCGGCAGTCGAAAACTTAAGCATATAAGGATTGTAGCCGATGGCCCCTTTGGCCTCGCGAGCGGAGTGTTCCAGGACGCAATCGGGCAGTCCACCCGGCGCTGCAGCTCCTGAATCACACCCATTCTTGCCGTAATTATCTTGTTTAATCTGAAGCAATTATCTCTGGGATGGGCGCACTTCGCTGGGGTAACAAAGTGTTACACGGATTTTATGTATCAAACTTGTCATGTTTGGGCTGGAACACTGTAGAATTAAGTGTCTAAGTGATTTAACGGGTGACGAATCAGTGAATGGCTGCGCCCGTAAACTAAGGAAGTACTGAGGCTTCCTTTGCCTAAGGGGTGAACGGTTGTCGGCTCTGCTGCCCATCAAAGAGAGCGTTCGGGCTTTAATCCTAGATGCGACTACAGCCTTGCAGCCGCACTTCTCGGAAATTACAGCCGCCTGGCGCAAGCAGATGTTCGCCGAGTTCGAGTTTGAAGGACGCGCCATGGCAGCCTTGGAGCGTTTGAACCTCGCAACCGGGTTCGCCTTGTTTTCCCAATCCGATTTTGGTGCGTTCTTTGAGAACCTGAATTACTTCGGAACGCGGCTGGCGAAACTACAGATTGATACCCGCGCGGTTGCCCGCTCGCTGGAGCTCTACCACGAACTTTGCGAGCCCCACATACGGAATGCGTTCGCCGATCGGAGAGCCTTTGCCGAGCGCCAGTACGCAATTCTTGCCGCACTGGACACGCTTTCGTCGGCGATTTTCGTGGCTGTTTCGGGAGCCTACTTCGACACCCAGCGCAATGCCGGCAATGCGCTACTGGAGGTCTTGGACGCCGAGCTGTCGGCGCGCAATCTGTCCGCCTTGCTGGAACGCGTGCTCGGCATCACCACGCGCATTTTCAACGCCAGTACCGGACTCATTCTGCTGCTCGATCCAGGCACTCAATGCCTTCGCATCAAGGCGGCGGTTGGGCTCGAAGGCGATTTGAGCACCCTCACCGTGGAAGTCGGACAGGGCTTTTCCGGACACATCGCCGAAACCGGCGAGCCCGACATGCTGCCCGATATCTCTCAATCGCACGGAATACTGAATCCGCTGCTGCGCGGCAACTCACAGTCGCTCTGGGGTGCGCCGCTGAAGGAAGGTGACAGAGTCATTGGCGTCTTGATGATCGGCTTCGCACGGCCTTATGTTTGGCTGCCGACCGAACGGGAGTTGCTGAGGGCCATTGCCGACCGTTCGGCGCTTGCTATTAATCGCGCCGAGATGACCGACGCTCTGCGTGAGCGGGAGATGCGGATTGCCGAGCTTTCAGGCCATCTACTGAAAGTGCAGGAGGAAGAGCGCAAGCACATCAGCCGCGAGCTGCACGATGAAACCGGCCAGGCTCTCATGGTCATTCGGTTGTATCTCAGCATGCTCGACAAAGCCGTCACCACGCGCACGGCCAAGGCGAAAATTCAGGAGCTGCTGGAAGTCGTCGATCGCACCATCGAGGGCATCAGGCGCATCATCGGCCGTCTCTCGCCGCTGGTGTTGCAGGAGTTGGGGCTCATTGCCGCCATTCGCAAGGAAGCCAAGGACCTGTCGAAAAGCTCAGGCATCAACGCCCGGGTCGCGGTCTCGGACGATGTCGGCCGGGTGGCACCGGAAGTGGAAACGGCCATCTACCGGGTCGTGCAGGAGTCTTTGCACAATGTCGCCAAGCATTCCAATGCCCATGTTGTCACCATTGAGATGCATCGCGCGGATAACCATTTGCGCCTTCGCATCGAAGACGATGGTATGGGCATCGTCAATGTTCCCAATTCGCAGCGTCCCACCTTTGGGTTGGCTGGAATGCGGGAGCGTATCAGCACGTTGGGTGGAACCTTACGAGTGGAGTCGCGGAAGGGAAAGGGGACCAAGATTCTGGTTAGTGTCCCTGTTCCTGGCAATGGTTCGCCGTTCTCACAGCCATCAACCAATTTGCGCCTTACATCTACCCCAGGCGGTGATTTGAACGCCGAGGGTGCAAGGCCAGTCATCAGTACAGGCACCAACAGTTAGGAGTTCAGGAAATGCCGAAAATCAGATGTCTCCTCGTCGATGACCACACGCTGTTCCGCCAGGGAGTCCGGCGCCTTCTCGAAAGCGAAAGCGATTTTGAGGTGGTGGGCGAATCACCCGATGCCGGCGATGCCGTTGAAAAAGCCCGCGAACTGCGTCCGGACGTCGTGCTGATGGACATTGGCATGCCCGGTTTGTCGTCGTTCGAAGCGGCGCGCCACATCCGCAAGACCCGGCCCGAAACCAAAGTCCTGTTTCTCACTATGTATGAGGACGAGGATTACCTTGTGCAATGCCTCGAGGTGGGCGCTGCCGGCTACGTGCTGAAGGATACCCCGGCCACGCAACTGGTTACGGCAGTCCGCGACGTTTACAAGGGCGGCAAGTATCTAAGCTCGCAAGTGCTCGGCAAACTGGTGGAAGACTTCCGCTCCCGCGTTCGCGACGCCAAGATGCGTCCGCGCATTTCGACGCTTACGCCGCGCGAACGCGAAATCCTGAAACTGCTGGCGGAAGGGAATTCGGTGAAGGAAATCGCCGTGCTGCTCGGGCTCAGCGTTAAAACCGTGGAGGCGCATAAGTTCAACCTGATGCGCAAGCTTGACATCCACAATAAGGCGCAACTGGTCACCTACGCGATTCAGAAGAAGATCATCAAGATCCCGGTGAATCAGTAGTCGGTTTCGCCTTCGCCCGCCGGCACGCAAGCACGTGCCCCACATCCGCCGTTCTTCGGCGAATGTGGGGGCCTGCGGAAGGATTTTGCTCCAGGGTGCTACCCACGTCTGCGACGATCCCAAAGACTATTCTCGTCAGCGCCTATTCCGGCGCGGGGGGCTTTGTTCCGGCCGCTGCTGCCTGAGCTTTATCCAGCCTGCGCAGGAATTTCTGCGTGTTCAGCAGTGGGCGCGCCAGCGATGAATTATAAGTTGTCCACGCGGATTCCAACTCGCCGTCTTTTTCCATTTGCGCCCGCATGCTTTCCATCTTTGAATCCAGGTCATCCAGGTAGTGCAGCATCAGGGCTTCGGGAAACATGGGCAGTTTGGGCGAGCCGAATTCGTACTGCCCGTGATGGCTGATGATCAGGTGCTCGATCGCCATTCTCAGATCGTCGGGAAAATCCGTCACCTGCGCAATCTTGCGATGCAACATCTCCAACTCGATCACCATGTGTCCCAACAACTG
>JBEKQP010000227.1:0-7677 GCA_049519595.1 Candidatus Korobacteraceae bacterium | reverse complement strand
GTCACATTCCTCAGCTTGTTGCAAACCTCGCCAGGTGGCGCATCCCGCCTCCGCGCCGCAAGGGTCCGCAAAACCCCGGAGCTAGCGGCTCTTGAATCGGCAACTTTGAAATTCTTGACATCATTAATTGTTAGACCGGCGTGACGGCCGCGGCAATTTGCCGTACTATACCACCCACACGATGTGGTGACGTCCAACGGCCACCCGAGGCATCACGAACTCAAGTTCATAGCCGGATTTACCGAGCACTTAACTAACCACGACCGTCATAGGAGGGTCACGAATGGCACTTCCTTTTTGGGAAATCTTGCACCGATCGAAAGACGGCCCCATTGTCGAAGAGAAGCAGTACGACTTGAATCTGTTCAAAAAGGCGCAACAGCTCACGAAGAAATACGGCATCAAGTACGACCCGGCCAAGCCCGTGGATGTCGATGGCGACCTGGCCGATCGTGTTTATCAGGCAGGCGTCGAGCTGTTTTTGGATCTGGGAACCTACTGCACAACGACTAAGCGGGTGATCAAGGTTTCCGAAGCGGAGTTAAAGGAAGAAATACAGTTGCTCCCAGAGGCGATCGAGTTGGGACAGGGACCGGATCGGGTCCGGATGGCCCACCGGGAGGTAGAAGGCCCACAGGATGCCATCGTTATCGCCGGTATCCAGACCGCCCCCTTCAGTAGTGAAGAGATGATGTTCACGATCAGCAAGGGGTGCGCCCAGGACCGGTGCGTGGACGGAATCTGGGGCGGAATTTTGCTAAAGATAGACGGGAAGTATGACGTGGTTGCAGGGGCGCCTTCAGAAATCTTCCAATATCGCAAAATGGTCGAAATCCTGCGTCGCGCCGTGATCGCGGCGGGGCGTCCCGGGATGATCATCGTCAACAATGCGCCCACCAGTATCGCCACGATCGCCTTGTTTGACGAAGAGGTAGGCATGCGTCGCAGCGACATCATGGAAGTGACCGGCATGTCCGAACTGAAGGTGACCTACGACGATCTGAACCGGACGGCGTTTGCTTTGGCGTACGGGGTGAAGATGCACGGTGCGCACAGCGCAACCATTGGAGGATTCTCTGGAAATCCAGAGGGAGCCGCAGTCACGGCCGTCGCCGGGTGCATGCAGTTGCTCGCCGTGCAGAAGGCCGAATGCTTCCGCTGCGGGGCTACCGACTCCCGAGTCAAGAGCCGCGTCTCGCGAGCGCAGTTGTGGGCGGCGGGGACGGGTATCCAAGGCCTGAGCCGCAACGCCAAGCTCATCATCGACGGCAGCATCGGGGACCATCCGGCCGCAGGCCCCGGGACCAAGCAGTACATGTACGAAGCGGCGGCTGGATTTATCGTCTCGACCGTCATGGGAAGCCACTCGACCGGCGGAACGAGGAAGTACGTGGTTGGCGAGGTTCCCAACTACGGCACTCCGCTTGAGTCGCGCTGGATGGGAGAGGTCTGCAAAGGGGCGGTGGGCATGAGCCGGGCGCAGGCCCATGTGCTAGTGAAATATCTACTGGATAAGTATGAGAACAACCTCAAGGATGCCCCAGCCGGTCAGACCTTCGAGGCGCTCTACGATCAGGAGAAGCTCGATCCCACGCCGGAATATCAGAGGTTGTATGACGAGGTTAAGGCAGAGCTAAGGGAACTGGGTCTTCAGTTCCGAAACTAGGGGGTACGCCGCTCTTCGCAAGAAGGCGCGGATCGAACGCATAGCTGCTCAAGGTACGGAGTACGGAGGAAACGATGGGGCACGAAGAGGAATTGCTAGAGTCACTGAAGACCGCGATTGTGGAAATCGATGCTGACCGAGCCAAGGATATTACCCAGCAGATCATTGCTGCGGGGATTGACCCGAGGCGGGCCATCACCTTTTCGATCAAGGAAGCGGCGGAGATCGTCGGCCAGAGGTTCGACTGCGGTGAGATGTTCCTGGCTGAACTGGTCATGGTCGGGGATCTGTTGGACGAGGTCAGCGGCATTGTAGAAAAGCATCTCCCGGCCGACCAAGTAGTCAAGAAACGCGTCATTGTAATTGCGACGGTGCAGGGGGACGTGCACAGCGTCGGAAAGAACCTGGTCGCCGTGGTTCTGCGCTCGGCGGGGTTCGAGGTCCATGACATGGGAGTGGATGTCGCCAGCGCGACAATTATCCAGAAAGCCAAGGACGTCAAAGCGGACATTATCGCTCTGTCTTCGCTGCTGACCACCACGATGCCATATCAGAAGGAAGTGATCGACGACCTCGCAAGCATGGGTCTGCGCGGACAGTTCAAGGTAATCCTCGGAGGCGGCCCCGTGACGAGGGATTACGCTGTCAAAATCGGAGCTGATGGTTACGGGAAGGATGCGTTCGATGCGGTCGACGAAGCCAAGAAGCTGTTAGCCTGAGCGCATTCGTAAGCGACCAAGGAAAATCGGGCGCAAGTGACGGCAGGGAACTGGTCGCTTTCGAGAGCGAGAGCCGGTTCTTGCTCTAGTTGTGAAATTGCTTTCTGCCTGGAGTGAGAAAAGGACAGACATGATCAGTTTACTGGATATTGCGGAGCGAATCCGGACCGGCGACAAGGTGGAAGAAAAAGCCTGGGATATGGGATTGTACCGGACCATTAGCGAGTTGGTGAAAAAATACAGCATTAAGTTCCCCGGGGATTGTTATATCAGTACGGACGACAGCTTGGCCGAGCGAGCTTTTGCGGCGGGACTCGAATGCCTGGAAACGCTCGGGATCTATTGCCTGACTACGAAGCGGCGGGTGCAGCTGACCCGGGAAGAAATCCTGACTGCCGTCCGCGACTCCCCACGGGAAATGCTGATGGGCGAAGGCCGCGACCAACGGCTCTGGAAGCAACGAAAGGTCGAGGGCCGGGAGCGACTCAATGTCTGCCCTGGCCATCACACGCCCTATACGGAGGAGTTAGCTCCTCTGGTAGTCAAGAACTTTGCCCAGATCCCGCGGACAGACTTTATCGAGGGTTTCAACTTCACCTCGGTCGATGGCCGCGAGATCGTCGGCGCCCCAATGGAAGTCTACGCATCCCGGCGTGAGCTCGGCTGGATGCGGGAGGGGGTCCGCAAGGCAGGGCGACCGGGACTCGCCGTCGTGTATTACCCGATCAATACCCGTGCCGAGGATTTGATCTGCGTCATGGACCCCGACAATGGGCTGCGCCGGACGGACGGAATTCTTCTCTCTTTGCTACCGGATCTCAAAATGGAAGAAGACATGCTCTCGGCGGCCATCGTCTACGACGAGTATGGCTCCTTCAAACTCAGTGGAAGCTTCGCCTTGGCCGGCGGGTTCTGCGGCGGTGTGGAGGGCGCGATTGTGGAAGGCATAGCCAAGCCTTTGGCGGCGATGATTGCCTATCGGGACTACATTCACTACACCGGAGTCGAGCACATCCACATGCTCAACGCGCGCCAGATTCTGATGCCGGGCGTGAACTGGGCGCGATCGGTGGTCAACCAGGCATTGAACCGATTCAGCCACACGATGTGTATGCGGTGGATCATTCCGACTTCGGGGTCGGGGACAGAATTGAACCTGCTGGAGATCGCCATGCAAAGCATAGAGGCGCCGATCAATGGCATGAACCTCTACGCCCCGCGCCATTGCCGGACGACAACGAATCACGGCCAAACTCCGTTGGAAGCCGAATGGATGATCGAGGTGTCCGATGCTGTTATCGATCAGGGAATGGATCGGCGAGAGGGGGATGAAATATTGCGCAAGCTAGCCCAGCGCTTTGCCGGGCAGAAACCTGCCGACGGGTATGACATTACCGACTGTTATGACCTGATACATCACAGGCCTCAACCGCAATATGAAAAAATCTACACCCAGGTGAAGACACAGTTGAGAGAAATGGGACTGAATTTGTCTTGAGGAGAACTGGTTAGGAGTTTAGCAGGAGATTGGAAAGACAGGCCGAGTATACCAGCAGAGGAGAAGGGGCCAAGCCATGCAAACACAAGGTGGAGGGATCATAGCGGGAATAGTTATCTTTTATTTGATATCGACGACGGTGATCGGTACGTGGTCGGTAAAGTACTCGAAGGATACTAATCGCTTTATGAGAGCAAAGGGGCAGTTGGGTACCTATCTCATAGGCATGCTGCTGATCTCCGAGTTTGTAGCGACGGCATCCACCATGGGAACCTCACAGGCTGCGTTTGAGACTGGGCTCTCATCAGCCTGGGTATACATTTCGCTCTCGGTTGGCTTCATTTTGTACGCGTTTCTGCTAGCGGGAAAGTACAACGCGATGCAGGAGTACACCATCTCCGGCATCATCGGCCAGAAGTACGGCGAAGGGGCGCGGTTCATCGTTTCCTTGATTGCGATCTACGCGCTGATGGTTGTGGTCGTTGTCGCTTACACCGGGGGAGCGGTAGTCTTGGGTACGTTCCTGAATATTAAGACGACAACTGCGGTTTGGATTATTGCCGTGGCAGCGAGTGTCTGTGTCGCCGCTGGTGGGATCCGAGGAGTTGGTTTTGCAAATTTAATACACTTTTTATTCAAGTATGCCGCGCTTGTGATCACTGCAATTGTTGCCTGGCGTCTGGTACGAGCCCATCCGGGTTCCTGGGAGAGCCTGCCGGCAACCCATTTTTCGATGACGGGAGTGGGTATATCCCAGATCGTGGCATGGACCATAGGAAATATCGCAACGGTATTCTCAACGCAGTACGTCATTCAAACCATTAGCTCGTTAAAGAGTCCGGAGGAAGCCAAGAAGGCGAGCATCTTCGCCGCCCTATGGCTCGCCCCGCTTGGCTTCATTGCTGCCTACATCGGTTTGGCAGCCCGGGCGCTGTTTCCAACCATAAAGAGTGTGCGTGCGTTACCGGAGTTCCTTAAGTATATGAATCCGTGGTTGGCGGGCATTGTGGCGACGGGACTCTTGGCGGTGGCTTTTGTCACCATCCTGGCGTGTCACCTCGGAGCAACCGCTCTGGTGATGAAGGATTTCTATATGCCACTATTCAAACCGGGCGAGAAACATCAGATTCAGGCCGTGAGGATGTTAGCGCTCGTTTTAGGACTGCTGCCGGTCCCATTTGCGCTCTATGTGCCGGCACTGCTCAAGACCGTATTTTTCGCCAGAGCCCTACGCGCAAGCCTTACAGTGATTGTGTTATTTGGATTCTATGCCCCAAGAATCGGGACCAAAAGAGGCGCAACTATAGGATTGGTGTTGAGCGTGCTGTTTACAACGATATGGTTCGTGCTGAAAGACCCGTTCGGTATTGATAACATGTATATCGCTGTCGCCACCCCGTTGATCTGCCTGCTGGTAAGTAACGTCTTTCGCAAGACGAGCCCCCGAGGACCCAGGCCGCTTAAGTCTACGGCAGGCGAAGCAAGCTAAGGTATTCGATATGCCATTTGTGGTCGTCGGGTATTCTGCTGATTAAAATCCGTAGAACTTGTTTCATAACCCATGCTTATTCAGTCGGTATTCGCTTGTTTGGGACTGCGGTCACAATCGCCTCGTCGTAAGTGGCGGCAACTTCATAGCCGGGCGGGACAACCAGGAAGTCGTCTAGCCAGTCACCAGCGAGCAGGCGCCGGAAGAGATTGGGTGACCCGATAACCTCTTCGAAAATCCATTTCTTTTCCTGCGCTTCGGCTCGGGCCCGGTCCAGAAAGCTATCATTCGGCTCCAGCCCCGTACGGATGTACACGAGCTTGCTGTAGGATTGGCGGAATCGGCTTAACATTTCTTGGTACAGGTAGCGCCCGGAATCCTCTCCATATTTTTCGATTAGCGCATTCAGATCCTTGCCCGCACCTATGCCTGAGAGTTGGTCATCCAAATCCGCGGCCCGTTCCACCCATCCGGCAGAGCGGAAATAGGTGCCAGGGTTTGCTTCGAAGAACTCCTGATACTTCGTGCGGCTTCCCATCAGCAATGTTATGCAATCATGAGCGCGCGGCAGCACCAGTGGCACTTGGCGCGCTGTCAGACCTTGCAACCCGTTGCCGCAAAGTGCGTAGCCAAGCACGACCGCGTCGTATTTTGTGGCGTCCAGCGCGTCAATGGCTTCCTGGATACGGCTGCGCATCGTCTTGGCCCCGGTCTCATGCAGACCTTCAGGGAGGAATTGTGCATCGACCAAGTGAGGCGAGCGCACAACCGCCTCACTGAGTTCGCGCGTCAGAAGACTACATCCGATCAGAGCCAGACGCATTGTCACCTCGAAGCGACGATGTACTCGGAAACGTTTGTTGCAGCATCCCGGCTTGGGGTTGCGGGAAAGCAAGAGAGGCAATAAACGTGTTTTGAAACTGCGGGTCGGACGCAAGGCTGACGTGCTCGATAATATCGAGCGCGGAATAACGATCTTCGCCAATCAGGAATTTCGCTCCACGCAACGCGGTATTGCCCGATGCCACGAGCCGATTCAGAGGCGTTTCAAGCAGTCCGATCCTGACGGCGCTTTCGGGACGAACGTAGTTCCCGAAGGCGCCAGATAGATAGACCGCGGCGATGTCATTGATCCCCGCTCCCCACCGTTTGAGAAGAATTCGGAGACCGGTCGCGATGGCTCCCTTGGCAAGTTGCAGTTGGCGTATGTCGTGTTGCGACAGTCTTACGTCGCCGGTAATCGGAAACTCTCTTGCGCCGTTGGCCAAGCGACCGTTGGGCAGAATCGCACCGGTATCGAGTCCGGCAGCTACGGCGTCCACCAATCCGCTGCCGCAGATGCCGCGCGGTTCAGCATTACCGATTACCGAGCATCGGAGTTTGGCGTTATCGACGAACACCCGCGAAATTGCACCGGTGGCAGCACGCATACCCATCGTGATGGATCCTGCCTCAAATGCCGTGCCCGCCGCGGTCGAGGCGCACAGAATGCGCTGCTCATTCCCAAGAGCAATTTCACCGTTGGTGCCGAGATCGATCAACGCGCGGAGGCTCCTGCCGGAGCCTAATCTCACGGCGACAATACCCGCAAGGATATCCGAACCGACAAACGCACCGATCGAGGGGAGAAAGCGGATTCTCGACGAACCGGGCAGCTTCCACTTCAATTTGTTCGAAGTGAATCGTTGCTCATCATTATTCGGCGATTCGAAGGGGGCATGCGAGAGCGGCTTAACATCAAGGCCACAGAACAGGTGGTGCATCACTGCATTGCCGACCAGAACAACTTCAACGATTTCGTCTTCGCGTCCGGTTGCCAGGTCATGAACCATTACGCCCAGAAATTCGCGGATAAGCGACGTGAGCACATCACTGTCCAAGGCGAAACGCACGCGGCTTATCAGGTCCGCCCCGTGAGCCGCTTGCGGATTCAGTGCGCTTCGCAGGCCGAGCAACTTGCCACTCTCAAGGTCAAGAAGCTGTGCCACGATGGTCGTTGTGCCCAGATCGATAGCCATCGCCAGTCCTTTGCGTCGCGCGCCGGATGGAGATTCATTGTCAGCGAGGATCGGCATGGTCCACTGGTCGACCTTGAGTTTGAGCGGACCCTCGGCACAAGCACGGCACGCGAGTCGCCATCCAACCGCGAGTTCCTCTTCCGAAAACAGGGCTTTGTCCTCGGCTGTTGGCTTGAGGCGACCTTCAATGACCTGCACGCGACATCCACCGCAGTTGCTTGAACCGCCACAGGGAAACTCCACACCGTGCATGGCCAGAATGGTTTGGAGCGCAGTCCCTCGCTCTA
>JBEKQP010000226.1:0-7804 GCA_049519595.1 Candidatus Korobacteraceae bacterium | reverse complement strand
GATATAGCCCTTACGGAACTCGACGTTTGCGGCACCGAGCTCAGCGGCGTTGTGCCTCGCTCGTTCTAGCATGTCGTCCGTCATATCGACGCCGATGACCCGACCCGTCGGCCCCACACGACGCCACGCCAGAAAGGCGTCGAATCCAGCCCCGCTTCCCAAGTCGAGCACGGTCATGCCCGGTTTGACCTCTGCGAGTGCCAGGGGATTCCCACAACCCAAGCCGAGGTTTCCGGCACCAGCAAACGCCACGTCTTCCTGTGAGTAGCCGATTGTGGTCGCCAGTTCGGAGGTCGTTGTACACCCGCACCCGGACTGTTCACCCCTTGCGACTGCGCCGTAGTGCTCCTGAACTGCTGTCTTGATGTCGCTCTTCGCATTCATCTGGCACCGCCCTTCGCAGAAGATATCCGCTCAGGCAAATGTAATGCTATAATACAAATCCGTCAAGGCGGATATATGGAGCGAAGCATGGAACAGATGTTTCGAGCGTTGGCAGACCGGACAAGGCTCCGGCTGTTGAACCTGATGAGCGGTCAGGAAGTGTGTGTCTGTTACTTTATTGAGATTCTCGGTTTGCCTCAATCAACCATCTCACGCCACCTTGCATACATGAGGCGTGCCGGGTTGGTGCACGCACGTCGAGAAGGCAAGTGGATGCATTACAGCTTGGCGGTTCCAAAGCACCCCGCCGTTCAGGCGGTTCTTCGTGAAGTGCTGAAGTGGCTCCGTATAGACAAGGACATGGAACGTGACCGGGCAAAGCTGACCCGAGCGTCCTGCGCTCCGCAGAAGTTCGTGCGCCTTGAAGGGGCACCCCTGCCAACCGCCGTTCCTTCATTGAACGAAATCACAAGGAACTAACATGTCCAAGCCAACATCTGGCCTTTCGTTTCTCGACCGCTATCTAACCGTTTGGATTTTCGCAGCCATGGTGGTCGGGGTGGCATCAGGATGGGCTTTGCCCAGCATCGTTCCGTTCTTAAATCGCTTCAGCGTTGGGACGACTTCTGTTCCTATTGCGCTGGGGCTGATCTTGATGATGTACCCACCATTGGCGAAAGTCCGGTACGAGGAACTGCACGAGGTCTTCAGAAACAAGCGCATTTTGGCACTCTCTCTCATACAGAACTGGGTGATTGGGCCGATCCTGATGTTCGTGCTGGCAATCACGTTCCTGCGGGGCTACCCCGAGTACATGGCAGGGTTAATCATGATCGGACTCGCCCGGTGCATCGCCATGGTGATCGTTTGGAACGAACTAGCGAAGGGCGATACGCAGTACGCCGCTGGTTTGGTAGCCTTCAACTCGGTTTTTCAAGTGCTGTTCTATTCGGTCTACGCTTGGGTGTTCGTGACAAAGCTGCCGGGGATGTTCGGGCTGCACGGCTCAGTGGTAAACGTCTCCATCGGTGACATTGCCAAGAGCGTCTTCGTTTACCTCGGCATCCCATTTATCGCAGGCATGGTGACCCGCCTCACTCTCGTTCGAGCACGAGGGCTCCAGTGGTATGAGAAGAGATTCATCCCTCGGATCAGCCCAATCACGCTCATCGCTCTCCTGTTCACCATTACGGTGATGTTCTCGCTGAAGGGCGAATACATCGTCCGACTTCCCCTCGACGTGCTCCGCATCGCAGTGCCTCTGCTGATTTACTTCGTCCTGATGTTCCTCGTCTCGTTTTACATGGGGCACAAGGTCGGGGCGGATTATTCGAAAACAGCCACCCTTTCATTCACTGCCGCCAGCAACAACTTCGAACTGGCGATTGCTGTGGCGGTGGCGGTCTTCGGCATCAACTCGGGGGCGGCATTCGCAGCGGTGATCGGCCCGCTGGTCGAAGTCCCGGCTCTGATTGGATTGGTTAACGTTGCCCTTTACTTCCAGCGGCGATACTTCGTTCAGGAAATCACTGCCACTATGTCTTCGGCGCAGTGCCCAACTGTTGGACGCCATTGAGGAGACACCCCGATGAAACCGAGAGTGTTATTTTTGTGTACTGGAAACTCATGCCGTAGTCAGATGGCAGAAGGCTGGTTGCGGCATTTTGCGGGGGATAGATTCGAAGCGCTGAGTGCTGGAATGAAGCCATCGCAGGTAAATCCCCTTGCTATCAAGGCGATGGGCGAGGCCGGGATTGACATCTCAGCGCATCGCTCGAAGCACGCCTCTGAGTTCCTCGGGCAGCACACGCCTTACGTAATCACCGTCTGTGATAATGCGAAGGAGTCCTGTCCCATTTTCCCCGGCCCCTGCCAGCGGATGCACTGGCCATTCGAAGACCCGGCATTAGCTACTGGGACTGACGAAGAGCGTCTGCGGGTATTTCGGCGTGTTCGGGACGAGATTCGAGATGCAGTCTCCGGCTTTGTCTCACAGACAGCAGCCGCTGTTATCCGAGGCTGACTCGCTGAGCGGGAGAGCCGCTATACTGTTCACAGTGCCCCTCCCGCAGTTTCAACCGATGCCCCTTGGTCGTGCCCGTGACCCGTTTTCCCATCCAGAGTTCGAGTCAACGGCTAAGGCAGCGGCATCAACCCCGGCACCCATGATCTGTCTGATGCCGCATCAAAGCCCGTTCTGCCTCTTTCATCTCGTCTTCGAGGCGAGCTGCCTCTTCTTCGTCCTATCGGTTCGGGTCGAGTCCGTTGAGCGAATCGACTGGGTGAACGGGTTGGTAAAAAGCATTGAAGTGTCTGTAACCTGAGTTGAGCGGCAACACCTTAGAGTCGGCATCTCCTAGGAAGCACATGGAATCTATGTTACTCAGGTCGCGAGGGCCGAGGAGGTACGCCACGCAAGCTGCTCGGATTCTCGTTGTGGACGACGAACCTGGAATACGGGAAACTCTCCCGAAAATCCTGACACTACACGGATTCAGCGTGATTTCCAAAGCCACGGTAGGGGAGGCGCTCTTGGAAATCAGCTCCACCAAATTTGATGTGCTGCTTTCCGACCTCAACATCGGGGAGCCAGGGGATGGCTTCACGGTGGTGAGTGCAATGAGGCGCACTCAGCCCGATTGCCGTACATTTATCTTGACCGGATACCCCGCTTTCGAAACTGCCCTACAGGCAATCCGTAGTCAGGTGGACGAATACTTCATCAAGCCAACGTCGATTCCAAACCTTGTCAATGCCATCGAACAGAGCTTGGAGTCGGCAGAACGCGAGCCACGTCAACTCATTGCTTCAAAGCGGATTTCTGGGGTTATTAGGGAAAATGTTGCCGAGATTGTGCAGCGGACGCTTGCCGCCATCAACGCAGAGCCGGATTTCGCCGCTTTACGCCTGACCGACGAGCAACGTGTCTATCCTTACGGGTCGTTATTGGTGGAACTAGGCGACGTATTGGACTCTTCAGAGCCGAGCCGCCGCATTGACGAGCGCATCTTAGAGAAAGCAGCCTTACGGGGACAGGTGAGTCGTTCGCAAGGTTATTCAATTCCACTGATGGTCGCCAGTACACGGATATTGGAAAACGCAATTCTTGAAGTCATCGGCGAGAACCTGCTCGTTCTGGAGATCAGCTTTGTGATATCTGACCTTAGACGACTTAGTAGCTGTCTTACACGGCAACTGGAAGAAAGCATCAAGGCATACCAACAAGCCGGACGCAGACTAGTGTTCGACAGTTCCGACAAATGGAAAGGTTGGTTTTGTGAGCGTTGCTGTTGGAATCACCCCGAACCGTCCTCAGACGGCGAGCGTGTAGCTCTCGCCATCAAAATTAATGCCGAATTCGACGCTCACAGTTGCGAAATCTTCACCCGCCAACATCGTGCGACAGCCTAACAGAAACACCGACAACGTCGAACAGGAAGTGGTTAGTGTTCGACCGAGCGAAGTCCTGCCTGCAAGGGCTAGTAGGACTCATCTGCCACGGTGGTAACTACTCTCGACCGCACTTGACGGGCATGCCGCCGTTCCTGCTCTTGCAAACATCGAAGATGGCGAAGCCTAGAAGGATTTCTCCGCTGCGATTCCGCTCACCCTATCCCTGCTCAAGCCTCGCCAGCACCATCTTCGTCAACTGAACTGAATCCGAAATAACAGCCATTACCTTTGGGGATCGCTGAATCGGTTCACCCCGGAGCCGAATGGCAGCCACAATCGAGGCTGCAATCAGCAACGCCCCGTTCTGTTTCTGGGAGTCCATGGCGGAAATAGCATAGGCGAAGATAAGGCGAAAGCCAATTAGGCCACCAAGCAGCTCCGGACAGAGTTCCTGCATCCCAAAACGCGTAAGGGATTCTCGTTTTCGAAGGAACAATGTATGAAGAAACAGGGTCGTTTGCTTCTGCTGGTCGTCGCTCTCGTAGCTGCAGCATTGCCAGTGAGTGCGGTTGCTCAGAGCGGTGCCGGTGCTGGCAAGGTGGTGAGACTGACTGCGCCCGCTTTTGCTGCGGAAAATGAAACGCTGCTCGTATGTGCGGCATCCGCTGGAGGTGGTCATGTCACCGCCGACATTTTGGATGGCTTTAGTGGCAAGGTTTTGATGACACAGCAGTTGACGCTGCCGACTCTGGGTAGTGCGGAGCCGCCCAGCGTGTCTGTCACCGTAGATACGCCACCCGATCCCTGCTTGACGTTCACTGCTCCAACTTCATCACTGTTCATCGGGCGCATCGCTCTGAATCCGCAACCGCTGCCTCCCGGTATTGTGGCTCCTGATCTGAACCCGCAGCCATTGCCTCCCGGCATTGTGGCATCCTTGCAAATCTTTACCGGTTCTATGTCAGCGCCATCGAATCTTCGCATCGTTGGATTTGAGCCACCTGACCCTTGTAGGGCAGGTTGCATATTCTGAATGGCAAAAGAGATGACCAGCACCAGTCGGCACCTCTGATTTGTGCTTGAATTTGCCGCCCGGAGATGTATGCCGTAGCCGCTGTTTCCGTTTACTACCTCCGCAAAACCCTGGGCTTGGGCTTAGGGTTTTGTTGTTTTGCCGCCGCCGCTGTTCCGGATCGGTTACGATCTGCGTGCTCGGAATCCGACTAATGCGGCTGGGCATCTGCATTTCGAACAGCAATGCCCAGGCTTCCTGCCTATGTGTAGACGAAGATAAGGCGAAATCCAGTTATCTCGATCCGTTTTCCAATTACGCCAGAGTTGTACGAGGAATGCTTTCGCCGCAACTCGGAATTTTATGTCTGGCATCAGACAAAAATGAGGTTAGAATATCGCGATAACCTCCGAGGTTATTGCTAGAAAACGCCGGATACTCAGTACTTGTTTCGGCCAGCATGAAGGAGCGTGCTGAGCATGGGTGACACATTCAAGCAACGCATCCTTGTTGTTGACGATGAGCCGAGCGTTCGTGGGAGCTTGGCGGGGTTGCTGAACGACGCAGGTTACGACGTCATTACTGCGGAACATGGCTTTGATGCGCTTTTGCAACTCAGAAGAGCCCCCCCCCCCGACGTCATCATCTCCGATCTCAACATGCCGCAAATGTCGGGATTTGAGTTTCTCTCCGTCGTGCGCCGTCGCTTTCCTGAAATCCCGGTGGTTGCGGTCAGCGGTGCTTACGAGTCCGGCGATTGTGTTCCGGGCGGAGTGATCGCCGATGCATTCTATGCCAAGGGGCGGCATCATCCCGAAGAACTCTTACGCACTGTCGGCGAATTGATTCAAACCTCGGCGTCACGGGCGATAAACCATCACCGGCAGTCGGCTCCGGTCTGGATACCACGGAACGGGAAAGACTCCAAGGGAGTGCCTTACATCGTGCTGACCTGCACGGAATGCCTGCGATCTTTTCCGTTGAGCGTTATGCAGGAGGGCGTGCAGGAAATCCAGCAAACACCCTGCCTCTTCTGCACAAGCCCCGTCAGGTACATCATTGATTTCTCTCTTGACGTTTTTTCTCCACGACACGACATAACGGCAGAACCCAGCGGCGAGTAATCACGGAAGGCCAAGCTGTAAACGAAACAGGTCAAGATTTCGGAACAATTTGCTGGCCAGAGCGCCACGCTCAGACGGCAGCATAGCCGCATCCTGAATCGAACCGAGTCATCGCCAACCTTTTTCGGGGGTGTCAAATGTTGAAGGGCTTCAGAGAGTTTATTTTTCGAGGCAATGTCATTGACCTCGCTGTTGCTGTCGTTATAGGTGCTGCGTTTGGAGCCGTCGTGGCTGCATTTGTGAAAGACCTATTGACGCCATTTATCGCTGCGATATTCGGCAAACCCGATTTTTCCGGATTGTACGTGGAACTGAACGGCAGCAGGTTCATGTACGGCGACTTCTTTAACTCGCTAGTCTCGTTCCTGTTGGTCGCCGCCGCCGTGTACTTCTTCGCGATTGTGCCAATGGCATACATGGCTCACAAAAGGCGGGGCGAGTTGCCGCCAGAGCCGACGACGAAGTAGCACAATCCCAACCCAAGTGATCGGTTTCATGTTTACGCCACCTCAATCACCAAGCACCGCCTCATTCACAGCGCACCCACAACCGGTAATCAGGCCGTTCTCTGGCCTAAACTCGTCGTGCAGAATGCACACCTGCGTGCCCCAATCGGGATTTCGCTCAGACATTCCGAACATTGAATGAGAGGTACATCGAGGAAGGGTTTGAGCTGTGCAGTGACGAGAAGCTGGAGCGCATGCTGCCGACCGTCTTTGCTGCTGCTGAATCAATCATGACCCTCCTGCTCGGGAATCTCGAACACCTGATCAATCACAAGTACCAACTTTTTGTGTATCTGAAGGTTTTAGGTGTTCCGGTCGCTACCGTAGACCTTTCTCACTGGCGAGGAAACACAGGCGAACCGGAAGCACAATGATCTGGGCTACACGTGGTTTTGCGACACGCCCTCAGGAGCGCTGACAAGTTTACGGGCTTGTTCTACGGTTTCTCGAAGCTCCCGGTCGGCTACGTACCAGTTTTTTCCGGATGAATCCCAGGCAAAGAGGGCTTTGATATTGGAGCTGACCACCGACAGGTCGGGCGTTAACTCTTGGTGAGATTCGTGTTCTTTGAGCATCCGGGGCAAACCCTGAGAAATCACGACGAACTTGTCTTTTCCGTTTTTGGGCGTTTTAAATTCACCGCCCCATCCCTGCAACAGTACGGGTCTGCGACCGGCGTTGGTCATTTTGACGACCACGTGCACGGCGGCAGTGGCATCTTCTATGGGCAAATGAGGAGCGACGGCAACTCGCCGTCCATCGGCTCCCGTCGATATCCGCATCAGCGAGATCGAGATTTTGACACAGGCTCGGTCATACAGCTCAAGGTACAGGTTCCAGCCGAGGCAGATGCTGGAGACGATAGCTGCGTAGATGGCCAAAATGGTAGTGAGGGACATGCCGTATTTGTCGCAGCGAGCTTAGCGAATCAGAACGATCCAGCATAAGTGACAGGAGGCTCAACGCGACCGGCGTGCTGGTGGCGATGGCGTAAGGCAGCGTGCCTCGCCGGAGGTCGAAATGCGACTGGTGGCACTACCAAGATGCCGACCCGACACCCCGCCGTACCCGAGCCGGTATCTGAGACAGTCCAACGAGGCCGAAAGAAGTGAATTCCCGGCTGACTAACTAAATTTAGTTAGTTTAGTTAGTTTTTTGTTCGATTCGGGCAGGATCAGGCTGACTGGACAGACTCCAGCGGATGATACGTCTTCTGCTAACCGTCTTTATTTTCAGAAAGTTATTGATTCTTCAAAAGTTCGAAATTGACGTGGCGGAGAGGGGGGGATTCGTTTATGGGAAGCCACGCTCAAGTCTGCCGAATCAGTGATATGCCGATTAAATGCAACATAATCAATTAAATAGGTCGATGGACAATGCTGGAC
>JBEKQP010000225.1:0-7806 GCA_049519595.1 Candidatus Korobacteraceae bacterium | reverse complement strand
CGCGGCTTGCTGCTACCTGATGCAAAGGCTCCAGCGCGCGAAGAACCACGTGGTTGGAATCGGCAAGCGAATAGAATTCCTCGCGTTCGCTTTCGCTCAGGCGCTCGAAAGCGGGAAACAGCTCGTTGGCACTTTGCGGGTTAAGCGCAAGCAACGAAAGGATATGGATGACTTCTTTTTCCTTGGGAGACGCTAGAGCCATTTTTTCTGAGGCCTCAGGGCACAGTTGTAAAACAGTAAACTTAGATGTGAGTAGCGGTACATTAGTTGGTACTGGATGAAGATTCGTTCATTTTTCCAGCCGTCCGTGATTCCAGCCTGCGATTTATAATCCTGCTTCACCCTTCCCGGCAGATAGATGCAGCTTCCACTGCCTCAAACTGCCGGGCGGCGAAAAAATCCTCATGGAGGGCCGGCTTGGCCTACAACGACCTCAGAGAGTGGATCACCGCCCTGGACCGGGCCGGTGAACTGAAGCGCATCAAGGCGGAGAGCGACCCCATTCTGGAGATCGCCGAGATCACCGACCATGTTTCGAAATGGGGTCCGCGCGGCGAAAAAGGACCGGGAGGCCCGGCGCTGCTCTTCGAAAATGTTAAAGGCTATCCCGCCTCGAAGCTGCTCATCAACCAGTTCGGCTCCGAGCGCCGCATGAATCTGGCGCTCAACAGTAACTCGCTCGACGAAATTGCCGCGCGCATCCGCCAGTTCTTGGATGTCAAATCGCCACAGGGCTTCTTAGACAAGGTGAAAATGCTGCCGATGCTAGCTGAAATGAGCAGCTTTTTTCCCAAGGTCGTCTCCACCGGGCCATGCAAGGAAGTCATCCGCCGTGGCGATTTCTCGCTACTCGATTTCCCGGTGCTGCAATGCTGGCCGGGTGACGGCGGACGCTTCATCACCCTGCCATGCGTCATCTCGCGCGACCCCAGGAGCGGCAAGCGCAATGTCGGCATGTATCGGATGCAGGTCTACGACGCAACCTCGACCGGCATGCATTGGCAGCGCCAGAAGAATGCTGCTGAGCACTATCGCGACCGCCTGCGCGCCGCAGCCGCGGCCGACTCGTCCGATGCGCGCGCGGCGGCCATCGACATCATGGCCCGCTCCGGTGGCGGCTCCCGGATTGCCGAAGGCAAAACCGTGAGCGGCAAAATGGAAGTTGCGGTCGCAATCGGTACCGATCCGGCGTTGACTTTCGCGGCTGTTGTTCCCGCGCCGCCCGACGTCGAAGAATTCTTGGTCGCGGGATTCCTTCGCCAACGGCCAGTTGAGTTGGTGAAGTGCGAGACCCTGGACCTTGAGGTTCCGGCCAGTGCGGAGATCGTGCTTGAAGGCTACGTTCTACTCGATGAGTTGCGCAGCGAGGGCCCGTTCGGCGATCACACCGGCGTCTATTCGCTGGAAGATCTTTATCCGGTCTTCCACGTCACCTGCATCACGCATCGCAGGAATCCCATTTATGCCACCACCATCGTCGGCAAGCCGCCACAGGAAGACGCTTACCTAGGCAAGGCTGTCGAACGAATCTTTCTCCCGCTGATGAAGCTCACCATCCCGGAGCTGGTCGACATCAATCTGCCTCCCGAGGGCATATTCCACAACCTGATGATCGTCTCCATTCGCAAGTCCTATCCCGGCCAGGCGCGCAAGGTGATGAACGCCATCTGGTCGCTGGGCCAGGCGATGTTCACAAAGTGCATTGTCGTGGTGGACGAGGACTGCGACGTGCACGATCTGCGTGAGGTCACTCTGCGGGCGTTCAACAACATCGACCCTGAACGCGACATTCAATTCACGCTTGGGCCGGTTGATTCGCTCGACCACGCCTCACGGCTGCCGGATTTCGGTTCCAAAATGGGTATTGACGCCACGCGTAAATGGCCGACTGAGGGCTTCACGCGTCCCTGGCCCAACGAAATTAAAATGTCTCCTGAGATTAAGGAACGGGTCGCCAAGCGCTGGAAGGAATTTGGGCTGGAATAGGGTAAGCCAGCCTCGCGGGTGGCTCGTTCAAGCCCCGCAGTTGGGCTTGAGTAGGGTAGTTTCTTGCGCGTGAGAGTAGGATTCTGAAGTTACAAGCGACGATGAAATCCTGGCAGGAATCGGACGCCACTGAACCACCAACGGCACTCGACCGCCCCAAATCATTTCTCCTGACATCGTTCCTTTGCATAGCTCCAGGCCGAAAATGACGGATGTCCAGCATCCGGATCATCGGTCACGATGAATGGGTCCGGTCCAGAACCAGTGTACTGCCCGTATCGTTCCTCCGCCGTTAAATCAAGTGAAACCTCATTCTGGACAAACTGGTCTACCATGCGTTTGCAGGCCGCAATCGCCTCGTCCAGAGTGGCAAAATCACCCAGCTTGTATCGAGCCTCCTCGTCCATGTAGTGGTAGTTGTCATCCACATAGACCGAATATGTATGCCCTGACCCCAACAAATTGTCCCCTGATGTTTTCATCATTGTGGTGGGGCAGTTTCCCTACAGCTTCCCCAAATAATCGACGATCTCCGGCGAAGTCCACGTCACCGCCCCAATGAACTTACGGCGCAGCACCCCCTGGCGATCGATGACGAAGGTTTCCGGGAACGCAAATGTTCCGTAAAGCGTATTCGCCACGTGCTTACCGTCGCGCACCGTCAGAACTCCTGGCATGTGCAGCTTGGTAAATTTATCGTACGCATCCTGGTCCTCGTCGGCGCTGACGGCCAGGATCACGACCTTGTCGCCCAGTTGCTTCTGCAACGCCACCAGCGAGGGTATCTCTTCAACGCACGGCGGGCACCAGGTAGCCCAGAAGTTGAGCACCACGGGCTTGCCGCGGAACTGACTCAAAGTAACCGTACGATCTGAGTCGGTAATCGAAAAATCGGGCGCGGCGTCGCCGATGCGGGCTGGTTGCGAACCGCGGCGGCAGGCCATTACCATGCAAATAGCAAGCAAGCTGAACAACAGGATGTAACGATTCAGGCGCATCACACCTCTATAATACAAAATTGGACGCACCGAAGGCCGCAATGTCAGCATCGTCCACTTCCGTCGGCTCGCAAACGCCGAAGCTATCGGTCATCATTCCCGCGCGCAACGAAGAAGCCAACATTGGCCGATGCCTTCGCTCTATTCTTGCGCAGCAGGGAATTGCCTTCCAGGTGATCGTCGTCAACGATCACTCCACGGATCGCACCGCCGAGATAGCGCGGCGGGTTGCGCAAGAATTCGACGAGGCCCCCGACGCGTGCCGTCCGCGGGCAATTGTCATCGAGGCTCGTCGTCCGCTGCCCGAGGGCTGGACAGGCAAGGCCAACGCGCTCTGGAGCGCCATGCCGCTTGTCCGGGGCGATTGGCTGCTGTTCACCGACGCCGATACCGAACACGCGCCCGGTTCGCTGGCTGCGACGGTTCAAGAAGCCGAGCAATTCGGGGTGGATATGCTCTCGCTCTCGCCCGAGCAGGATGTCCAAGGCTTCTGGGAGCGCGCGCTGATGCCGGTCATATTTTCGGAACTGGCGTCTGCTTTTCCTCCGCGGGATGTCTCCGACCCAACAAACCCGATAGCGGCGGCTAATGGCCAATACCTGCTGATCCGGCGCGGCGTCTATCAAGAAGTTGGCGGTCATGCGGCCGTCGCCGGGGATTTGCTCGAAGATGTTGCCCTGGCGCGCCGCGTCAAGGCGGCTGGCTATATCCTGCGTTTCCGAATGGGCAAGGGCATGGTCCGCACCCGCATGTATCGCGGTTTGCGCGAGATGCGCGAGGGATGGACAAAGAATCTCGCGCTGCTGTTTCCCAAGGCAAGCAGCTTGGCTTGTCGTCGGATGGCGGAGTTTGCCGTGCTCATGGCGCTGCCGCCGGCCGCCGCCGGCGCATGGATTACGAAAACAGGCCCGGTTCGCTATGCGCTTCTCGGTGCCGCAGCCGTCGCTTGGGGAAATTTTCTGCTGCGCACGCGCAAGGCGCATTTCGACATGCTTTCCACCGGGCTGGCTTTTTGCGGACTGCCGCTGTTCGCCGGACTGCTAGTGCGCTCGGCCAGGGCCCATCGGGATGGACGCGTGGAGTGGAAAGGACGCAACTATTGCGTTTCGCCGGCATCTGCCAAGATAGAAGAGAATCGATCTCGGGCAAGCGCCAGTATCGAGCGCATACCCTGATTGTCAGGGCAATCCTTGGCGGGGCCTTTGGGTAGTAGACTTGTCAGGGGGTCGCCTACGGCAGTTTCAATACTCAGAGACGAGATTGCTGGAGCCGCTGGGCAGCCATTATAGGCAGGTTCTGGAAGCACTATGATCTATCTGACGCGTAAGTGCGAATTTTCAGCATCGCATTACTACCATAACCCGGAGCTGAGTCCGGAAGAGAATCGCCAACTCTACGGTAAGTGTGCCAACCTGAATGGCCACGGCCACAACTACACGCTGGAAGTGACGGTTCGCGGCGAAGTCGACCCCACTACGGGTTTCGTGATTGACCTGAAAGAACTCAAAGAGATCATGAACCGCGAGGTTGTCGAAACGCTCGATCATCGGCATCTGAACAAGGAGATCGCCGAGTTCGCGCGGTGCAACCCCACCACCGAAAATATCGCTGTCTTCATCTGGCAGAGGCTTGAGCCGGAACTGAAAGTCGCGAAACTGCACCGCGTCCGGCTCTATGAGAGCCATGACCTGTTTGTAGACTTCTTAGGGGAAGCATGAAGGCTCATCTCACCAAGCGCTATTGGCTCGCTGCGTCGCATCGCCTGCATTCGGAAAAGCTCACCGAAGAGCAGAACCGCGCCACCTACGGCAAGTGCAACAATCCTTACGGACACGGGCACAACTATGCCGTCGAGATTACAGTGGGCGGGCAAATCGATGCGGCCAGCGGCATGATCTGCGATCTCGGTGAGTTGGATGGCCTTGTTACCTGCGAAGTTCTGGAGCGCTTCGACCACCAGAACTTGAACTGTTTGCCTGAGTTTCGCGACGCGGTGCCCACTAGCGAGAACCTCTGCAAAGCGATCTATCAGGTCTTGCATCCGAGGTTGCGCACGGCTCATCTCGAACGGGTGAGGCTCGAGGAGACATCGATGAACAGTTTCGAATACTCCGGGGCCCCCGGCAAGCCCGCTGTTGGCTTGCCGGAGTGGTCGGGCGACGAGGAGAGCGACCGGTGAAGCGCAGCCGTAAGCACACGGAATTCGAGGACGTTATGGAAGACGCGATATTGAATGTTCCCGCCCCAGCTGGCGCCGCGCCCGACAAAGCCAAGGCCGCGCTTGCCGGCAATCATCTTTCCGCGCTCGCCCAAGCCAGCATGGAGGAGCTGATCCACGAGATGTTGGTGAAACTTGGTGAAGACCCGCAGCGCGAGGGCCTGCTGCAAACCCCTGTGCGTGTTCGTCGCGCCCTGGACTTCCTGACGAAAGGCTACAACGAGGACCCGCTCACCATGCTGAACGGCGCACTGTTCACCGTGGAGTACGACGAAATGGTGATCGTCAAGGACATTGAGATGTTCAGCCTCTGCGAGCATCACATGCTGCCCTTTTTCGGCAAGGTTCACGTCGCCTATATTCCCAACGGCAAGGTGATCGGGCTCAGCAAGATTCCCCGGCTGGTCGAGGTCTTTGCGCGCCGCTTGCAAGTGCAAGAGCGCTTGACCACGCAGATCGCGGAGACTATTCAGGACGTCATTCAACCGCAGGGCGTAGGCGTCGTCATTGAAGCGCGGCATCTGTGCATGATGATGCGCGGCGTGGAAAAACAACATTCCGCGGCAGTCACCTCAGCGATGCTGGGCGCTTTCCGGGATCTCGATACGCGTAGTGAGTTTCTTTCGCTGATTCGCCAGAAACAGCCGAGCGACTACTAGAGTGTTTCATGAAGGGGAACGTCGGAACTGGTGGCCACATCCGGTCCGCTTAGTGAATGTGGGGCTTCCGACGAGGACTGGCTCGCAGGGGCGACTGGGCCAACCTGGGGTAGGTTGGTGACACAGGAACATCTCTCGCGTTAAAGTAGTTTCCTGGTTGGTGTATCCTCCGTACCATGGCGCGCAAGAACATCAAGAGCACCAAGACCGTGGCAGCCGGCCAGACCCGCACGCGGCGGAAGCCGGTAAGTGCTCGGTCCGCGAACACTGACGGCGCGGCTCCGTTGCGTGGCAAAGTCGCGCTTGTCACCGGAGGAAACCGTGGCATCGGTTTTGCCATTGCCCAGGCTCTCGTTGCGGCCGGAGCTTCGGTGGTCATTGCCGGACGCGATGAGCGCACATTGCAGGCGGCTGCCGCCCAGCTGGCAAAAGCACGGGCGATTCATTGCGACGTTCGCGACCCGCATTCCGTGGAGCGGCTCTTCCGAGTCATCGGCGAAAAGTTCGGCGGCCTCGACATCCTGGTGAATAATGCGGGCTTGGCGCATCCCAATCGGGAAATAGCCAAGCTCCCTCTCGCCGAATGGCAGGAAGTTATCGAAACGAATCTCACCGGATTGTTTCTGGTGACGCGAGCGGCGCTGCTGCTGATGCGGGCTGGCGGCACGATCGTTAACAACCTTTCGGTTGCCGCCCGCACGATATTCCCAGGCATGGCCGCCTACACCGCATCCAAACACGGTGCGTTTGGCTTTACCCAAACCCTGCGCGAGGAGCTGCGGCCGAGGCGGGTCCGCGTCATTGCCCTGATGCCCGGCGCCACCGACACGGCCATCTGGGATCAGATCTGGCCCGATGCTCCGAAGCACAAAATGATGGCGCCGCAGGTGGTTGCCAAGGCCCTGCTGTCCGCTATCCTGCTGCCTGACGACGCCACGCTATCCGAGTTGGTGATCACCCCGACCGGCGGAGCGCTGTGAGCTGATCCGGCATGCAGATCCAGCCCCGGTCAAAGCGCGGCAACGCGCCGTTGCACCAGCAGAAAGTACAGAGCTACCAGGATCAATAACAATCCGTTCATGCCTAGCACCACCGGTGCGGTAAACACGGGAACGAACCATCCCGACAACAGGTTTCCCACAGGCATGCCTCCGCGAAACGCACAGTTGTATACGCTCATCACGCGCCCACGCATTTCGTTGGTGGTGATCAACTGCACCAGCGAACTCACCGTGGCAAAAACAGCCATCATGGAACCGCCTACGAGCACCAGCATGGCGTAGCTCAGCGGCAACGATTGTGAAAGGGAAAACCCCGAAATTCCGGCGCCCAGGCAGACGAGCATGATAAGCGCGACCCGCCCCTTGTTATGTATGTTGCCCCTCCCGGCGACCATCAGCGAGCCGCAGATCGAACCGACGCCCATCACGGAAAGCAGGTTGCCGAAAGTTTCGGGACCGCGATGAAAGATGTCTTTGACAAACACCGGTATATAGGTCCGCATGGGCATGCTCAAAGCGGTCATGCAGAACGCCAAAACGGTAAGCGCCTCCATGGAGTCTTGCCGGCGAACGTACTTGATGCCTTGCTTCAAACTGCTGAAGATCGAGTCGGTGGTAATCTCCGGTAGATATCGGGCGGTGATAATCCAAAGCGAAACGATCGGCGCAAGGAAGGAGAGCGCATTCAGCCCAAAGCACCACTTTTCGCCCAATTTTGCCAGGGCCTGACCCGCGAGCGCAGGTCCTATGATGACCGCCATGTTGAACTGAATGGAGTTCAGCGCAATCGCGTTCGGCATGTCTTCTCGCTTGACCAGGGTGGGAATCAGCGCCATGTACGCCGGCCCGCCAAAGGCCTGCGCCAAGCCGCAGACGAACGAAAGACTGAGGATATGCCACACGTGGATCAGTCCGGTCGCCACCAGCACAGTCAGCAGCGTGGC
>JBEKQP010000224.1:0-7848 GCA_049519595.1 Candidatus Korobacteraceae bacterium | reverse complement strand
CAACTCGAGTGCAGGCCGGTAAGCCACGGAAGTAGCGCGATTTGCCCGGCTGACCTTCTCCGGATCTTCATTGGACAGCAGTAAGGGATTCGCGCCCGTAATCGCCAGCCGTGCCGCGCCGCTCTTGAACGCTGCAGCCATTCCGTCATACAACCACTTCGGAGCGCGATCAAAGCTTTCACGCGGAGCGAAGCGGTAGCGCATCAACGTCGCTTCATCGTCGCTGTAGAGAGTTGTGACGAGTGCAGCGCCTGCGCGGTAGGCTTGCTCCGTGATGCGTCTTGCCAGCGGCAGTGCGTCGATTGATGCAGTCATCACGAGCTCTTGCCCGGGTTTCAGACCAAGTCCCACGCGGACGGCAACTTCGGCGAGGCGGTCCAGTTTCTGTTCGTGACTCAATTGTTCAGTAGCGAGAGCGATATTTGCCATACTTTTATAGATGCTTCGAACCTCCTAACAGAGCTTCGGCCAGTTAGCGGTTAGCAGCCATGTCGGACGGCACGGCTGGAAGCCCGCGATCCCAGCATGCTCCGCTCCACCCGACTAGCCGCTCCGCACGAGAGTACATCCATAGGGAAAACAAGAATTGATTTCGAAACGAGAACGGTTACGCGACGTTGGCCGAGGCGAACGGCGAGGGGATGTCAAAGTGGTTCAGGAGATGCTGAGGCGCGCAAACAGCCGGATCACGATGGACGTTTACACGCCTGATCCAAATGATTCTGCCGAAGGCAAAGGCTTGGGCTGCGCGTAATGCAGGGTACGAAAACTATTTGTTCGTTTATGTTTCCGGAGAAACGGAAGCCAATCTTTCGTAAGTGATTGAAAAGATTGGCGGGGTGGACGGGACTCGAACCCGCGACCTCAGCCGTGACAGGGCTGCATTCTAACCAACTGAACTACCACCCCTAATCGCCTTTTTTATTATACGGAAAGCAGCTCAAACGTCAATCGATTACGCGCGCGGACGACCGCTAAGCGTTTGGATTCATGGGAGGAGCCGAGGACGAAGAGTAGAGAACACCGTCTCGCTGCCTTGAGGGAAGTCAAGCAGATGACTGCACAAACCTGGAAGAACCGAAAATAGAAATGTGGAAAGCGCTGGTGCTTTCCACATTTCCTTATCCCGACGGCGCCGCCGGCAAAGCCAACTTACCCACCGGCTACGCTACAACTCGCCAACTTCTGGATCGGTCACTTTACCTTGTGACGGTCCGGGCTGACAGTTACGAGGAGCCGGCTGTCAGCAGCAAGCTCAAAATCAGAGCCCTTCTCTGCGCCGATTTCAATGGCGGCTACGCCAGCTGCTGCACCCATGGCAGCGCCCACCAGCGCGCCTTTGCCGCCGAAGAGCAACCCGCCGATAAGTGCTCCGCCTGCGGTCGTCATTGCTGCCTTCTGGACATTACTCTTCTTCTTAATTACGCGTCCCTCTTCATCCACGTCAGGTGCGCCCTTGGAGTTCGTAACCTGCTTCAAGGTCGCGTTTACAGGGATTGTCGCGTTGTCTTTTGTCAGCTGCTCAAACTTGAATTGCAGCGTGGATTGGCCTCTCATCTTCCCTTTGTTCGTAGCTTGAGTGACATGTCCAACAATCTCGTAGCCGACGAATTCCTCGGGCTGTTCAACCACGCCCCTTATTTCGTCGCCTTTCGCGGATGTCTTCGCGCTAATGCCGGGGGCCTCGAGCTTCACCAGAAAGTCCGTGTTTGGCTTGATTTCATCTGCACCAAGACAAACCAGGGAGAAACCAAATACCAGAAGAAAACCTAGGACCTTACGCACAGAAACCTCTCAGTTGGCTAGTTGCCAGTTCAGGATGATTGATTCTTTCTTGCTTCTACTCCGTATCTTCATGCGTCTATAGCCATTTGCCGCGCTGGGGAACTCGACCATGGCATAGTTTTTTGTGTCGAGGTTGACGGTTACCGGCACGCCAGGCAGCCCTGATTGAATGCTTCCTGGAGTGCACGTATCGCCGTCAATCTCGATGATTCCGTCTTTCTCTACCGACCCTTTCCATACGATGAATCCCGACTTCGACCTTTGGGTGCTCGGCTGCACCTCCATCTCGTTGCTCGCGTTCTGCGGCACGCTAATGCTTGCGCCCGGCGCCGGCTGCACTTCCATTTCATTGCTTTTGTCCTGCGCTACCTTCGTCTGCGCGCTTGCGCTCATCACCAGCAGCAGGATCGTCGCCAGCAGGCTCAGCCAGCGCAGCCCATTTGAAGCGTTACCTTTGCACTCGTCCATCTTCGAACCCTCTTCCGTCAGCGTCAGAATTCGTTGCTCAGGCATCAGAACGGGTCGTTGCCGCCGCCCCCGCCGCACAGTTCCACTGCATGAACCAAAGCCTTGGCGACGTGGCCGGCAGCCTCTTCATCGTGGAAGAAAACCGTGTTGTGCATTTTGCGCGCACGGTTCAGCAGCAGGACCGCGAAGGTCGGCTCAACGCGGTACTCGCGCGAGGCATGGCCTGCCCCGCTGTCGACGCGCTTCAATTCCTGCTCAGGGATGAGGACCTGGATAGTGTTGACCGTCTTCAGGTCGATCAAGTAGTCACCATCGGCTCCCGTTTTGCCATTTACCGAGGTCTTCCAGTGCAGGCTGAGGCGGCAATTGGCGACATCTGAACTGACCGCGCTGACCTCGGCCGTGTTTCGGTTCGACCACTCTTCGTTCGACTGGGTGTCGTGCAGATACACCACAAAGTTGAACTTGCCTTCGTCGAGGATCTTCTCCTGAATGTACTTGAGCGAGGCTTCCAGCGACGGGCCATCATCGGCAGGCCTGGGTGGAGGCGGCACGCTCAGTTGCGCCATCGCGGTGGAGGCGATCAATACGACGGTTAAGAACACGGTAGTCATTCGCATCAGATTCTCCCGATCATTAAATGCAGCTTGCAACGATTCGCTTCCTCAGACACGCAAATGCCAATAACGTCAGCTCGTTCAGAACGGATCGAGCCGCTTCTGCCTTACTGTTTGGCGCTCGTCGTCACCGTCTGACCAGTGTCAAACGCCGCCCGCTCGATGCGGTTCTCCGTTTGATCTGCTTCCGCGTCCACGGACTGCAACAACGCCTGCACCTCTTCCTGAGCTACGGCAGGCGGCAGGTCATCCACCGGACGCGCTGGCGCAGCGATGGCCTCCATCGGCGCTGCCGGTAATCCATTCTTGCCCTGGCCATCCCGCAGAGCCTGTAATCCGGAATCGAGGTTTGCCCGGAGGCTGTTCTGCATATCCTGTAACTGGTCTAACGAGAGGGTGACCAGAATGCCTGCCGGACAGCCTCCCCGGCGGCTGCTGGCAACCTTCAGATTCGCCGTGGTAGCGCCCTCGGCGGGCACCTCGGCCAGTTTCAGCACATCGCCGGGCGAAAGCTCGCACGATGCGTTCTCCGCCGTCGTCGCGTCCAGCGTGGCGTCCACTACGAAGACGCGATTTGGCTTCAACACCTGGGGCAGTCCGGTGAGGCTGGCTGCCTCGGCGGGTTTCTGCGCGGCAGCATTTTCGTATGCAATCTGGTCCTTAATTTCCTCGGCGATGGCCTGTTTTATTTCCGGCGTGACCGGCGTATTTGCTTCGGCATAGACGGGATCGCCGTCCGTTCGCTCCTCAGCCTCGGCGTCGTAGTCCGGCGCGTCCATAACCTGGCCTGCGATCTGCGACTGGTAGGACAACGCCAACATCTGGCTCATGTAGAAGTCCGTTAGCCAAAATGCCGGACTCGGATAGAGCGGCGCGATTGTGAAATAAGGGCCATAGAATCCGTACCACGGCTCCCCAAGCCAGGGCCACGCATAGGGCACGGGTGCCCCCCAGGGATAATATGCCCAGCCGTAAAACGGCGGACCAAAGTAGAACCCGGGCATGTAGGAATGGAACACAATGCCGCGGTAGGTGTACGGCATAAATGCGCGCGTGTATACCCTTGGCCCAACCACGTACGTCCGCTGCACGTAGGAGACGTGATTGACGACCACTGTACGCTGCACATAGCCCGCACGCGCCCCCGACCGTACGACTACGGTGCCATCGGGACGGTGAGCCACGACCGTGCGCTCGCCACGAGCGCCGTGGCTGATGTCCATGTTGGGTGTGTGCACCGAGCCAACCCGGCCATCGGGACGGAAGTGGGCCTGTTCGTTATGCCCGCTGAACGATGACAGGCTCCCGTTAGGACGCACGTTGTAGTTACGGCCCCCAGAGGCGGCAACCGACATGCCCCCATTCGGGTGAGTGGTGACCGTCCCAGGCGGAATCGGCCGCTTGTTCACTCCCGTCATTCCGGCCCGCGAGGTATTGACCTGGTGCAGCACGGAACTGGAACCCGATGCGTTCAATGTAGAGCTTCCATTGCCGGACTTTGAAGCCACGCCTGTGGGCGGCACTTTATAAACTGGAGAGGTATTGTGGGCAACGGCAGTGCGAGCAGGAGTGGGCGTCGGCGCTCGGGTCGGCTCCATCGTCGACGGAGGTTTGACTGATTCGGTTGGCGTCCTGACGCTGGAAGCACGCGGCGTAGGAGTGTAAGTCGTGCCGCCGGCTGTATGCGTCACGTTCATTGGGGTCGTGCCGCTCCCGCTGGAGCGTGCGCCGTAGCTCATACCAGCGCTCGCGCCTCCGCGCCCATCGGCAGACCGCGGCGCGAATGTAGTACCGCGGGGGGCGCCAGACGGGGAACTTAGGTTCGTGTAGTTATGCGCGGGAGCGGTGCTGCCGCCCGATAAGGAGGTGTTACTGTTGGAGGTCGTTGTCGGCGATGGCGTCCGCTCTTGATTATTCTTGCCAGTGTTCTTGCCGGTGTTTGAGGGCTTGTCAGCGCTGTTTCTTGAAGACCTTGAAGACGTTGAGTTTCCGCTTGAGGGCTTCGAAGCCCGCGGAGCTGGGGCAGGTCGCGGAGTTGGGGCAGATCGCGGAGTTGGCGCCGGTCGCGGAGCTGGAGCAGGCCGTGGAGCCGGAGCGGGTCGCGGAGCTGGAGCAGGTCTCGGAGCTGAAGGCTTCGGAGCTGAGTAAGTAGGCTTCGGAGCTGTGTAAGTAGGCGGCCCGGCCGCCGCGAAGACGCTCATCGCCAACAGCAACGCCAGACATAACTTTATCCAAGAACCGCGAACCCGCAGCCTCATGTCGCACCCCAAGCTTGAATTTTTAGCCAGCAGCTTAGAATCTTTCCTCCACCGGCAAATTCTCTATTGCCCCAACCCTTTTCACCCTTACATCAGCACCTCAGTCCCACGGAACGAGCATTAATTCAACTACGGCAATAGGCAAGTTACGGCGGTAACGAACGCATCGTTACATCTACCTGATTCAGCGTGGGACACCACAAGAAGCTTGCAGCAGAGAGTAGAGAAGAGGGCCCATGACCTGTTCTAATCCCGGACGCCCACACCTCAGAATAATTTCGTAGGCTAGTATTTAGCAGCAACTCTGGATTGCTGTCAACACAAAAGCAGCCAAGCTACGGCGAAGATGCAAGCTCTTTCCCGGATCGAAGCGATTTGGGTTTGCGATAGCGCCCCACCACCTCCTCGAAACACACCTTTGCTATAACGTTGTTTTGTTTTTCGAATAGTTGTGTAATCTGGGACAGTTAAACAGAAGAAGGTCAATCGGACCGATTTGCCGATGAAACCGGATGCGGTCGCAGGATCGCCGGCGAGCGCGGCGGCGATAGGAGATTGATCAATCATTGAGCTGTTATTTCGAACAGGAGTGGAGAGGAATGGGAAACACGAGAGCGCTGATTGTTTTGACTCCCTATGAATCGAGGCGGGTCATCGCCAAGGCAGTCGCCAAGCTGCCGGCGGTCGAAAACGCGATGCAGAATGGATGGATCATCGTCAGCACCGGAACCAGCACCGGCTATGTCGCCGAGGAACTGCTTGGCGAACCGATGGTGAAGGAGAATTTCATCTCCGGCCATATTACGGGCGGCGAGACTTGGGACACGCCAAAGAATCCCAACTATATTTTCCCGGTGGTATTCCACAAAGGCAAGCGCCAGTCGATGATACCCGAGGACGCGCTCAAAGAGTTCTCGGCGGACGACGTCTTCGTCAAGGGCGCTAATGCGGTTGATCCGCAGTATCGGGTCGCGGTGTTTGCCGCCAGCGGCACCGGAGGAACGATGGGCTGGTCGATGGGAGCGGTACTGGCCCGCGGCGCTCATCTGGTCATGCCGGTGGGCTTGGAGAAATTGATTGCCGATGTGCCGGCGGCGGCCAAGCATGCCGGCAACCGGTCTTTCAAATACGCCATGGGGTCGACGGTCGGCATGGTGCCGGTAGTTACGGCGACGGTCGTCACCGAAATTCAGGCTTTCGAGCAGCTATTCGGAATCGAAGCCTACCATGCCGGCGGCGGTGGCATCGCCGGCTCCGAGGGCGCGATTGTCCTGATCCTGGAAGGGGAGGACGCCAAGGTTGCCAAGGCGTTTGAATTCGCCAAGAGCATCAAGGGCGAAAAGCCGCTGAACCGGCCTTACGGCACACCGGTGCAAGCCGGGGTGGAAAAACCACTGAGTGCTAAGGCTGGAGCATAGTCGGTGGGATTGGATTGCCCGGCGAGCTGAGAAACTCGCCGGCGGTCTAACTTGCGGACCGACCGCCGCGCGAGGCGGACTGGCCAACTCCGGCTGGGATATAGCTTTCGGATTGCCCGTCACGCATCAACTGACCCACGGCTGACTTCCCGGAACGAGACTTCGGGACCGGCATGGCGAATAGTCCGGCAAGACGGTCAAGTGGTGCCTTCGCGTCAAAAGAATTACAACACCGGTGAACGTAACCGGATGGGTGACTGGCCGAGATGCGCAGGACGTTCCGCAGTGGAATAAACATCGCTTCGGGCCTTGTTGGGGCTAAACCAATCAATCAAGTTATAGCTGTTAGGGACTAAAACAGGATGGTCGTGCTCACAAGAGCTTCCACAAAGCGCCTGAAAGAGGGCACGATTGGTCGGTTTGTCTACTTCCGCCTTGCGGTGCTGATTCTGCTTTGGGCGGCTAACTGGTCGCTGACCAAGAGCGTCCTGAGCTATATTTCTCCGTCGAGTTTTGTTTTGTGGCGCTTTTGTGGAGCCGCCGTGATCATGGCCGCGATCACGATTGCACGGCGGCAATCCCTCCTGCCGGCCAGCGGTGAGCGAACCCGCCTCGCTGTCATTGGGATTTTGCAGATCGCGCTCTGCCTCGGGATAAGTACCTTCGGGCTGTCTTACGTAGGCGCTGGCCGCGCCGCCGTGCTGCTTTACACTATGCAGCTCTGGAGTTTGCCGCTGGGCTGGCTCATCGCCGGCGAGCGCGTTAGCGGCATGGGACTGTTGGGGGGCTTGGCTGTTTTTTTCGGTCTGTTGCTGTTTATGAACCCCATGCTGGTGAATTGGCATGATCCCAAGGTCCTGATTGGAAATGCTCTGCTTTTGATCTCCGCGTTATGTTGGGCACTAGGGGCATGCCTTTACCGCCGTTACGAATGGCGGACCTCGTTCTGGTCGCAAGTTTTCTGGCAGGTGTTGTGGTCTGGTGTGGTAATCGCAACAGTCATACCGCTGCTTGGGCCGCGTCGCCCCGTAATCTGGAACCCCGCCGTCGTCGGCGTGCTCGTATACAACTGGTTGGGCACAACCGCACTCTGCTATCTCTGGTGGGGAGAGGTGCTTTCGGTGATGCGGGTGTCCCGCGCTGGGCAGTTTCTGGCTCTAACCCCCGTTACCGCCGTGTTGATTAGTACTGCGCTTACCGGCGAACCGCTTACCATCAGCATCGTCATCAGCATTATTCTGATAGCCGGTGGAATCTGTTTGGCAGTACGGGGCAAGTGATCGCTGTCCGCAGTGTCTCCTC
>JBEKQP010000223.1:0-7869 GCA_049519595.1 Candidatus Korobacteraceae bacterium | reverse complement strand
GTCATCTGGCCGGCCATGCTGCGAGACGACGGTGATCACTTCCGGATGCCGCAGCAGAATTAGTCGCATTTTTCTGCTGGCCGCCTCGCCATCCTGGAGTGAGAGCGTAATAGGCATGGAAGCACGAATCCAAAAATTGCCTTCTTCCAGATGAGGGAGAAACTCGCTGCCGAGTAGCGAACCCAATAGTGCGCCGATACCAAGGAAGACAACTCCGAGCGCGACCATAACGGCACGATTCGCCAGCGCAAAGCGCAGCGCGGGATTATAGAGCCTGTGCAGCACGCGGACGACGATCGTTTCGGTTTCTTCCACGTGCTCAGGCAGCAACATTGAAGCGATCACAGGCGTAACGGTGAACGTTGCAATCAGGGCCCCTGCCAGCGCGTAGCCGTAGGTCCGCGCCATCGGACCAAATATCTGTCCCTCGACACCCTGCATAGTGAACAGTGGCACGAAGCCTGCCACCGTGATGAGCGCTGAGAACAGCACCGCCTTGTCAACCTGCATCGCGCTGATCAGGATTATCCGCAAACGATCGGTCCATCCGTGAGCCGGGACGCTATGCGCGATCGGAGAAGAATCTTCAGCGCGGCCCGTATGGACGGGAAGTCTCGTGGGGTCAGGCCCCCAGAAACCCTCTTGCAGATGCTGGAGCATCTCCTGCCTGTCTTCCGGGGCCCTCTGGAAATTTCGAAAGATGTTCTCCACCAAGATCACTGCTGAATCTACAATGATGCCGAAATCCACCGCGCCGACGGAGAGCAGGTTGGCGCTTTCGCCCGTAACCACCAACATAATCGTGGCGAAAAACAGCGCGAAGGGGATGTTCAATCCAACGATGATGGCGCTGCGGAGATTGCCGAGAAAAATCCACTGAATTAGAAAGACAAGAATGCATCCGAAGATGAGATTGTGCAGCACCGTATGCGTGGTGACGGCGATCAGCGATGAGCGATCGTAAAACGGCACCACCCTCACGCCCGGCGGCAAGCTGCCATCATGATTTAACTTGTCGATTTCCGCCTTGACCTTGGGAATCATGTCGGCGGTCTTTTCGGTCCGCCTCTGTACTACGATTGCCCCGACAACATCGTCCTGCTGGTCGCGGCCCAGAATGCCAAGCCTCGGCCTGTAGCCGACCGACACCTTCCCGACGTCCTTCACCAACACTGGAACTCCATTCTGTTGGTTCAGAACCACATTCTCGATATCCTCAACTTTGTAGCCCTGAGCCAAATCATCATTGCCGCCATCGTCTATCAAACCGACGCCGCGGATATTGATGGACTGTTGCCCAATGCTGATCTCGCGCCCGCCCACGTTGATGTTCGCGTTGCCAAGTGCGGTAAGCACCTGCGGCACCGTGACGCTGTAGGCTTCCAGTTTGTGAGGATCTACCGCGACCTCAAATTCCTTGGTTGGGCCACCCCAACTGTTGACAGCCGCAATGCCGGGGATGGTCAACAGCCGGCGTGCTACGATCCAGTCCTGAACCGTGCGCAGGTTTGTGATTCCAAAATGCCTCGGCCCGACCACTTGATAACGATAGATTTCGCCGGTCGAGCTGTTGGCCTGGATGGTTGGCACCAGACCACCTGGCAGACTAACGTTCTGTTGCATCGCAACCGACGCCTGGCTGTATGCAAAGTAATAATCCACCCCATATTTGAATGTGACGCGCACAAAGGACAAGCCGTAAAACGAAGTAGAGCGAATGATGTCAATGCCAGGAGTCGTGTAAAGACCGATCTCCATGGGACGGGTGTAATAGCGTTCCATTTCTTCGGCGGAGAGGCCCGGTGCCTGCGCCGTAATTTCCAGGATCACGGGTGTTGGGTTTGGATAGGCCTCGATGTTGAGCTTCTTAAATGCAATAAAGCCTGCACCGGCAAATAGTAGCAACCCAAGCACGACAATGGTGCGGCGGCTGAGGTGGAAGGCTATGAGAGACTTGAACATATCTTGTCGTCTTTAACTGGAATGAGCGGAGTCCATCTAATCTGTCGGTGGCGCTTGCAACATGTTGCTAAGAAACACCGCCCCATCGCTTACGACCAGTTCTCCGCGTTCGAGACCTTCGACAATCTGAACCCTGCTGTCTTTTCGCAGGCCGGTCTTGACGATTCTTTGTGAAAAGCGATGGCGATCGGTTGTCACCCAGGCGGTCGTGGTACCGTCACCTTCGCGAACCACACCACCAACCGGTATCGCAGTGGCTTCCACTGGGTTTTGGACGCGAATCACAAAGGTGGCGAACATTCCGGGACGCAGCTCATTGCGGGGATCTGAAATCTCCGAGCGGATCGTTGCCCGATGTGTATTCGGATCAACATTGGCGTAGATTTTGGAAATTCTGCCTCGAAATACGCGATCAGGATAGGCTACGACCTTGACTGCAACCGGCTGTCCCAAGTGAAATAGCGCAATGTCGCTTTCGAGGACGTCCGCTAGCATCCATTTAATCTCGACATCGGCAACGGTGTATGGTGCCGGCGCATTTCCCGGCTGGACAAAAAGTCCTGGCTGCGCGTTGCGCGTGGTGACCCGTCCACTTACTGGACTATGCACAACTAACGCCGGATCAATCTTGCGCGAAGCGATGATCTGATCGATTTCAGCATCCGGTTTACCGAAGACGCGTACAGCATCGCGCGCTGACCTGAGAGCGCCTTCGGCGGTTTGCTGATCCGAAGTGGCTTGTTCTAGTTCCCGCTCGGAAACTCCGTTGGTTCCGTTGAGGTCCTTGGCTCGCACCAGTTCTCTGCTCGTCAGTTCGAAAGTTGCCGCAGCCCCAATCAGGTTGGACTCTGCTTGGATCAGGTCGGGACTGTCGATCGTGTAGAGCGGCTGGCCCTTGTGAACTTTGTCACCGAGCTCGACGAGCGTCCGGATGATTCGTCCCTGGTAGGGCGGGAAGACTGGAACAGACAGGTCGTCATCGAAATCAATGCTACCGACCGTCTCCTTCTCAACTGGAAACAGGTAACTGCCGACCGGTTCAATTTTGATCGCATTCAGTTGCCTCGCCGACAGCTCCAGCGTGGTGTCGGATTTCGGCGGCTTGGATGTTGAACCCGCTTCCTGCGTGGTGTTCTTTTTTACAGGCTGGCCAGACTCGGATCTCAGCAGAACGGTTGCGACCGCGATTGCAAGAACCACTACAATCGCGCTGGCCGTTTTCTTAGTAAGCGTTAATCGATGTTCCATCATGAATCGCTCTGAACACTGCCTGTCTTCCGGTAAACCCAAATATTCGCGATACTTCGGCGAATTGCGCTCTCGCAAACGTGATTAGACATGGCACCGCCTGAAATCTCCGTAAAGGAAGCGTAAAAAGATCGCAAAGCTCAGCCTATCTTTTGGCCAGTACAGACTATCTTCTTGGCCATTGCGCCCTATCGAGTTGGCAATATGCTAGAAACCTCTTATCTATTCCAGATTGCTTCTACACAGTTGAATCCTTGTCTTTGCTGACGGTATTTGCTCTCGTCCTCTTCTCCGGTTCATCTTTGACCGCTTCTTTGAAGCCGCGGATTCCCTCGCCTAAGCTTTTGCCAAGATCCTTCAGCTTGCTGGGGCCGAAAACGAGCAGTGCGATACAGAGAATTACGAGCAAGTGCATTGGTTGGGCAAGACCCTCGAACATAACAGACCTCCAAGAGGGCACACAGTCGAACTCATGTCTGAGTTCGCGTGCTTAAATCTCGGCTTTCATGATGTCCGGCTCGGAGCGAAAGCGGAAGCCTATCTTTTGGTGGCCGGAGGAAGTGTTCTTTCGTTCTTTACAACCCTATCGTTCGGCTATTGGCGCACCGATCTTTTGGCTATTACCAACCAATCTTTTGATCGGACAGCCTATCTTTCGTCTACTTTGTTCAATGTTCAGTTACGCTGAAATCTGTTTTGTGGCACCATACGCTCGGCAGCCAGATATGCGCATTGCCGACGCACTCTCTACGTACAAGGGGACCTGCCAAACAGTTAGCTTCACCCGTAGTCGTAGTGGCGAACAAATACCGTCGGTGACTTAGTTGTTGTATTCCTGTGCCGCAAACGCCGAACGTTACGTATGACTGAAGATCTGCCAATGCCTAATTGGGATAGAACTGCCAGCATTCTGCTGGTCGGCAACCAATTACTATTTCGTGAAAGCGTCGCTGAATTCCTGGATAGAGAGCCGGGATTTAAGGTGGTCGGTGGCTGTAGAAACGTCGAGGTGGCCCGGGATCTACTGCGGGAGACGGACGTTGATCTGGTGTTGCTGGACTTCGATCTCGGCGAGCGTGATGGCCTTGATTTCATTCACATGATTGAACGTTTGCACTTTAAAGGTAGAGTTCTCCTTGTGACTGCCAACATAGGGGATGCAGATGCGGCGAACCTAATACGACACGGCATTGCAGGAGTTTTTTTGAAGCACAACTCTCCCGCACTTCTCGCGGAAGCGATTCGGGATGTTCTATCAGGACGAGCGTGGTTCGAGCCAGCTCACCTTTATAAAATTATGGCCTGCGCGGGGTCAAACAATGAAGATCAGCAGAAGCCCACCGACGGACTGACAAATCGTGAGTGTCAGGTACTCCGGTTTGTCTTCGAAGGCCTGACAAACAGGGGTATTGCTGGCCGGTTGCAAATGTCTGAGAGCGCCATCAAAGCCGCATTGCACCGACTATTTCTGAAGACAGGCGCGCGCACGCGGGGCCAGCTTGTGCGAATTGCACTCGAACGATTTAAAGATCAACTCTGAACTTGCGGGTGTACATCTTGTCATATTACCGAGCATCTCTCATACTGTGGGTGAGTCTGTTTCTCATCTTTGCCACTTCTCTCGCGTACTCGCAGCCGGCTGGCTCTGAACCGATTCCACTTGAACCACTTCCGTTTTATTCGGGCAGCAACGCCTTTGGCTCGACATACGTATCGCTCGACAGCTGGATCTATCCGGCCTTCGACCGACTGCATGCTCTTGGCTACGTCGACACTGCATATCTTGGGCTGCGCCCGTGGACGCGCTTAGCCTGCCTGCACATGCTTCAAGAGACGTCCGGAAAGCTTGGTAGTGCTCCGCGCGATGCCGAGGCGCGGCGCATCTTCAACGCGCTCGCAAAGGAATTCAAGCATGAAGTCGATTCTCATGAGCATGGGCAGTCCCTCGTGCACGCCGAGGTAGACTCGGTCTATGCCCGCGCGATGGGCATCGCGGGTCCGCCCATCAATGACTCTTATCACTTTGGGCAAACGATCATTAATGATTATGGGCGGCCATACCAGGAAGGTTTCAATGCGATCAGCGGCTTCAGCGCGCGAGCCGAAGACTTTCGTTTCACGCTAGATGTTCGGGGAGAATATCAACATGCTCCCGGTCGAGCCGCCTACCCCGAATCTGTGCAAGCTGTGATCGCACAAATAGACCAGAATCCCCAGCAGCCGGTAACGCCCTTGTCGACGACAAACGCGTTCACCTTGCTGGATGCGAATGCCTCCATGCATCTGCTGAATCATGAGATTTCTGTGGGCAAGAGCGAAGACTGGTGGGGACCGGGTCAAGGCGGCAGCATGGCGTGGAGCAACAACGCCCAGCCGATCTATGCCTTGCGCATCAATCGCGTCGAACCGCTTTCGATCCCACTGCTCTCACGGTTGATTGGGCCAGTCCGTTATGAAGGGCTGTTTGGCAGCCTGAAACAACCGCTTTTTCCGAAGAACCCGTGGGTTCAAGCCCAGAAGTTCAGCTTCAAACCAACACGCAACCTGGAATTTGGATTCTCCAGGGTGGTCGTCTTTGCGGGCGAGGGCCACGTACCCCTAACCTTCGGCTCGTTTTGGAACAGCTTTACCAGTTTCACCGACGTGCCACTCTCTCAGAAGTTTTCAAGAAATGATCCTGGAGCCAGACATTCCCAGTTTGATTTCAGCTATCGTCTTCCGTGGTTGCGTAAATGGGTGACGCTCTACACGGATTCCATCATTCACGACGATCCGTCGCCGATTGATGCGCCTCGCCGGGCGGCCATCAATCCGGGGGTCTACCTCTCACATTTCCCGACGTTGCCGCACCTGGATCTTCGCGTGGAGGCCGTTTCCACCGATGCACCCCCACTAACCGGAGGGCTGTGTTGCGGACATGGATATTACTGGGAAGGTATTTACCATGATGCGTACACCAACGGAGGAAATATCTTTGGTAGCTGGATAGGGCGAGAAGCCAAGGGCGGCCAGGCTTGGCTCACATATTGGCTCAGTCCCAAGGAAAGTATTCAACTTGGGTATCGCAACGTGAAAGCCTCTCAGCAGTTCGTGCCAGGTGGCACCACTCAGAACGATTTTTCTGTTCGGGCAGTCGTCCGCGTAAAGCGAGACATCGAACTCAACCTCTTTGAGCAGTTGGAGTTCTGGAAGGCGCCGGTACTTGCAACCGGACTGCAGAAGGACTTCACAACTTCTGTACAAATCACATACTTTCCCAAGCTTGCTTGGCACGCATCAGGATCACAGTAACGGACCTGAACACTACAATTCAGGCAGCATCGGGGATCTCGGGATACCCTCATTTCGCAGGCAATCACACGCAAGTGTAATGTTTGTCGCATCTCGATCCTGCCGGCGGTGGTAGAGCATAACGAATGAGCTGACCAGCACTGCTCATCGAAGAAGCTGGCGGATTGGCACGGGGCGTTGAGGCGCGCGGGCGGGCTGAAGCGCAGCGGATAGTGGTTTCATGTGCAGTAATGGGTCTCCAAACAGAATATATGTCTGCCGGGCGTCGGGATCTGTGATGTTCATCTTCCCTTGCTGAACAGCATCCCCCAGAGCTATCCCAGGATTCGCGACCAAAGCGCGAATTAATTGCTGATCCATCTGCAACTCTGGCGCGGCATTGATCAATCCTGAGGAAGCCCACACTGCAACAGCGCCGCCGTTGGGTGAAAGCAGCAGAGCCGTGGCCAGACTTTCCGCATAGACATCATGGAAAAACCCGTTGAGACAATCCATCAGCAGAAACACGGACAATTGATTGCCGTTTGTCAGCGACGCCGCGGCGTCATTGTCGAACAGGTCTGCTCCTGACCACTGTTCCTCGGAGCCATGGCCAAGATAGTTGACCAGCAGCGTCCCACTATTGATGGCAGCCAAAATCTGCTGACTTGCTGTGCCAGGATCCAGTGCGCTGGCCATAATCTCTGTCAACTGCAGGGATTGGGGCAGCAAAGCCGCCACAGACAGGGTGTCGTTGGTAAAGCTTTCAGTATCGTCCTGGTCTGCAACCAGCAAAGCTTCCTTCATCCAGGGAGCGGAAACGGTGTTGGTTTCGTAGCCCACAATTTTCCCAACCACCAGCGTGGCCTGGTCGGCTGTTTGCACTGGCAGGCGGCCGATCGGGATCTGTGCAACGCCGTCATTTGCGAACTCGGAGAACCAATCGTCGCAAGCGGTCATGAGTTCGGACGTGGCAATGATCTTCGTCGGCACGAAATCGAAGGACCCGAAGCCCAGGTAATTGTTAGGATCGACGGAGGCGTCACCCATCAGCAGCACATACTGTGGTTGGGTTTGCCACTGCGTGGTAGTGTTCTGGAGGAAATCGCGTATGGCCTGCGGACTTCGCTCTCCGAAGTTAAACTCGTCAAAAATATCGTCCGTCAGAACCACGGCAACTGACCAGCCCTGGCTGCGGCGCAGATTAACGAGGGGAGTTAATTGTGAAGCAAACCCAGGATCCGAGATCATGACGACTTGGGCGCCAGCCTGGCTGGCGTGCCAGCTGGAAGGCTGGTTGTAGACCAGCGCGACTGGTGAGGCGATGGCATCGTTGGCCATGGCCAAGAGCGTGCGTGTCCCGCTTAACTCCGTCGGCACCAGGAAATC
>JBEKQP010000222.1:0-7878 GCA_049519595.1 Candidatus Korobacteraceae bacterium | reverse complement strand
GTTGGCTGGTCTGATCGGTCCCAACGGAGCAGGGAAGACGACTGTCTTTAACATGATTAGCGGCCTGTATGTCCCCAGTAGCGGAGATATACGATTACAAGGGATAAGCACGGTTGGGATGGAGTCCTTCGAGGTCACCCGCCTTGGCATCGGTCGCACCTTCCAGAACATCCGCCTGTTTCCTAATTTGACGGTGTTGGACAATGTGCGCATCGCCTACCACCCCCATGCCGGATACGGGATGCTCGACGGTATCCTGCGAACTCATCGGTTCGAGGTGGGCGAGCGGGAGATGACTGAGAGAGCGCAGGATTTTCTAGCCATCTTCGATCTCGAGCGGATTCAGAACGAACTGGCCTGCAACCTCCCTTATGGCCAACAACGGCGAGTGGAAATTGCGCGGGCTTTGGCATCGGATCCGCGCCTGGTGCTCCTGGACGAGCCAGCGGCTGGAATGAATCCCTCCGAGATCGTCAATCTGATGGAGTTGATTCACTTTATCCGGGACCGGTTCAAATTAACCATCCTCTTGATCGAACATCAGATGCGGGTCGTGATGGGTATCTGTGAGCACATCACGGTGATGGACTTCGGTGAGGTCATCGCGCGGGGAAACCCAAAGGAAATCCAGGAGAACCCGAAGGTCATCGAGGCCTATCTAGGCAAGGGAGCCGTCAGTGCTACTTGATGTGAAGGATCTGAACGTCTACTACGGCGCCATTCACGCGCTTCAGGGCATCTCCTTTACCCTCAACAAAGGAGAGATCGTTACTCTCATTGGCGCCAACGGAGCTGGCAAGTCTACTACTTTGCGGACCATTTCAGGCTTGCTCCGTCCTCGTCGCGGCTCGGTCGGCTTCCAGGACGAGGACATCACCATGACTCCGGCGGAGCAAATCGTGCGACGCGGGGTTGTGCACATTCCGGAGGGGCGCAAGATTTTTGCCCCCATGACAGTGCGCGAGAACCTGGAGATGGGCGCCTACACGCGCACCGATCCGGCGGAAATCCAGCAGAGCATGGAACGCGCATTTGCCAGCTTCCCACGTCTCAAGGAGCGCCTTAACCAACTAGGCGGAACGCTGTCGGGCGGTGAGCAGCAGATGCTGGCTATGGCTCGCGCGATGATGAGTCGCCCTGTTCTCCTGCTCATGGATGAGCCATCCATGGGTCTCAGCCCTATCATGACGGAAGAGATTTTCCGCATCATTCAAGAGATCAACTCCAAGGGAACCAGCATCCTGCTGGTAGAGCAGAATGCTCTGATGGCTTTACAGATCGCCAGTCGGGCTTACGTGCTGGAGACGGGACGCATTGTCCTGGAAGGTTCGGCCAAAGAGCTGCGTGAGAGCGCACGCGTGCGAGAGGCCTACCTCGGGCATTGAGACCCGGGCTCTTCGGTCATCTTGAGGTTATATGCCGTTTCGGACGAGTTTTCCGGAACGGCATTTTCTTGTTCAGCCGGCGACGAAAACTGGGTCTGCAGGGCTATGGCCAGCCTTTCCCACACTTCGATTGTAGTTGAGTTGCTGCGGATCAGGCGCGAGCTGATGGCGAATCGCGGGTTGATGGAGATAAAAGATCAGGGGTGCGGTTAGGCTAGCGAATCATCGTGATTCGGACCTCTGGTAACTCGAGGTAGTACAAGAGGATCCCCGAGGCTGCCATCGACACGCACGAAAGGGAGACGTAGGGGCTATTGAGCACCATTTCGCCGTTGAGCATGCGGGTTGCGTGAGGCCAGAGCATCATGAGACGGCTGATGATATTGAACCCGTGAGAGAACGTGAGCAGGTGCCAGGGCCAGACGTCGGTGTTGTGCCGCAGAATCAATTGCAGGTCCGCCAGCAGGACCATCATCAACAGCATAAGGGGCAGCCACCATTCTTGCGAATTCACCGCAAACGATGATACCGGGAACAACATGATCGGGATCACTTGAAGAATCAAAATGACGACAATAAGCCCACGACTGGCGATCGTCCGGTGCGACATGATAAGGTTCTCCTGCGTTGCGTTCCATTCAAGTTATAAAGTTCCCTGCGTCCAGCTGTCAAGCACTGTTGGAGCGTATTTGGGCGCGTTCTTAACCACGGGATCATCGTTCACCAGGGGTTTACTGGTCGACGGAATGCAAAGGGCGCAGGGACGTTGGGACAAACGCTTGGCAGAATGCTTACAGACTATCACAAGCAGACGTGACAAACATCACCGCCGAGGCTCAGGCGCCTTGGCATAAGAGTGCATTGTTTTAACATTCATGCGTCGCGGTACTTCCCCGAAGTACAGTTCTAGTCTAATCTTGCTAGACCCGACTGTTGCGGTGCGCAGAATGGGGATTTCGACGAGCAGTAAAAGGAGACGGAGTGAAAAAACTGTTGCTCTTGGTTGCGACTCTATGCCTGTGTACGTATGCTGCCTTTGCTGCGGACACGATCAAAATTGGACTACTGGCACCTATCACAGGAGCTTATGCGAGTGAGGGCCAGGGAATGAAACAGGTGCTCGAGCTTCTGACGGCGGACGTTAACGCCAAAGGGGGCATCCTGGGGAAAAAAGTCACTCTGATTACCGAAGATGACGGCAGCGATCCGCGCACGGCAGCCCTGGCGGCGAACAAGCTTATTTCGCAGGGCGTAGTCGCCGTGATCGGCACCTACGGTTCTTCCGTAACCGAGCCGACGCAGGGTATCTTTGACGAGGCCGGCGTGGTGCAGATTGCCAACGGCGCGACTGCCATACGCCTGACGGAAAAAGGTTTAAAGATGTTCTTCCGCACCTGCCCTCGCGATGATGAGCAGGCCAAAGTGGCGGGTCAGAGCATCGCGAAATTAGGCTACAAGAGGATCGCGATCCTCCACGACAACTCCACGTACGCTAAGGGGCTGGCCGACGAGACCAAAGGCCAGTTGCAGAAGGTACCGGGCGTGCAGGTTGTTTTCTTCGACGCGCTCACTCCCGGCGAGAACGACTACAGCACGATTCTGACCAAGCTGAAGGCGGCTAAGCCCGACGTGGTTTTCTTTACCGGCTACTATAAGGAGGCAGGTTCGCTGCTGCGACAGAAGAAGGAAATGGGCTTCAACGTTGCGTTCATGGGCGGCGATGCTACCAACAACACCGATCTGGTTAAAATCGCGGGCGTAGCGGCGGCTGCGGGATTCTATTTTGTGAGTGCGCCTCTGCCGCAGGATCTGCCAACCGCGAAGGCCTTCCTCGATGAGTTTAAGAAGAAGTACGGCACCGAACCGAACTCAATTTACCCGGTCTTTGCCGGTGACGGTCTCAATGTGGTCGTGGCTGCACTCAAGGGCACCAACGGCGGGAATTCGACTCAGATAGGCACCTATCTGCACAACAGTCTGAAGGACTTCCAAGGACTCACGGGGAAGATATCCTTTAACGCTAAGGGCGACCGCGTGGCGGGAGGTTATCGCCTCTACAAGGTCGACGCTAAAGGCAACTTTGTGATTCAGCCGTGAGCATAATTTTGCATGGAATGCGCCGGGGTTTTCCGGCGTATTCCGTGCAAGTCGTTTCCCGATAAATTGGCGTGTGGCCGGCCATGGAATTTGCAGTTATCGTTGATTCAGTCGGCTATGACCACATTGAATGATTTAATGATGTCCCGTCAGCCGTACATCCCGTTCAATTTCCCTTTCTATTTCTATTCGCGGGTGCCGCATTGTGTCTGGACGGCAGGCCGACCTCGCATGGGGCGGATGGATGGCGTATTTTCATTCGGAGAAGGCCGGAATATTTATATATGTTGAGGGTGCTATGCCAGGCCCTCTGAGGAGCAATCATGCTTAGAGAGGTATTCATCGGGCTATCGGAGAACCAGTCTTTGCGTCATTTTGCAGAGAGGTCTCCGTTGGGGCTTAAGATGTCGCGAAGATTTGTTGCCGGAACGACGATCGAAGAGCTAATCCAGGCGACGGAGACAGTAAACAGACTCGGTATTCACGCCAGCGTCGATAATCTGGGTGAGAATGTCACTACTCGCGAGGAGGCAGTGGCAAGCGCCAAACTTTATCATCAACTGCTGGACGAAATCGAGCGTCGTAAACTCGATGTCAATGTGAGCCTCAAGCTTACGCATATGGGTCTCGATGTCGACGAGAAGCTTGCCTGGCAAGTGGTAACTGAGCTTCTCGAGCACGCGGCGCGAATCCAAAACTTTATCCGTGTGGATATGGAAGGCTCGGCTTACACGCAACGTACGCTGGATTTCGTGCGCGAACTGCATCGCCAGCCCGGGTGTGCTGGCCGTGTGGGCACGGTGTTGCAGGCCTATATGCGCCGCACCATGGACGATGCGAAGCTCCTGGTATCCGAAGGCGTTCGCATCCGCTTGTGCAAGGGTGCCTACAAAGAACCGCCGGAGGTCGCATTCCAAGCGAAGTCCGAGGTGGATGCGAACTACCTGCGGGTGGCCAAGTACCTGCTGAAGAGCGGGGTTTTCCATGGCTTGGCGACTCACGATGAGGGGATCATCACGGAAGTCAAGAACTGGGCGAAGGCCGAGGGCATTGCCGCTGGCGCGTTTGAGTTTCAGATGCTGCACGGAATCCGGCGTGACTTGCAGGAGCAGCTCGCACGAGAAGGCTGGGGCGTTCGAGTCTACATTCCATTTGGAACCGAGTGGTATCCGTACTTCATGCGGCGACTCGCCGAGCGCCCGGCCAATGTTTGGTTCATTACCAAGAACTTGCTCCGGGGATAGGGTAGTTGCAAACTGCGGAGGCGGGAGTCAAAGGATAGAGTTGGCGGATCGCAGAAAAGCTCCTGCCAGCCGGGTTTGCTAGGGCCCAGCAGGGAAACTGCCCCACTCAAGCCGACAGAAGGCTTCCACCCCAGCGAGCCGAGCCTCGCCGGGGACCCCGGCTTGAATGGGCCAACCGCCGTGCATTCAGAATGTCATGGCTCCACTCCGCGCCCGGATAGCTTCTTGCCGATTCGAACGTAATTGTCGGATACGCAGCGTCGCTGCTCCGGCCACAGGCGTCTCAGCGCTCCGGTCGCCATGACATTCCCAGCAGCATGACAGCATGAGAGAACTCTGCACCACTCTGCACCAACTATCGCTCGACCCCACGTAATCCTCGAAGGTCCACGGCCAAAATCCTATGGGCCTGCCGCAGCAACAAAAAACGCGGTGGGCATTTGCCCACCGCGCGAGAGAATCTCGATACCCGTCTTAAAGGCCCGGGAGGAGATCTTACTGCTTAAACCACTGCAGAGCGATCTGCGGTGCAATATAAGAACCACTATTGCGGCCAGCAACCGTCATTTCCACACCGGCGATAATGCCCACATTTCCGGTGAAGTTGTATTCGATAGCCGGGTCAATTCTCATGCTGTAGAAGGAATCGCAACTGCCGCTAGCAAGCGTAAATGTACTGCAGCTGCCAGGGAGCGCTGCGCCCGCAATCGTCTTTTGCGTGGTGCCGCTGCCGTACTTGAAGTAGAAATCCCATGCCGGAACCCAGTGCTTGGTCAAGCTATATTCCATGCCAATCTGGGTCTTATAGTACTTGCCCTGGTCTTCTTCGCAAGAGGCCGCGCCATTGAAGCAGTTAGCGGTGCCGAGGACCTTCTTGTCCTGTAACGGGAACAAGAAGCTCTGAGCTGCACGGACGCGGAGAATGCGGCCGCCCGGCATCCAGAATGGTCTCTGGACCCAAACACCTACGAACGGAGTCCACACATTGTCTGGACCAGCCCCGGTCGGGGCGATAAAGGACGGAGCAATCGTTAGAGATAGCGGTGTTCCGCCTTCTTTGTATTTCAATAGCTGTATCGGCAGGCGGACCGTGAGGTTGTCCACTTCCATGCCTTGGCTCGGCGGATTGCCACCGGCGTTCCGCACGCCGTCAAAGGCCGGCAGCAACTGGAGGTTGACCCGGTTGGTCAAGCCGTACGTGAAAAGAGTTACCGACTGGTAATCGTTGTCGTGTGGCGCACCCTTCTGGGTGCCGCTGTGATTGTAACTGCCGTTATCCTGCTCTACGACGAAATAGGTTTCACCGTAGAAGGCGTTCTTCGGCAGAGTGTTCGGGTTAGGTGTTTCCAGTGGACCGGTCCACCATGCATCACCCAGCTTTTCGCGGTCGCCTGCGAATGCGGGTGTTAGAGCTACAAGCGTAAGAGCCAGCAGCACTGCTACAAAAATCTTTCCCCTAATGGCCATTTAAGTTACTACCCCCTTGTTAACAAGTTTTGGGAATTGAGTTAGTTTCGTATTCCAGCTCACGATTCGTCGGTGAGCAAAGTCACTGAAATGTGTGACAAATACGATTTGACCTTGCCCCGTCACCTGGATGGCGGGGTGTGTTTTGTGCATGTCCGGGAGCATAGCACGCCAGCAGGAATTCAGCACAGGTATTCTGCTGGAATTTTAGACTGACTTGCCGCTGGAATCTGGCTGGTAAATGCCGGGGAAAGACCTCATTACGTGGGTGTCGAACGGGCGGGCTGGGCATTGAAGCAGGCATGTTCCGCATTGAGCAGCCGTGCAGCCTTAGTTCGCCAGAGGCCCAAAGGAGGCACGAAAGATGAAGAGAATCAGGCCCCTCCTGTGCGAGGACATTTGCGTTGTTGCCGGGCGGGTGTACCAATTCGGGAATTGCGCCAAAGAACCGAGAATTCGTTGTTCGTCAAATCCGTGATCAGCATGTGTCCGGGGTAATGGGTAATGCAAAAACTTGGCTTGGCGCGGGCGACCACCGACCGTGAAGTGACTCCGCAGGCCCAGAAAACGGGCAACTCGCCCGTGCGGATTGAAGTCGCGTCGTACAATTCGGTGAGCATTGGGAGGGCGAATGTACAGCACGGCCACGGCGTTGCTTGAGGCATTGCATGAAGCGGGAGTTTCCTATCTGTTTGCCAATTTCGGCAGCGATCATCCGCCGATCCTTGAGAGCATAGCCGAAGCGCGGGCCACGGGACGCCGGATTCCAGCGGTGATCACCTGTCCCAATGAGATGGTGGCCCTGAGCGCCGCCCATGGCTACGCACAAATCACGGGGCGCGGGCAGGCAGTGCTGGTGCATGTCGACGTCGGAACGCAAACCCTGGCGGGCGCTTTGCACAATGCCTCAAGGTGCCGCGTTCCGGTGCTGATTTTTTCCGGAGCGGTGCCGTTCACCCAGCAGGGAGAGCTGCCGGGGAGCCGCAATGAGTTTATCCACTGGCTGCAGGATGTCTTTGACCAGCGTGGAATCGTGCGTGGTTACGTCAAATACGATAATGAGATTCGCAGCGGCCGGAACATTAAGCAAATCATCCACCGGGCCATGCAAATTGCGCATAGCGATCCGCAAGGCCCCGTCTACCTGATGGCGGCGCGCGAGGTGCTGGAAGAAGAGATTCCGCCCGCGGCTTCCGATTCCGCGGAGTGGCCGCCGGTCGCGCCCTCCGCCATGGCTGCGTCCAGCGTTGACGCCCTGGTGGGCGACCTGCTGGCGGCGAGCCGTCCCCTGGTGGTCACCTCTTACGTCGGACGCAATCCGGCAGCCGTGGAAGAGTTGGTTCGGCTGTGCCGGCGACTGGCGGTCGGGGTGTTCGAATCGGTACCGAACTATGTAAACTTTCCCGCCGACAATGTGCTCTACCAGGGTAGCCAGTGGAATGAGCAGCGCCAGTGTCGGATGCTTGCCGAAGCGGACTTTATTTTGGTCATCGATAGCGACATACCCTGGATTCCGACGGTCAACCGGCCGGCGAGCGGCGCCCGCATCCACCACATCGATGTCGATCCGCTGAAGGAAAAAATGCCGCTGTGGTCGATCCCGGCAAAAAATGTTTGCCGAGCCGATGCAGCGACGGCATTGCGCCAAATCAACGATTGCCTGGACACGGTTCACATCGACGGAC
>JBEKQP010000221.1:0-7938 GCA_049519595.1 Candidatus Korobacteraceae bacterium | reverse complement strand
TGGCGGTTTGCCGAAGCGGTCTTCAACGATTTCGCCCAGAACGGGGCGGAGCTGATCGTGGTGCTGCGCCTGAACTCTTACCTTACCGTCGACTACGAAAAGCTGGTGCAGTTCCATCTTGACCGTCACAGCCGGCTGACGCGGGTCTTCGACCAGCACGGCGAAGCCCTGGATCTGTTCGTAATCAGCGCCTCGCGGCGCAACGACGCGGCGTTCATCTTTCGCAATATGTTGGAACGCTTCCGCGTGCCGCCGGAGGTATTTTTTCTGGACGACAACCAGAACCGGCTGCAAACCGTTGCGGACTTTCGCCGTCTGGCGCTGGAATCGTTCGCCGGCAAAACCGGCATCGAGCCGCAAGGCGAGCAGATCAAGCCGGGGGTTTGGGTCGCGCCGGGAGCGCGCGTTCACCGCGACGCACGCATTGTAGCGCCGGCCTATGTCGGGGCCTACGCGCGGGTTCGCGCCCTGGCGGTCATCACCCGCGGCAGTGTCGTTGAACGCAACGCGGTAATCGACTGCGGCACGGTGGTGGAGAACTCCACGGTGCTGCCATTCAGTCGAATCGGGGCCGGGCTCGACGTCAGCTTTTCCGTGGTCGGCTTCCGGCACATCTATCACCTGCAGCGAGAGGTAGCCGTGGAGGTCGCCGATGCGAAGCTGCTCGATATGGCTTCCACCAGCGCCACGGTCAGGGCGCTGACCGATATGGTGAACCTCGCTGTTTACATGCCGCAGGCTTTGCTTGCGAACTTGCGCGAAAAAAGACGGGAAATCCCGGCCACCCTGCCCGAGGCAATTCAGGCAACACCGCCTTCCCTGTCGACCGCCGGGGTCGAGCATCAAGATCGCGCCGATCGTCACTTTGCACCCGAGTTGATGGCAGCGAGGAGATATGGAAACGAGTAGACCGGTAGTTGTGAAGCGAGTTCCCGAGCGAGTCAACCTGAAAGAAGCCCGCCAGTTCCTGCGCGCGGTTGAACCGATCTTGCAGTCTGACCGGCCGCAGGTGGTTTTGGATCTTTCCAACGTGCGGCAACTAGATTCGGCGGGCGTCGACATGCTGCTCCACTGCATGAGCGAAGCGATGAAACGCGATGGGGACGTAAAGCTGGCCGCTCCTTCGCCTGAAGCCATGGTCGTTCTCGAGTTGACCCGCACCGGCCGGTTGTTCGAGATCTACGATTCGGCGACGGATGCGGCGCGAAGCTTTAGCAGCTTCCTGCCCAACGTCATGCGGCAGTTCTCCGCGCCGGAAACGCCAACGATTACATTTCCCAGCGCTGGTTCGAAAGTGACGGTGAGTCACGTTCAGCCGGGCGGAAATCACGAAAACGCGGCATGAGTTCCAAGCAACACGCCGTATTCGAATGGGCGGAGCGCAAGGCGGGCTTTGCGGACCGGTTGCTGCACCCTGAGCAATCGCGCGGCTTGGTATTGTCCGGCAGTGTGATCATGCTGGCCGGTTCGGGCTTCGTGAGCCTGGCGAATTTCGGCTACAACATCGGTGTCGCTCATCTGCTGGGGCCCGGCGACTTCAGTCACGCAGCGGCGGCGGTTACGCTGCTCATGCTTGCCTCCTGCATCAACCTGGCGTTTCAGCTTGTTGCGGCCAAATTCATCGCGCGCAACCAGCAAGCAGGCGGGCGCGCCGCCGTTTACCGGACGCTGATGCGCCAAGCGTGGAGCGTGGGCCTAGCGCTATGTATCGCGATGCTGCTGCTGAGCGGACCAATCTCTCACTACCTGCGCCTGCCGTCCAATCATCTGATCGAGGTGCTTGCGCTTGGGATGTTGTTCTACATTCCCCTGGGAGTGCGCCGTGGGGGAATGCAGGGCACCTGTCAATTTGCCCGGCTGAGCGTCAACCTTATCGTTGAAGCCCTGGTGAAGTTGATTGCGGCGATTGCCTTCGTGGTGATGGGAGCCGGCGTCATGGGCGCCGTGGGAAGCATTTCGCTGTCGGTGTTTGCCGCCTATTTGCTGCCCGCCGGAGATGCGGCTTTGCGCGGTGAATCCGGGCCAGGGCAGGCGGCTTCCTTCGGCGAGGGCGTGCAGGCGATTATCTTCTTTATCGGGCAAGTCATCATCAGCAATATCGACATCCTGATGGTGAAGCACTACTTCGCACCGCGCGATGCCGGCTTATACGCCGCCGTCGCCTTGGTCGGACGCCTTCTCTACTTCGCCACGTGGTCGGTAACCAGCGCCATGTTTCCGGTGTCAGCCGGCCAGACTGTGGAAAATGAAAGCCGCAAGACCGTGGTTGTGCCGCTGCTGTTTGTTGCCGGTCTGTCCATCGGTTTTGTCTTGTTGTTGGCAGCGTTCCCGGGCTTGGTGATCGGGACGTTGTTCGGCGGCGGTTTTCATCACGAAGGGATGAAGCTGCTGTTGACGATGAATGCGATCGCTACCGGCACCTATGCCCTGAGCGTCGTGCTGATTACTTACGAGATGTCTCGCCGGATCGCCAATACCGGCTGGTTTCAGCTCGTAGTCAGCGGATTGGTGGTGGCAGGAGTTGCCGCCTTCCACGCCTCCCTATTGGAAGTAATCGTCGTCCAGCAGGTCTTGCGCATCTTGCTCCTTTTTGCCGTGTCCGTTCCCTTCTTTGTCCGGGGCAGGACGAGCGTCCAGGAGGCGGCATGAAGAAACTTTGGCGGGTTACCGAACCGGACGTCATCGCCGAATTCCTCAAGAACGAGTTTTATCGGGATGAATTTCATCACGACCGGAAAAGCTTCGAACAGGTCGTGATGCACGCCGATATCGCGAACGAAGCTGAGAACGCACTGCGCAGGGCCCTGCTATTCCGCCGTCGCGGACACATGTGGCGTGAGCTGCCGGCAGACACGCAATGGTGGGAAGTCAGCGTTGAGCCGGGCGATCTTCAACTGTTGCATGTCTTCCCCCGCGCACAGTGGCGCCGGATCGCGTCCGGCAGTTTCTTGTTGGAAGACATCGTTGAGCGCATTCGCAGTAGGAAGTTTTCCGGACGCACACGCGCGTTCATCTCGAAAGTGCAGGCCCTCAGTTACCGTTTGCGTATTGACCAAGCCCGCAGTTGCGTGCTGCTGATCGGAGTCGACGAAGGTTTGCCGTTCACCATTCTGGAAGGGAATCATCGCCTCACTGCCGCCCTGTTAGCGGATGGGACGCTCCTTCAGGAACGATTCCGGGTGTTGTGCGGCTTTTCTGCCAGGATGTCCGAGTCGTGCTGGTACGAAACGAATCTGGCCAATCTATGGCGGTACGCCAAGAATCGAATGCGGAATCTGGTTTACGACAAAGATGCCGACATCGCGCGCGCCCTGAGCGGTACCCGCAAAGAGGTTGCGGCCGGCTCAATGGAGAGTGGAATGTCTAGCCGCAAGGTAGCCCCAGGATCGAAGTAACAACCGTAGGATCGCAGGAGAGTTCCCCATGAAACTGCAAATTGCCGTGACCAAAGCCTTGGTTCTAGCCGTTGGATTCGTGCTCTGTGGTGCGCCAGAATTGCTGCACGCCTGGCAGCAGCCGCAATCCGAACCAGCCCCCGTCATCAACGGCACGACCGTCAACCCCTCACAGGGCCCGCTGACGCCAGTTCCGGCCCCGCCGGAAACACAACCGGCACCTGCTCAGCAGAACCAGTCCGCGCCGACGCCTTCAACACAGTTGTCGCAGCGCCCGAGTCAGCCGTCGGTTACCACCGAACCCCTGGGAACCGCAACTGCCGAGAGTGTCCCCGCGAATGGCGGCGGAGCTTCGCGTCCGGCGGGAACAGCCATTGCCGGCGAAAAGCAGCACCAGATGCGCTCACTAGTTTTGAAGCTTGGAGCCGTGGCCGCCGCTGGCATTGCGATCGGTATCGTAGCAGGGTTGTCGAAGGGAACTCCCAGCACCGCACCGGGCAGCACACGTGCTGCTGCTCGCTAATTGAGAAAGACTGTCTGAAACAGACAGCGAACCTGGGGCAGAAACATGAATGCACTGACACAAAGTCGCGCGATGCTGATCTCATTTTCCGGAATTGACGGCTGCGGCAAGACGACTCAGATCGAGAATCTGCGCCGCGTAATCTCCAGTCTTGGGCTCAGCGACCAGCTTTTGACTTTCTGGGACAATGTCGTGGTGCTGTCGCGCTACCGCGAGGAGTTCGTTCACACGGTATACGGAAGTGAGCGTGGCGTGGGGTCGCCTGAACGCCCAGTCAAGCGCCGCGACAAGAACGTGCGCGCTTGGTATCTCACGCTGATGCGGCACCTGCTGTACTTGATTGATGCCATCCATCTCAACATCGTAGTGGCCCGCGCTATGGGTTCGGGGTGCGATGTCGTTATCTTTGACCGCTATATTTATGACGAGATGGCGAACCTTCCTCTGACGAATCCACTGACCCGGCTATGGGTACAGATTATCCGGCTGATCGTGCCGCAACCCGACCTGGCTCTGCTGCTCGACGCAGATCCGGAAGAGGCCCGCGCGCGCAAGCCGGAGTATCCGGTGGACTTCATGCACAAATGCCGCAAGTCTTACTTTGACTTGGCGCGTATCGTGCGCGTTATCACTGCCGTGCCGCCCCTGCCTCTGGCGGAGGCCAAGAGGGAAGTCGAGTTGTTGTTCCGGGAAAAGATTCAATGCCGGCGAACCCCGGAGAACGAAAGTGCAGTTCCCGCTGCCTGATACGGCGAGTAGAACAAAAGCCAGATAGGCGAGTAAACAAAAGGCCCAGTTATGAGACTGGGCCTTTCTGAGTTTTTGCCGCTGAACGGCAGCTTACACCGCATTCAAGGCGTCGTGGCAACCACCGCACATTCCTTCGCTGCCGGTTTGATGTCGTGAACTTCTACCCAGTCAGTCGGGTACTTGCCGGTGTAGCACGAAGTGCAGTACGTGGTGGGTTGCCCAGGACGCTCGCCACAGGCCAGACGCAGTCCTTCCAAAGACAAATACGCCAGTGAATCGGCGCCGATGTAGTCGCGGATTTCATCCACCGTCTTGGTGGCTGCGATCAACTGGCCGCGGGTAGGCGTATCCACGCCGTAATAGCAAGGAGAGATCGTGGGCGGACACGAGATGCGCATGTGAACTTCCTTGGCACCGGCGTCCCGGATCATGCGCACAATCTTTTTGCTGGTAGTGCCGCGGACGATAGAGTCGTCAAACAGCACCACGCGCTTGCCTTTCAGAATAGCGCGCACCGGGTTCAGTTTGAGCCTCACCCCAAAGTCGCGCACGCGCTGTTCCGGTTCAATGAAGGTCCGCCCTACATAGTGATTGCGAATCAGCCCGAATTGCAGCGGGATGCCGCTCTCGAAGGAGTACCCCATCGCGGCCGTTACACCCGAGTCGGGAACAGGAACGACGATGTCCGCTTCAACCGGAGCTTCGCGGGCAACCTGGCGGCCCATCGCCTCGCGCGCTTCCTGCACCGGCATGCCGAAGATCAGGCTGTCGGGGCGCGAAAAGTAGACGTGCTCAAAGATGCACTTCGACTGCGGCAGCGCCGGGGCATAGTTATATGAGAACACACCCGAATCATTGACTTCGACCAGTTCGCCCGGTTTGACGTCGCGTTCGTAGGTCGCGCCAATCAAGTCGAAGGCGCAGGTCTCGGAAGCAAAGACGATGACATCGCGCTGGCCTTCGCTGCCGGGCATGCGCCCCATGCACAGCGGACGAAATCCCCGGGGATCACGGGCGGCGAAAATCGTGTCCGGCGTAATCAGGACGACTGAGCAGGCGCCTTCAATGCGGCGCAGAGCATCGCTGACCGCGTCCACCAGGGTTTGCTCGGTCGAGTGCGCAATCAGATGCAGAATGATCTCGCTGTCGCTGGTGGTCTGAAAGATAGAGCCCTGCCGCTCGAAACGCTTGCGGATATCGGCGGCGTTCACCAAGTTGCCGTTGTGCGCCAGCGCGATGCGCCCCTTGTTGCACTCCACCCGGATGGGCTGAGCGTTCAGCAGTGCGGAGTCACCCGTGGTGGAGTAGCGCGTGTGGCCGATGGCGAGCCGGCCCGGTACGCGCGCCAGCGTTTCATCGTTGAATATATCGGCCACCAGACCCATGTCCTTGTACAGGAGAATCCGCGCGCCATCCGATGAGGCGATTCCGGCCGACTCCTGCCCGCGATGCTGCAAGGCATGCAGGCCCAGATAGGCCAGCGTCGAAGCCTCGGAATGACCCCAGATGGCGACTACCCCACACTCTTCGTGAAACTTGTCCGAACTGCTGTTAGGCATCTCTCACCAGTGACCCGCGTTGGCGGGAAGAAATAAAAAACGGAACGCTTCTTCGGCGGAGCCGGTTACTCAACCGCGATCGAGCAGCGAGGGCAGTGGCTCCTCGTTGCTACCGGCATGTAAGGCGGACTCCAAAGCCGACGTCCATGCTCGCTTCAACTCGGCAACCGTGGCGGACACGACCGGCGCACCGTCGATACTGATCTTCAAGCTGCCTTCGACAGTTGTGCCCAGAGGCGCTGCCGCAATTTCGTGCTGTTCCGCTAGTTGTTGGATTCTCCCAACGTGAGTTGGGTCGCACGAAACCAGCACCTGGGATGGCATTTCGCCGAACAGGGTCAAGACATTGCTGAGTTTCCCGCTGCTTATGTCAATGTCCGCCCCGATTTCGTTCGCAAAACACTTCTCGGCCAGGGTCACTGCCAGCCCGCCCTCGGAAATGTCTTTGGCGGAGTCGATGAGACTCTCTGCCGCAAGTTGAACGAGCAAGTTCTGCAATCTCAGCTCGCCATCGAGATCAATGCCCGGCGGGCAACCCCATAGCATGCCAAGCACCACCTGGGCATACTCGGAAGAGCCAAAGGCGGCTTCCAATGCGGAGGTCCGTTCCGCGCCCGAGGCATCGAGCAGCAACACTACACGTTCCGGGCGCAAGAAACTCGAGCCGACAACCTTAGTAATGTCATCGACTATTCCCACGATCCCCATCACCGCGGTCGGATAAATACCCTCGCCGAGAGTTTCATTGTAAAAGCTGACGTTGCCTCCGGTGATCGGCGTTCCGAGTTTGAGGCAGGCCTCGGTTATGCCATCGATCACAGCCGAGAATTGGCCCATGATTGGCGGCTTCTCAGGGTTGCCAAAGTTCAGGCAATTGGTGGCCGCCACCGGACGCGCCCCAGCGCAGGCGACATTGCGCGCGGACTCGGCCACGGCATGCATCGCGCCGAGTTTGGGATCGAGGTAGCACCAGCGTCCGTTGCCGTCGAGGGCCATCGCCAAGCCGCGATTCGTTCCCTTGATGCGAATGACGCCAGCCTCACTTCCCGGTCCGATTACGGTATTGGTCTGCACCATCGAATCGTATTGCTCATACACCCAGCGCTTCGAGCAAACATTCGGCGATGCAAGCAGCGCCTTCAGGCTGCCAATGTAATCCTCACTCCAAGTGATACCGGCAGGAGTGGTTTTGGGGACAGGCGCCGTCCACGGCTCCAGCGGCCGGTTGTAGAGCGGAGCGTCGTCGGTGAGAGCCTCGTTGGGAATCTCCGCGACCACCTTGCCGTGCTCGAGCACGCGCATCTTGTTTTCCGGAATCACGCGCCCGATGGTTACCGCGTCCAGTCCCCACTTGCGAAACACGGCGAAGACTTCGCTTTCGCGGCCGCGCTCGGCCACCAGCAGCATGCGCTCTTGCGATTCGCTCAGCATGATCTCGTAAGGGGTCATGCCGGTTTCGCGCTGCGGCACCAGGTCCAGCTCGATTTCCAGTCCGACGCCGCCGCGGCCGCCCATTTCACAGGTGGAACAGGTCAGGCCCGCGGCGCCCATATCCTGTATGCCAACCACCGCGCCGGTTTCCATGGCCTCCAGGCAGGCTTCCAGCAGCAGCTTTTCCATGAAGGGATCGCCCACCTGCACGTTGGGACGCTTCGCCTCGCTGCCTTCGCTGAATTCCTCGCTCGCCATGGTCGCGCCGTGGATGCCGTCA
>JBEKQP010000220.1:0-9187 GCA_049519595.1 Candidatus Korobacteraceae bacterium | reverse complement strand
CAGCTGTGACAAACACCGGCGCGGCACGCCCAACGCACCGGGACATCGCACGCCTCGGCAAGTTCCAAAATACTTTGGTAGGCCGATGCCTTCCAGTGTGCGGCGATGCCGCTGCGGATGCACCATCCGTTTTGGCTGAAAACGCGCTTATAGTTCGCTGTCAGGCTTGAGGACTTCTGAATTTGTGACACTCGCTTCGAAAGCCAGCAATCCTCCCCAGCAGCATGAGCCAACTCCGCATCAAGACTCACTAACGACAAGAGGCTCAGTGTCTGGCAACGTTTCCATCACGGCGTGAATCTCCAGGTAAACATTCAGCGCATAAGCGTTGCGGCTCGGACGAGCTGATCTGTCTGCATGTCACGGCTCGCGACGACGGAAATTCGCAATTGGCACTCAGCGACGATTGCGGCATCGGCTCGACCTGCGGATAGTTGAGAGTGCCACTGACCGAACGGATGTTATCGCCCGCATGAACAAACCCCGCATCGTTATGCCGATGTGAGCTCCCAGAACAAGAATCTGCGAGCGCTGGTTGCACGCTCGAAAGGACGTCTTATGAGGTACCCTACCTTTTACCGCGCAGTATCGATCGATGGCCTCTCGATTTTCTATCGCGAGACTGGACCGAAAGACGCGGCGACACTCTTCCTGCTGCACGGACTGCCGTCCTCATCGAGAATGTTCGAGCCGCTCTTCGCCCGGCTCTCCGATCGCTATCACCTTGTTGCGCCCGATTACCCCGGCTTCGGACACAGCGACTGGCCTGACCCGAAACAATTCGCGTATACGTTTGATCACTACGCCGAGATCATGAATCACTTCACCGACGCACTCGGGATTTCGCGCTACACACTTTACATGCAGGACTACGGCGGGCCTGTTGGTTTTCGCATGGCCTTGGCTCATCCGGAGCGCATCGAGGCGCTTATCGTCCAGGATGCAGTGGCGCACAACGAAGGCCTAGGGGCCAGTTGGAAGACGAGGCGAGCCTTTTGGGCCGATCGCGCCGCCAACGAAAGCGCGCTTCGTACAAATCTGTTGTCGCTCGCAGCCGCGCGAACGCGCCATGTCGGAAACGATCCGAACGTGGAACGTTATGACCCTGATCTATGGACGGACGAGTTTGCGTTCCTGAGTCAGCCAAGGCAGGCGGAGATTCAAAGCGACCTCTTCTACGACTATCGAACCAATGTGGACTCCTATCCGAAGTGGCAAGCATGCCTGCTGGTTCTCTGGGGCAAGTACGAGTCCTCGTTCGATTCCGGCGAACCTGAGCGCTACCGCAAAGACGTTCCAAACGCTGAAGTTCACGTTCTCGATGGCGGTCATTTCGCTTTGGACACGGCTGCAGATGAGATCGCCGCATTGGTCGGAGCCTTTGTAAGCTCATCACGTGAAGAGTTGCAGGTGCGTCGCGCTAGTTGACGGCCACTATTAAGAACGCAGTCTGCTTATCATCGACATGTAAGCAGGTGACGAGCAGCCTGCGGTTGAGGATTTCGTATGCGACCCGACATTGTTCCTGGAACTCTCTTTCCCGACTACGAGCTTTCCGACCACACGGCGAAGCGCCGCAAGCTCTCCGAACTGCAAGGACAACATCCCATGGTTCTCGTCCTCAGCCGCGGCGGTTACTGCCCCAAGGACCGCCGGCAGGCTGAAGGTCTCGTTCAACTCCATCGTGAGCTCGAGGTCGCCTATTGCCGGCTTGTCACGATCAGCACAGACAATATCACTGAGACGAATGAATATCGCAGTGGAGTCGGTGCCCACTGGCCTTTTCTTTCCGACGCGGGGCGTGTCATCCAAAGAGATCTCGACATCGCCGAATACACCGATCCTGTACACAATCCCATGATCCCTTACGTGATTGTCCTCGAGCCAGGCCTTGTCATTTACAAGATCTACAACGGCTACTGGTTTTGGGGTCGGCCCACCTTGGAAGATCTCCGCCAGGACTTACGTGCTGTTACCAAGAAATGCCGGCCGGACTGGGACATCACAACGCCCGAACTCAGAGCGGCGTGGCAGCAAGGCCGCAAGGAACTCTTCTATCCATACGGCAAATCGTACGTTCAAACTCTCGGTGAACAGGATTAGGAGCGGGCTGTATGTCAGACAAGAAAACAGCAATCGTCACGGGAGCATCGGGTGGTATTGGTGCGGGTTTGGTCGCGGGCTTCCTGAAGGAAGGTTATAGTGTCGTCGCAACGTCTCGTAATGTCAGTCAATCGTTGACTGCCTCACCCAGCCTCATGCTATTCGATGGCGACATAGGGAAGCAGGAGACCGCGGCCAGCGCTGTCGCAGCAGCCGTCAAGTACTTCGGAAGCATTGATGTTCTGGTGAATAACGCCGGAATCTTCCTCACCAAGCCCTTCACCGACTTCACTACCGAGGACTTCAATGCCTTGGTCTCGACCAACCTGCTGGGATTCCTCTACATCACTCAGCTCACGGTAAGACAGATGCTGAAACAAGAATCGGGCAGCGTTGTGAGCATCACTGCGTCGCTCGCTGATCAGCCAATCGCTGGCGTTAATGGCTCAGTTTCGATGATTACGAAAGGGGGCTTGAATACGGTGACCAAGAGTCTCGCGATCGAGTATGCGAAAGAGGGTATCCGCTTTAACGCTGTGGCGCCCGGGGTCGTGGATACACCACTACACAAGGATGATTCCGAGGATTCTCTTAAAAGATTGCCGCCAATGGGGAAGATCGCGGAGGTAAAAGACATTGTCGAGGCTGTTCTCTACCTCGCGCAGGCAGATCAAGTAACCGGAGAGGTGGTCCACGTGGATGGTGGTGCTCACGCTGGCCGCTGGTAGCCAGACAGTTCGCATTCCGCCGCTCGGGCGTTGAATGAAGTGGTTGGAAAAGCAAAATGTCACAAGAAATCAATTATGATCGCCGTCGATTTCTTGGCACTGCTGCCATAACTTGAATCAGTCGGGCACCGGTATCGTTCGAATGTGCCCGCCTTTGCCTATCAGGTCGGCGATTACCCAATGACCTTCGCGAAGCTGGAAATCCTCCAACCTCAGAGTTGTCGCTTCAGTTCTCCGGAGGCCGCAGCCGATCAGGAGTGCGAGCAGGGCGTGTGACGCGTCTGATACGTACTTAGAAGAACTTAGCGGACCTCGGTGGAAGAGTTAAGTTGTTCAAATACCTGAACCCGAACGCTTGACACGGTCGAAAGCTGGCGTGTGTTTTTCTTGGCTCTAACTAACTTGTAATCAGCTATTTACAGATTCCAATCCAATTAACCTCACCCTGCAATCCAGCCCGTAGCTTGCCAGAACGCTACCATTTTAGATTTAGACCGGGCGGCAAGGCAATGGAGATTGGCGCAGGCGAGCGATATCGGTACGCATGGCCTGCGTCACGTGCCCGCGGTATCTGGCAGCAAACGGTCGCTTTTGCCTCGGCTACTGAAGAAAAGGAAGTGGGAGTGTCGACCATCAGCATGCCGCCGAGGGTGCATTTCCAGGGAAAAGCAGAAAATAGCTTGTCCCTAAAGGTGAAGGAGTGCACAATTGCCGAACACTGGGACAAAATTAAATCCTGGTTCTATGAACGCTGTCTGCTCGTAAGGGAGTCCGAACGTATCGCATTGCCAATGCTTCATAAATAATTTAGGAGGAGATTTTCATGGAGTCGGGAAAAACCGGAGTACTGCCTGCTCGCGAGGAATCCTACGCATCCGCGTCGTCGATCGCACTCAGGCCTGCAAATGGGAGCAAACATCGCTGGAACGTCCTCATTATGACGTTCATCGCATATCTGTACGATAGCCTTGATCTCCAAATACTGGCTATCTGTATGCCGGTCATCATCGCCTCCCTAAAAATCTCCCTCGCCGACGCGGGGTTGCTGGCGTCATCAACCATGATCGGAACCGCCTTGGGCGGGATATTCTTCGGCTGGCTGGCAGAAAATTATGGCCGTAGAAATGCCGCCGCTATCGCCCTGATTGAGTTCGGTCTCTTCACGCTGGCGGTCTACTGGGTCAGTTCCTGGGGCCAATTTATGGTCCTCCGCTTTCTCCAGGGCATTGGCGTCGGCGGACTCTGGGGACCGATTGTCGCACTCATCGCCGTGCACTGGAATGTCGAATACCGGGCCCGGGCTGCAGGCATTGTGTTGAGTACCTTTGCTCTCGGCGGTGTCCTCGCGGCCCTCATGGGGCGGTTCCTGCTGACCCGGGTAGACTGGCGCTGGATCTTCGTTCTGACCGGGACAGCGGCTATCGCAGGACTGCTGTTTTGGATATTCGTACCGGCCGACGACGCGAAAAAGATTGCCAAGCAAGAAAAGATCGGCATCTCTGAGCTGTTTAAGCCGGGGGTCGCCAAACTTACAATCGGGTGCACCATCGCGGCCGCCTGTCAGATGGGCGGATTCTGGGGTGTGAGCGCCTGGATACCTACCTATCTTGTCCGGGTGCGGCACCTGAGCATCCAGTATATGAGCGTATTCAGCATCGTGATCTTTACCGGCGCGTTTATCGGCTACATTTTCTATGCCTATATCGCGGACAAGTTTGGCAGAAGGAACGCCTTGATGCTGGCCTTCCTCGCTGATTCGATCATTGTTCCCTTGTATGTCATCATCCCCAACCCCGTGTTCCTGTTCTGGATCGGCCCTGTAATGGGACTGAGTTTCGGTGGCGTGTTCGGGCTCTTCGGGGCCTACTTTGCTGAGTTGTTCCCCGAAAAGATTCGGGCCATGGGGGGCGGCTTCGCTTTCAATGTTGGCAGGGGTTTCGGCGCGGTGGTCACACCCTTCACTATCGGCGTGATGGCTAAAACCTACGGCTTGGGCTTTGGGATCGGTGCCTGCTCGATCGTATTCTTCGCCGGTGTGGTTACACTGTTCTTGATGCCGGAAACTCTGAAGCCGAATTCAAAATAAGGTCAACTAGGGGAAACGAGATAACCCGATTTCCCCTGCTTGTTTCTCGCCCCGTGATTGTCTTTGGTCGTCCGGAGATTAGCAAGAATTGTTATCGAGTTTCCACGCTGACTTTCTGTGGGGCTACGAGGAGAAGAAGCCGTGAGCAATTTAGATATTGTAGGACAAAGAAAAACCCGTGTGGACGGAATCGCTAAAGTGTTAGGACAGGCGAAGTATACAGCCGATCTGAAAAGAAAAGATATGCTGATTGGCAAGGCTTTATTTGCCAAGTATCCCCACGCCATCATTAAAGCGATCGATGTGTCGAAAGCCGCGCAGCTCGAGGGCGTTGTAGCGGTCATGACGGCCAAGGATCTGCCCGGCCGCAACGGCTACGGGATATTGGTGCCGGATAAGCCGGTCATCGCCGACGGCAAAACCAAGTATCAAGGCGATCCTGTTGCCCTGGTGGCCGCCGTCAGTGCGGAAATCGCCCAGAAAGCGCTGGACTTAATCGAGGTGGACTATGAACCGCTTCTTGCCTACGACGATCCCCGGGAAGCGATGAAGGAAGGCGCGATCAAGATCCATGAGAATCATCCGGCAGCGGAAAACGGCAACATCCTATGTTTGCTTAAGCTGGATAGGGGCGATGTGGAAAAGGCCTTTGCCGAAGCCGACATCGTTATCGAGAACGATTATGAAACCCCCATGGTCGAACATTGCTACTTAGAGCCCGACTTATGCATCGCCGAGCCTGATCTGATGACAGGCGGATTAATCCTGACGAGTCCCGGGCAAGCGGTTTACGCGACCAAGCGGTGTCTGGCGCCTGTATTCGGGTTGCCGCAGCATAGAATTCGGACCGTCAGCCCGGTAGTTGGCGGCGGGTTCGGCGGTAAAGAAGATTCCACCTTGGACGTTTGCGCCGTTGCCGGCGTTTTGGCGCTCAAGACCAAAAGGCCTGTGTATTTTGAGTTGACCCGTGAGGAAGTGTTCCGGACGACAGGGAAACGCCACGCCACCTTCATCAAGCATCGCATGGCGGCAACCAAAGACGGAAAGATAACCGCCGTCGATGTAGAAACGGTGCTGGACAAGGGAGCCTATGTCTCGATGGGTGGGACGAAGGCGCCGTTGCATGGCGTCACCATGCGAGCGATTGTCTACGCGGGCGGCACCTATGCCATACCTAACGCCAGATCTCGGGCATATTCCGTTTTTACCAACCACCCGTATTCGTGCGCTTTTCGCGGCTTTGGCGCGCCCCAGGTCCAATTCGCTGTCGAGTGTCAAATCGACGAACTCGCCAGGAAATTACATATGGATCCAACCGAACTGCGGCTCAAGAATATGTTGCGGGACGGCGATTGCATGATAACCGGCCAGGTAATGAAAGAAAGCCGCGGCCTCGGACTGGGTGAGTGTATAGAAAAAGTTAAGGAAAGAATTAAATGGCATCAGCCCATCGATCGCGGCGAAGGCGTGATGAAACGCGGCAGAGGTTTTGGAGCGTTTATCTACGGTACGGGCATACCGCTACTGTTTGAAGGGGCCAGTTGTTTCGCAACTCTTCAGTTGGACGGCACCCTCAACGTTGCGGTGGGTTCGACTGAGATGGGACAGGGTCTTTCGACGGCGCTCACTCAGATTGCGGCGGAGACGCTGGGTGTGAACTTCGAGGACGTGGGAGTGATTTACTCCGATTCCTCGCTGTCACCCGACTCCGGGCCGACGGTCGGATCACGGTCCGCGGTGATGGTCGGCAACGCGGTGGTGAACGCATGCACGCAGCTGCGGGAGAGGTTACTCGGTTTCGCAGCTAAGCAGCTCTTCAAAGCTGACCCGCGGAACATGACCATTCGAGGCGGAAAGGTATTTATAACTGGTCAGCCGGAGAAGTTCGAGAAGCTTGCCGTGATTGCCGCCAAGGCCTTTGTTTCCCAGGTTCCCTTGTCGGTGGTAGGAACATGGTACCCTCCCCAGCCCACATTCTCCTCTGAGGACGGGCAGGGCAGTCCCTACCATGCGTACGCTTTCGGAGCTCAGGCGGTGGAAGTGGAGGTAGATACTGAAACTGGTGTCATCAATCTTCTCCGCTCGGTCTTTGCTTGTGATGTCGGAAAGGCTATCAATCCCACGATTATTGAAGGACAGATGGAAGGCGGCGTAGGGCAGGCCATCGGCTGGGGCGTTATGGAAGAAACCATCATGTCCGGCGGCGTGATGCAGAATACGGCTTTCCACAACTACATGATTCCCACGGTAAAGGATGTACCTGATCTGGAGTCGATCATCGTGGAACATCCCAACGAACTTGGCCCGTTCGGAGCAAAGGGCATCGGGGAGCCGCCTATCGTGGCGGCTGCACCGGCGATTCGCAACGCGGTCTATGACGCTATAGGAATCAAAATCAATACCATTCCGTTGACAGCGCGGCGAGTGCTGAAGGCGATCAAACAAAACGCAACGAAAGTTCAAGAAATTAGAGGTGGGCGAAATGGTCACAACTGAGTTCTATAGCCCCAGTACCCTTGTTGCTGCGCTGGAATTGCTGGATCAATACAAGCGGCAGGCTGTAATTGTTAACGGCGGAACTGACATCGTCGAAAGAATCGCTAATGGCACGATCGATCCGGCGGCGATCATCTATATCCAAAGGGTCGCAGAACTGAAGGAAATCAGAGAAAGCGATGGGGTCGTCCGTATTGGCGGCGCGGTTACCTATGAGGAAGTTCTCGATTCGCCATTGTCCAGCCAGTTTTCCGCACTGAAGCAAGCTGTGCTGGAGGTCGGTTCCCCGGCCATAAGGGTGGTCGGAACTCCGGCGGGAAACATCGGCACGGCGGTACCGGCAGGCGATTGTAGCGTGGCGCTGATGGCGCTTGACGCCGAGGTTGTCGCCGCGAGTAAGCAGGGGGAAAGAGTCATCAAGCTTGCGGATTTCGTTGTGGACTACCGCAAAACGTCGCTTGCGGCAAACGAGTTGATTAAAGAGATTCGGATACCCGTGATACCCGGCGTCAACACTGCCAGCGCCTTTGTAAAACTGGCCAACCGAAAAGCGCAGGATATCGCCCAGGCATCCGCCGCCGTCCGTTTAACGGTAGAGGGCGACGTTTGCCGCGACATCGTGGTTGCGATGGGATCGATCAACAAGGTAACGGTCAGGGCACGTAGTTTGGAAAAAATAATCGCCGGAAAAAGAGTAGCAGACGCCGCGGATGCGATCAAAAGTATTGTGCCCGCGGAAGTAGCTTTGGGCGGCCCCGGCAACGAACTCTTCGCGGCAAGACCTACCGCCGAGGCGGAGCGCGAGTATAAAGAAGCAGTAATCGGGGTGGTGGTGGAGCGAGCCATAAAGAAAGCCTATGCCGAAGTATTGGGGAGGAGAAATTAATATGCCGGTTGAGATGCATGTGGCCGATATCGACAGTCCAGGGATACGTGACGAACAGGAGCGCGTCAGTCCCTCGAAGAGCTTCTCCATTACATTCACCCTAAACGATAAAACGGTCTCCATAGCGGTTGGCGCGAAGGAAGTATTGGTTGACACTCTGCGGGAACATTTTGGTTTAACCGGTACAAAAAAGGCCTGTGGCACAGGCGACTGCGGAGCATGTACGGTTCTAATTGACGGCAAGGCGGTGCGATCTTGCATCTTGTTGACGGCATCTGTTGCGGGCAGAAAAGTGCTCACCATCGAGGGGCTGGGCGACGAGGAGCATATTCATCCTATCCAACGGGCCTTTGTTGACGTTGGTGCAGTACAGTGCGGATATTGCACGCCAGGCATGATTTTGACGGCGAAGGCGCTATTGGACAAAAATCCCAAACCATCGGAAGACGAGATTAAAGAAGCTATCTCAGGAAATTTATGTCGATGTACCGGCTATACAAAAATAGTGAAAGCGATCACACAGGCGGCGCAAAAATTGGCGTGAGCAGATGCAGTCTGGAAAAAAATGCCGTCCCCCCGGCGGCGTCTGAGGGGAGCGAGTGCCAAGTGGCGAGCGGCATGAAAGTGAGAAAGGATTAGTAACCGGCAGGAAAAAGTGCAGCCCGTTATTCCAGCCTTTCCTTTGGCGGGTCTTAAACGTACTTGGAAGAACTTGGCGGCTCTTCGGGAACTTGGGGCTCGGTGCAGGCGAGCGATATCGGGTCGTATGGCGTTCGCCGCAGCCCCGACTACCCGTATCACCGGCAGCATTCTCCATCTCTCGACGTGGGCGCATTTTGCCAGGCTGAAGTCGGGTCCGCTGGCCGGAGGATTCATCGGAGGGCATTA
>JBEKQP010000219.1:0-7981 GCA_049519595.1 Candidatus Korobacteraceae bacterium | reverse complement strand
TGGTGCGTCCCCACGCCACCGGATAAAATGGCGCATCAATCTCATGCACAATGACTTTGTCGCGCATCACAACTCCTTGTCTTTTGGAAAGCCCAGTTGTAGCACAACGAGGTTAATAAGGAAACTTTATTGTTTGATGTAACGCTCGTCCACTGGTCGAGTGCGGGGGCGCTGGAAGCAATCACAGCGCCGTCCCGCATGCCGCGTTTTTTATGACTCAGGCGCTCCCCCGATTGGCCCGTGCCGGTCTTGAGGCGTGGTCGAAAGGCCCCTATTTCGATGCTTGAGGTTCAGGGGGTAGTCGTAGAAATCGCGAAAGCACAATGAATACTGAGATGACAGCCGGAATCACAAGCAGTAATATCAGGAGCACAAAACGCTCAAGATTCTTGCCAGAAAACCCCACATCAATATCATAATCACCTGGATAATAGGAAACCAACATCCACGCAACGCAATTGTAGCCAATGATAAGCGTGACGATCGCGCCGTATAAAGAAGTTCCCCAGACGGCGATCCGATGGAAGCGCCTTCGAATGCCGTTGTGCACGAGATCGGTCGAGATCAGAACGAGGCCGGCAATCCAAGCAAGGGTAGCCACAAGAAGCGACATGTGCGCTGTCGCTGAAATACGCTCCCGATCAGCAAGGTACATCTGGACTTGTAACCGGGGATTCGCTGGCAATAGCTGAGAGTTATCAGTCAGCATTGTGATCTTAAGGTTGTAGGCGTGGCTCCCTTTTGCGCGAATCATTCCCATTCCGCGACGAATTACCACGGTCGCTTCACGTTCGCCTTCTGGCGTGCCGCGATTGGAGTTCTGCGACAAACCTATGCTCCCGCTCTCCTCTGACGAGCCCTTCCCGATAAGTCTATTGCGCTCGGATATCTCCCATACCGCTCGCAAGGCGTCTTGCCGACCTGAGCACACCTTGTGCCACAATGTGCGCGTAAACAATAGGCAATCGAGAACTTCTGGGGCAAGTCTGCGCTCCGCCACGATCTGAAGCTCATATTCAGCGGCAAAACCAGCAGTGAAGCGATATGCATATTCTCCAGCACTGGCGGGTAATGGCACATCGAGAGGCGCAAGGCTGTAAACCCATGTTCGCCAATTACCGGCGGCGAAGATCAGCACCCCGATCACGGCAACGACAATACCGATGCGGCCAATGCGTGAGCGCTTCATGTCTACGTAGCAGGTTAGCCTCTTATCCTGAAAAAGAATAATTCCTCAGTTGTTACCGCATTTCCCGATAAGTTTCTCCAAAGGCCCGCCGTGAATTATTCTCTCTGCTCAGCTTATGGGCAGTTCCACTCCGGAGAAGCGCTTGCAGGCATCGAGTAGCCTCTCTTGCCGCTCTGTATCGCGAGCGGCTGGGCTCGGTGCACGAAGCCGCATGTGGTAGAAGTACTCGCCCGTGACCGTTGCGGCCGGATCGTCGCTGACCGCGAGCCAAACCTGGGTACGGTGCGCGGCATCCAGATCGTCCGGCGCTCCCGGTCCTCCCATCTTCGTCGCTACCCAGCCGGGTTCAAGAGCGTTGGAGAAAACATCCGACCAGCGGCGTGCCACCGCGAAGGCTAGCAGCACATCATGCAGTTTGGTATCGGAGTAAGCCTGCTGTCCATGCCATGGGCGCTTCTCCCACGCGAGATCGTTCAAACTCGCATCACCGCTGCGGTGCAAGCCGGAGCTCAGGTAGACGAGGCGCTTCGGCCTCTGGATGAGTGCGGTCAGGATGTACGGTGCAAGTGTGTTCACGGCGAAGACATGCAGAAGGCCGTCTTCGGTAGCGATGCGCCGAGACTCCCGATACCCGACACCTGCATTGTGAATCACCGCGTCGAACAAGCCGAGCCGATTCACCTGATCGGCCACGCCGCGGGTTTGGGCAATGCTGGCCAGATCGCCGATCACAACAGTCGCCGCTCCGGGCACAGCACTCATCGCTTCCTGCGCACGCCGCTCGTTGCGGGCATGCAAAACCACGCCATGCCCTTGTTCGACGAGTAGCCGTGCGGCCATTCGGCCAAGCCCGTCGGAAGAACCTGTGATGAATACACGCGCCACGATCGTTTGCCTTTCCGCACGGCTAAGATAGATGACCAGCCCCGATCAATGGCTGCTCGCCACGGAGCGTGTAGGCCGATGGCCGCAGCTTTCACTGCAGTGTGGTTGCGCTATATGTCCATCTCCATTCGTATGCCATATCGGGAACGCAACCGTCTGACAGAGTTCGGCTGTTGGCAATCAAGCTCCATGCTTTCCGTCACGACTCTTGACCGGGAAAACTGGTACATAATGGACAGGCAGGCCAACGTTGAGGAAAGCATGACCGGAAAAGCTAGAACATACGCGGAAGTCGTAGACGAGATCAAGAAAAACTTCGAAGGATTCAGTCCGCAATTTCAGGCTGCGGTCAGGTACCTGTTGGATCAGCCTGACGAGATCGCCGTCTCCTCAATGCGCTCGGTAGCGGCGAAAGCCAATGTGCAATCGGCGACGCTGGTTCGCTTGGCTCAGCACATGGGTTTTTCGGGATGGCCGGAATTGAAGGCGCTCTTTGTGGAGTGGCTGCGTGCGTCACCGCACCGCTATGCGGTCAGGGCAAAATCGCTTACCAGCCAGGCGGGACCTGAGGAATTGTTCGCGGAGTTATTTCGCACGCAGCGTTCCAATATCGATGCGATTGCAGCCTCCAACCCAGCATTCCTCCAGGCTGCTCGGCTGATTGAGAAAGCGAAGGACGTCTATATTGCCGGGTTTCGGGCCTGTCACCCAATCGCCTTCACTTTACAGTATCTCTATCGCTTCTTTCGGTGGAACGTGACCCGGCTCGGGGGCGGTGACTCTTCGCTCGAAATGGGGCTGCGTGCGATTCAGCGCGGGGATGCTGTGATTGTCATCAGCTTCGCGCCCTATTCAAGAGAAGCTCTCACCGTAGTCCAGGTCGCGCGCCGCAAGGGTTGCAAAATCGTCGCTATGACGGATAGCTTTGCCTCGCCGCTGGCACGCAACGCCGATGTGACGATCCTTTTCTCCGTGCAGAGTCCCTCATTCTTTCCATCGATTGTGTCGGGGATTGCGGCCGCCGAGGCCCTGGTCGAACTGTTGGCCTCACGCAGCGGCAGTAAGACCGTTCGGCGTATTGAACAGGCTGAGCAGCAGTTGTTTGAACTGGGCTATGTAACCCACGACGTCAAAAAGCCGCCGCGCAAAACCTAAAGCGACCGCGCCGGACACGCCGGGTCCATTTGTGGCGAGTCCCAGTGTAGGTTTCATGAATCGTTCTTCGAGCAGTCACCGCCTCCACGAGTGATTCGCTGATCCCTCTAACCTCGATCCATGAAACAAATCCTGTGATTAGCCCCGTCCCATCCCCCCTCTTCGTGCAGGTTGGCGCAATTCGCCGCTATCCCCAGGGTATTGAAGCGTGCAATCGGAAGTAAAAAAAGGCATTGCAACGTTTGTTTTATCGTGTATCATCCGCAGATCATTTGTTGCAGTTCATGTGCCGAGGGACGTTTTCTACCAAATCAAAGCCTGGAGCGATCTATGAAATCCAAGTGGGTGCTCGTTTCCCTCTCGCTGTTCGTGATTATGTACGTGGCGAATTTGGCGCATGCTCCGCATGCAGCCGAGATGATGCTCCGCTGGTTAGCCGTGGCGGCGCTGCTCTTCTATGGCTGGCAGAAGAAAACCAACACCACATGGATCATGGTTTTCATGGTGGTGGGCGCCTGCTTCGGACACGATTTTCCGCGCATAGCGGCCAACGGCCGCGTGCCCAGCATGATCTTCATCCGCCTGGTCAAGACCATTGTCGCGCCATTGCTTTTTGCAATGCTAACCCTGGGCATAGCGCGCCACGCGGATTTGAAGAGGACCGGACGCATGGGGATCAAGGCCCTCATCTACTTTGAGATTGTCACGACCATTGCGCTATTCATCGGACTGGCTGCCATTAACATCAGCAAGGCTGGGGTCGGTATCAATCTCAAGGGGGCGCAGGAGCAGGTGGTCCAGGTTGCCAAGCAGACGCCCCAAGATGTAATCCTGCACATCTTCCCTGAGAACATTGCCAAGTCGGTGGCGGAAGGACAGGTCCTGCAGACCGTCGTGTTCTGTATTCTGTTCGGCCTCGGGCTCGCATTGGCGCCGGAAGACAAGCGCAAACCGATGCTTGATTTTTGCGAGAGTCTTGCGGCAGGGATGTTCAAGTTTACGGGGATTGTGATGTGGTTTGCGCCCCTGGGTGTTGCCGGGGCGATTTCTTATGCGGTAAGCCATGCAGGAATAGGGATTCTCCTCAATCTGGGCAAATTGATTCTGACGCTCTACTGCGCGTTGATCGTCTTTGTGCTTTGCGTGTTGTTGCCGGTGGCGCTGATCTTCAAGGTGCCTATCAAGCGATTCCTGAAAGCCGTAGCAGAGCCTTTTACCATCGCATTTGCCACAACCACCTCAGAGCCCGCCCTGCCTGTTGCTTTGCAGAATATGGAACGGCTTGGATGTTCGCGGCAAGCCTGTGCACTCGTGCTTCCGCTGGGCTACAGCTTTAACCTCGACGGCAGCACACTTTACCTTTCGTTGGGAACGGTCTTCGTGGCGCAAGTGGCTGGGGTTCACCTGCCATTTTCAACCCAGATAATCATCGTATTGACGCTGATGTTGACGAGCAAGGGAATGGCTGCAATTCCCCGCGCAACGCTGGTGATCCTTCTCGGCACATTGGCTCAATTCGGGCTGCCGCTTGAGCCTATCTTCATCGTGCTCGGAATCGACGAGGTGATGGATATGGCGCGTACGGGCGTTAACATAGTAGGCAACTGTCTGGCTACAGTAGTGGTAGCAAAGATGGAAGGTGAGTTCCAGCTCAGGCCGGAAGAAGAGCCGATCGCAGCCGTGACCGCGGCCGCTAGCGCTTCCTGAGCGCAGCGACCCAGCAGAGAGGCAGGCCTTCGGGGGCGTGCGCCCCACAGAAAAGGAGCGTTACAGAAATGAAAACAGCGCTTATAGACGGCGAGAAACAAGCCGGTGTCTCACAGACGCATGTACTGCATCGCGGCGGTGCGCGTAGCCTTCCTGTCGCGGTCGGCGGCGAGGGGTGCTACCTGATCGATAGCACGGGAAAGCGTTATCTCGATGCTTCCGGCGGTGCTGCTGTCTCATGTCTCGGCCATGGCCACCCACGCGTCATCGAGGCCATGCATAAACAGATCGAGCACCTGGCATACGCTCACACTTCATTCTTCACGAGCGAGCCAATGGAAGCCTTGGCTGACCTGCTGATTGAGAATGCTCCGCCGGGCATCGAGAAGGTCTATTTCGTTTCCGGTGGTTCCGAGGCGATCGAGGCCGCCTTGAAGCTTGCTCGTCAGTACTTCGTCGAGATTGGTCAGCCTCAGCGCCGCCGTTTTATTGCCCGGCGGCAAAGCTATCACGGCAACACGCTGGGGGCGCTGGCGGTTGGCGGCAATGCCTGGCGAAGGCAGGCCTTTGCGCCACTGCTAATCGAAGCACACCACATCGCCCCCTGCTATGCCTATCGTGATCAGCGCGACAGCGAGACCGCGATGGACTACGGCCGGCGAGTTGCCGATGAACTTGAGGCCAAACTGATCGAACTCGGTCCCGACACGGTAATCGCGTTCATTGCCGAGCCCGTAGTCGGCGCGACTTTGGGAGTCGTTCCAGCCGTTGAAGGGTACTTCAAACGCATTCGTGAGATCTGTGACCGCTACGGCGTGCTGCTAATGCTGGATGAGGTCATGTGCGGCATGGGCCGCACCGGGACGCTTCACGCCTGCACCCAAGAAGGCGTCGCGCCAGACATCATGGTGATCGCCAAGGGGTTGGGTGGCGGATATCAGCCGATTGGGGCCATGCTGGCAAGCCACGGCATCTGCCAGGCAATCGACTCCGGTTCCGGTGCCTTCCAGCATGGACACACCTATATTGGGCACGCCACCGCCTGTGCCGCCGCCCTTGCTGTTCAGCAGACGGTTCGCGACGAGCACCTGCTGGATGCGGTGCAAGTGCGCGGTGAAGAACTTGCAACAGCCTTGGCCGCATGCTTTGGCAATCATCCTCACATTGGCAACATCCGCGGCCGCGGTCTATTCCGGGGGCTTGAACTGGTTGCCGACCGGGCGACGAAGGCTGCGTTTGATCCGGCCCTCAAGCTTCATGCCCGGGTCAAGAAGGAGGCGATGGCGCGCGGGCTATGTTGTTATCCTATGGGTGGAACCATTGATGGCCGCCACGGCGACCATGTGCTGATTGCGCCGCCGTTCATCATTACTGCTCCCCAGATCGATGAACTTGTTGGCAAACTGGCTGGCGCAATTGATGCGGCGATCCAATCTACCCGCAGTTAAGATACAACCGAGGTGAAGGTGTATGAGCAATAAGATTATTCTCACAATCGCGCCCACGGGGAATGTTCCCACTCGGGAGATGAACCCCAATGTGCCGCTCACACCGCAGGAGATAGCCGCTCAGATCTACGAATGTTGGAAAGGAGGGGCTGCGGTATGCCATATTCACACCCGCGACAAGCAAGGCGTCCCAACGTCGGACGTTCAAGTCAATCGCGAGGTGCTCGCCGAACTGGATAAATATCCAGAGTGCGATATCATTCGCCAGCTCTCTACAGGTGGTCGGGCCGGCAAGAACTACATGGAGCGCGGCCAAATGCTATGCCTCGCTCCAGAGATGGCCAGCTTGGCGACCGGTTCATCTAACTTTCCTACCAGAGGCAACTTCAATGACCCGGAGACGATCTCGTACCTTGCCAGTGAGATGCGCAAGTACAGGATCAAACCGGAAATCGAAGTGTTCGATACAGCCATGCTTTGGAGCGCATTCAAGCTGGCGGAAAAGGGTGAAATATCTGCCCCATTGCACATCAACCTTGTAATGGGAATGAATGGCTCGCAGCCTGCCTCCGAAAAGGCACTCCTCTATCTCTACGACCACCTGCCGAAAGATTGCACTTGGGGTGTGACGATTATCGGCAAGGAGCACGTTAAGCTGTCGGTGATTGCCATGGCGCTAGGCGGACACGTTCGCGTAGGCCTTGAAGATAACATTTACCATGTCAAGGGAGTTCTTTCGACCAATCTGGGCTTGCTGACTCGCATGAAGCAAATAGCACTGGCTATGGGCCGGGAGATTGCCACGCCTGCCGAAGCCAGGCAAATGCTCGGGTTGGCGCCGAAGGCGTTGGCAAATAGTGGCATGTCGCAGTGAGTTCGTCTCCGCACGCGATTTGAGGCATGTTGTCCGTTCCATCCGGCAACTGTGCCTTTCCTTCATCTAATGTGGCAGGCGCTCTGCCGTTTCAGCAGCTTGGGGCGCTTGCCATGTTCGCGCAATGGCTCTTCTACAACCGGGTGCACCCTGACCCTGACGAGCAGCGAGGCAGGCGGCGTTAATTACGTTCAGCTCTGCGCCGCTGGAGCAATTCCCTTATAGTTGTATCCAAGAGTTTTGAGGGCTGGTCATGGCGACCGGGCGCCGAACGCCCGTTGCCGAAGCAGCCGAGCTGTATCCCCGACATCTGTTGCACAAGGAGACCTCAACGTTTCGCAGGGTATTTAAAGCATTTCAATATCGAGATTTCCGCCTGATGTGGGTGGGTGCCTGTACGTCCAGTATCGGCACCTGGATGCAGATCGTGGCGCAAGGCTGGCTCATCTATCGTCTGACGCATTCAGCCTTTTTGCTCGCGCTCGATCAGTTCCTTGGTGGAATCCCCATCTTCCTTTTCACGCTCATCGGAGGCGCAGTAGCTGACCGCGCTGAGAGACGGAAGATTCTCCTCGTTTCCCAGTACGTGCAGATGGCGAGCGCCACGCTGCTGACTGTGCTGGTGGCGACCGGACTGATCCACGTGTGGCATATCCTCAGTCTTTCGTTCGTCTGCGGCTTGGCGCAGGCCTTTGGCGGGCCGGCGTACATGGCGCTGATTCC
>JBEKQP010000218.1:0-7988 GCA_049519595.1 Candidatus Korobacteraceae bacterium | reverse complement strand
GTGGAAGCCGAAGCTCTCTACGATCTGCTGGAACGCGACGTGGTGCCTTCCTTCTATGATCGCGGGGCGGATCGAATTCCCCGAAGGTGGGTGGAGCGCATGAAGGATTCGGTGGATTCCCTGTGTCATTTTGTCAACACGCATCGCATGGTGCGCGACTATGTCGAAGGCTATTACGCCAAGGCGCACGGTCAGTTTCGCGCGCTGGAGGCCAACAACGCCGCTCGGGCGCGTGAACTTGCGGCCTCGATGGAGCGCATTCGCAGGGAGTGGCACGCGATCTGGATCACCAGAGTTGAAGACAAGCTGGTCGATACGATCCCTGTGGCATCAGCCATGCGGGTCCGGGCCCAGGTACACCTTGGCCGTTTGAGCCCGCAGGACGTTCTGGTAGAACTATACGTTGGTCGCGTTGACATGCAGGGAGAGCTGGTCGAAGGCGAATCGGTTGCGATGGACGTGGTGGGACACGATTCAGAAAACAATTACAACTACATCGTGGAGACTTCGGCAGCCAGAAGCGGTCTGCATGGATTTACCGTGCGCGTACGTCCAAGCCATCCTGACATGTCGGTAGCCTTCATGCCTGGACTGATCTGCTGGGCGGATCAGTCTCGCGTCGCATCGGCAGCGGCAAGGTAGGCTTGGTGACAGCCGAAAGCGGGGGAAATCTGTCGTCTGTGAGTGTAGCTCGGCATGGTGCGGAAGCGATCGGCAGAACCGTTCTCTGGGCGCGTGCGGCCGGGCTTAGCCGACGACTCTGATCTCTTGTTTTCTAGTTCATCGTGGCGAGGGAACCTGGGACAAACCACCATGTTCGGCGGACCACGAAATGGGATCGCGCAAAAATCTCTCTACCTCATCCAACTCCGCCGGAGCAAGATAGTTTCCGCCCTTCGCCACGCGAAGGATGTCCCACCACGTCGCGAGTGCGTGAAGTGTAACCCCGATCTCTGCCATGGTTTTCGAACTATCTGGATATATCCCGTAGTGAAAAACCACAAAAGCGTGCTCCACGATTGCGCCAGCCTCGCGTAGCGCTTGGCAGAAATTTACTTTGCTGCGTGCATCTGTCGTCAGATCCTCAACCAGCAGGGTTCGCTTGTTGCCGCGCAGATCACCCTCGATTTGAGCGTTTCGGCCGAAGCCCTGCGGCTTTTTGCGGATGTACTGCATCGGCAGAATCAGCCGATCCGCAATCCATGCGGCGAAAGGAATGCCTGCCGTCTCACCGCCGGCGACGCCATCAACGCATTCGACGCCAATCTCACGAATGATCGTCGAAGTCGCGAAGTCGATCACGGTCTGCCGCAGGTGCGGATACGAGATCAGCTTACGACAGTCGATGTAAACGGGGCTCGCCCAACCCGAGGTGAAGAAAAAGGGATTGGACGCGCTGAAGTGAACCGCCCGAACCTCAAGCAGCATTTTGGCAGTCCGCTCTTGGATTAATTCCCGATCGAAAAAAACGCCGGAAGCCGAACTTCGTGCGCCGGTCATTGTGCCTCCCGAATGGCGTGGTAGAGCAGGTCGGTACCTTTGATGAAGTCATCAATCTGCATCGCTTCGCGGGGGTTGTGCGAGCCGTTTTCATTGCGGATGAAGATCATGGCCGAAGGCACGCCGGCGTTGGCGAAAATCGAAGCGTCGTGGCCGGCCCCACTGGCGATTGTCTCGGTTTGAATCCCCAGCTTTTGCGACAAGCCTCGAAGGCGCTCGATCCAGCCCTCGTTCATTCTGGCGGGCGCAGTATCGATGCGGCGGTCGAAGCGGAATTCCACCTTCCGGGCCACGCCGATGTTGCGGCACTCGGTGCGCATGAGGTGGTAAAAAGCCTCGAGAGTCTCCAGACTTTGGCTGCGCACTTCGAAGCTGAATGAGACCTCGCCAGGGATGCGAGACATCGCATGCTCGGCGGCATTCGTGGCGATAATCCCCGTCGTCACCACCAAATCCAAACCGCGCTCGAGCAACACCCGCCAGTGCTCGTCGAGGCGGGAAATAAGATCGGCCGCAGCAAACACCGCGTCGCGACGCAACCAGCGCGGTACTGCGCCAGCATGTCCAGCCTCTCCGACACAGACTATCGAGCGGTGGCGAATGTTGCCCCGGATTCCGGTTACGACCGCAACCGGGAATCCGCGTGCGACCATCACCGGCCCCTGCTCGATGTGAAGCTCCAAGTACGCCGCGACGGAACGTGGCTCAAGCAGTCTCTCGCGGCGGGCGATGCGGTCGACGTCGGCGCCGCATTCACGCATGCAGTTTGCCAGAACGCGGCCGGTGGCTTGGTCGGTCGACGCCAGATCATCCTCGGTAAGCTGGCCAAAAAGTGCGCTCGATCCAAGATAGGGCCTGCCGAACCAGGCGCTTTCTTCGCCCCGCAGCGCGATTACCTTCACGGTGCGAGGCGGAACGACGCCGTCGTTCCGCAAGCGTATAAGACAAATGATACCGGCGATCACACCGGCGGAGCCGTCGTAGTTTCCCCCCTGTGGCACGGAATCCAGATGAGAGCCGCAGGCAAGGAATGGAAGATCGGGCTCGCGGCCCTCGAGGGTTACAACGAGGTTGGCTGCTGCATCCCAAGTCGCTGCCAGACCGTGCTCTTCGGCAATCTTCTTAACGAGTTCCATCGCGGTCTGCTCGCCTGACCCGTAGCTCTGGCGGGTCACGCCGATCCCCTGACCCGTTGCCCGACGCAGATCATCGAAGAAGCGCGACGCCAGCGTCGCCGGATCGAAGTCGCCAGGCTTACTCCCCGCGGATCTGGCAACAGTGGTCATATTATCGTCACGCCCTGGGAGACGCCTCCATCGCGAGTCTCCTGCCGTACTACCTGCGTGCCGCTACCTGAAGTGTTCAATGCACGCCACACCTTTTCCGGCGTAAGCGGCAAATCCTTAATAACTATCCCCACAGCGTCAAAAACGGCATCTGCTATGGCAGGAGCTACGGCAATCACTGGTCCCTCTCCGATGCCTTTAGCTCCAAAAGGCCCAGGACCGTCACGATTCTCGATGAGATGTGTCTCAATTATGGGAATATCCATAGCTGTCGGAATCCGGTAGTCCAGCGGGCCTGCGTTTAACAGCTTGCCACGTTCGTCGTAAATCATCTCTTCCATAAGAGTGTGGCCCAATCCCATGAGCAAGCCGCCTTCTTCCTGAGCTTTGGCCTGCAGTGGATTAATTGCCAAGCCAAGTTCACTCACGTTTACCAGCTTCCGTACTTTCACTTTTCCTGTAGCTCGATTTACTTCGACCTCGGCGGCAGTGAAAACGACCTCCCAGAAGTCGGACAATCCGCCTAGCGGATGGCGAGAATCCTTCTTACCACGAAACATTCCCCGTCCTACGATTTCGCCCTGAAGCGGTCCTAAATGTTGCTTCAACAATTCCCCGTAGGAAATTGGACCATGGTGCCCTCTGATCGCTGCCTCAGCGAATTCCGCGACTTCTTCACTATCAATCACTCCTAGCTTGCGCGCAATTGCACGAAGTTGATTTAGCAGATCTTCACACGCAGCCATCACCGCACTTCCCATAGTGACTGTAGATCTGCTCCCCGCTGTCGCCAAATCGAAGGGTACGACCGCCGTGTCTCCCATGATCACTTTGATCTGTTCGACAGGGATTTGTAAAACTTCGGCAGCAATCTGACCGAAGGCAGTTCGCGCACCTTGGCCCATTTCCGTTGTTCCCACGGCGACAGTGACGCTGCCATCAGATTGGAGTTTCACCACGGCGTTAGAAACAGATGCCTGAATAGGGTTCTTTACTCCTATGGCTAGGCCGCGACCTATGTTGCTTCCTTTAGGATCGCTCCAACCTACCATGGAGGCAGCCCGTTTGAGCCCTTCGCGCCAGTCTCCGTCCGCGGGAGTGTCATTCGGTACAAACGTCTCTCCTCTGGACGGCACATTGCGCAACCTGATTTCGAGCGGATCGATTTTCAAAAGCCTGCTAGCGGCATTCATCTGGGACTCGATAGCCCACACTAGCTGTGGCATGCCGAATCCTCTGCAGGCGGTACTCATGACGGTATTGGAATAAATAGCTCTTGAAACGATGCGCGCATTGGGAGTGCGGTAAAGCCCACAGCCCAGAAATCCGGCTTTCTCCGCAATGCGCGTGGATGCATCCGCATAGGCCCCCATCAAAAAATCAGCTTTGACATCCTGAAAAACAATTCTTCCTTCGGCATCAAAGCCGGTTTGCATTCTCACGGTTGCAGCCAAGCGGCGGATGGTGAGAAAACCATCGTCCAGTGAGGTAGATATCTTGACAGGCCTACCTGTCCGCATTGCCAAATAAGCGGCAAGCGGTTCAAATTTGGGATAGCCTCTGCCTCCAAACCCTCCGCCAATATCGGACGCAATTACCCTCACCGCTGATAGATCCAGACCGAAACAAGAAGCAATAATACGTTGCAGGATAAAGGGACTCTGAATAGGGCTCTTGATCGTTACACCTTTATCCATGGGATATGCGATGCAGGACAGAGGCTCCAAAGCGTGATGGTGGACCATCGGAAACATGTACACATTGTCAATGATCTGCGCGCATTCAGACTTTGCCTTATCTACGTCCCCCCACTTGAATTCAAATTCGCCGCCAACATTGGAGTCGCAAACTCGTCCGTCATGTCTTTTGCCACCGGGATGCAGTAAAGGGGCGTCGGGCCTCAGCGCATCCATCACAGTACAAACAGCGGGAAGTTCCTCATACTGAACGCGTATTTGTCGAACCGCGGCTGCGGCCGTATCTTCATCGTTTGCCAGAACGATTGCTACTGGTTCACCGTAATACTTCGTTTCTCCCGAAGCTAACAATGGCTGATCGGCTATCACGGGTCCAAAACGTGGAATTGGCCGTGGCAGGTCGGAAGCAGCTAAGGCAGCTACGACTCCGGGTACCTTCTGAGCCCCCGAGAGATCGATGCTGATAATCCTTGCGTGCGCGAATGCGGATCTCAGCAACTTGCCGTGCAGCATCCCAGCCATGTTGCTATCAATTGTGTACTCCAGGGCGCCCGTTACCTTCTTGACGACATCCGCGCGCTGAATACTCTTTCCGACGTAGTCCACTTCGGTCATCCCTTCGTAGCAAGTGCGCCCAAGGTCTGCAATTTCTTTGCGGCTGAAAAGACTGCTTGCACGATGCGCTGATACCCCGTGCACCGGCACAGATTGCCGGCAAGGGCTTCACGGATTTGGAACTCCGTAGGATCGGGGATTTCCATCAGCAATGCTTTCGCTGACATAATCATGCCAGCCGTACAGTAGCCGCACTGCACAGCGCCTTCATCGATGAATGCAGCCTGAATAGGATCCAATTCGCCGTTTTGTGCAAGGCCTTCAATGGTCAAAACCTCGCAACCATCGATCTCTGGCGCCAACACGATGCACGAATTCACTGCCTTGCCATTGACGATCACTGTACAGGCGCCACATTCACCTTGTTCGCAGCTTATTTTCGTGCCGATTAATCCCAATTGCTCTCTTAGCATCTTGGCCAATGTATGCGCACAGTTAACCTCTATGCTCGTTGTAGCTCCGTTAAGCGTAAACGTGATCGCAATTGAATCGGTTATCATTGCCGGCCCCGCGTTCTGATTCTGCTGAGCGAACACTGCACAGCTTCGGCTGTCAGAGCCGTTATAAGTGCCAGACGGTATTCCCGGGAAGCGCGCAGATCTGAAATTGGGCTTGCGGCGTTGACGGCCGCCGTGAGCCCGCGTTCCCATATCGCAGGATCCTCGACCCCCTGCCGTAAGATGTTTTCCGCCTCATAGGCACGAAAAGCAGTTGGACCAACTGAGCTAAGCGCAAGTCGAATTTCATTCGTAACAGAAGCAAACGCCGCGACTCCAACGATTGCCAGATCGGCGCCTTCCCGTCGTGAAAATCTCACATAGCACGAACTCGATGGAGCAGCGGAATAGGGAACAAAGATACTCTCTACGATTTCTCCTGCGGTGAGGGATGTCTGATTAGGAGATCGCACGAAAGAAGCTACCGGAACCGAACGGCGCCCATTCGAGCCGACGATACTGATCGTTGCATCGTAAAGCAAGAGTGCGGGCACAGTGTCAGCCGCGGGAGAGGCGTTGCAAATGTTTCCCACCATGGTTGCCCGGTTACGGATTTGCTTCGAGCCAATGAGATTTGCCGATTCAGTGATAGCCGGAAATTTACGGCGAAGGCAAGCATGTTGCGCGATCTCGCTCAAGGTAGCCAGAGCGCCGATCAAAACGCCTTCTTGCTTTTCCTGTATCGCCCCGCTTAGCTCTCGAATCTTACGGAGCAAAATTACCAACTTGGGGGACTGGACGCCGGTCCTGATATTGTTTATCAGATCGGTCCCTCCCGCTAAGGGTGCCACGTCGCAAGCAACGCCGCAAAGCAAAGAGAATGCATCCTCCAGCTTGGTCGGCGCCGCGTATCTAAACGTAGCCACTGATCGTTCCTCCACGGATTGCAGCAAAGAACACGGCACAACCATTTCCGTTATGGCACCGGAATTCCCTCGCTCGCATGGCCATTGCTGAGACGACAAGAGTCAAATACTAGTGTAGCGGCTTATGCCGTCGACTCCAAGCCCATGGTTAGAGAATGCGTTGGCCGAATTTCGTAACTGCGGCCTCGGACAGGGTCAACCCAAGTCCGGGCTGCTCTTTTAAGGTCAATACTCCTCCTTGGATTTTCGGTGCTTCCTCGAACAGCTCCGCCTGCAACGGATCACGCTCGGGATTGGTGAACGCCTCGACAAAGTAGCCTGCAGGACTTCCACCCACGATGTGCGCGTGGATGAAGCAATCATGGTGAGGAGCGATCTTGACGTGGTTCAGTTCGCACAAGCCTGCCAATTTGCGCCCTTCGGTAAAGCCACCTGCCATGGTGCAATCAAACTGCAGAATCTGGATGGCTTGCTCTTCGAGCATGGCCCGGCAACCGTAGCTCGTGATCTCGCTTTCACCGCCGGAGAGCGGAATCCGAGTGCTTTGCGCCAGCAGTTTCAGCCCTCGACGGTCATCCTCCCAGCGTAACGGCTCTTCGAGCCACAAAGGATTGAACGGCTCGATCAGGCGTGCGCCCTCGATGGCGGTGTCGAGATCCCAGGCGCGGTTGACGTCGACCATGAGCGATTTATTTGGACCAATGACTTCGCGTATGACCGCCAGGCGCGCGATGTCTTCGGCAAGGGTCAGGCCGCCAAACTTGCATTTGAAGCCGGTGTGGCCTTGCGCTGTCAGTTCTTGCATTTCGTCGCGTAGCTCCGCAAGATCTTTTCCGTCGCGGTAATAACCGCAGGTGACATAGGCAGGGACCTGACTACGGAAGCCACCGAACATCCTGTAGAGCGGCAGGCCCGCCACCTTTCCCATGATGTCCCAGACGGCAATATCTACCGCCGAAGAAATGCGGATCAACGCTTCACGAGACCATCCCTTCTCGTTCGCCAGCCGTTTCGATGTCAGAGCAAAAAGTTTTTGGTATAGCCGCTCGGGCGCAAGTGGGTCTTCGCCCACAATGAGATCGCCAATGCCCGATTGGAATGCCTTGATCGCAAAATCGAATGGTGTGTAGCTCGTCGCGAGCCCGAACCCTTCCACACCTTCATCGGTCTGTAGACGGACGAGGATTTCGTTGGCGGACGGTACGATGAAGAGGCTGGTCCAGTGCGGACGTTCTTGCGACAGCGCCCGAAGCAGATAAACGTCAAGTCTCGTAATCTTCATGGCATGGCACTCCAGAGAAGCAAGCCTGAGCGTGACCCAACCATGACCGGTCTGGGCCTAACTTGCTCACGCGACGTTTGACTTAGAATTTCCCTCTGCGCGATTGTATTGATTGTGAGTGGCATTTCAAGGTCAAAGCTGCAACGCGAATCAAAAAGCGTAGTAATAAAGTGCTTCTCTGATGCTGGCCGACGGGGATCTTCATGTCCATTTTTTCCTATTGCTAAAGTGGAGTTCTGGCGGGA
>JBEKQP010000217.1:0-8002 GCA_049519595.1 Candidatus Korobacteraceae bacterium | reverse complement strand
GTGGAATTCACGGGCATCCAGGCGGGCGCCCACCTGCCCATGACCGAAGCCCGCTTCAAGACCAACCGGTTGGAAGGTCCGCTGGAATTGATGGCCCTGGAGGGCAACATCGCCCCCAACACCGAAAAACAGCTCGCCGGGCAGTTCTATATCCTCGGCTCCAAATCCAACGGCGACGTGGTGGGTGGACGCCTGGTGGAAGCGGAAGTCTTCACCACCTGCGAAATCGTACTGGCCGAGTACCTAGTGCAGGGCATCGAACTCCACCACTCCGCCACCAGCGGAGTGGACACCATTTACATCGATGAGCAATGGTGAGCCTCCCATGAATGCAAGCATGAAACTGCGTCGATCGCTGCTCTACGTGCCGGGCAACATGCCGGGCATGCTGCAAAACATCCCAGTCTTCGAAGCCGATGTCGTCATGATCGACCTGGAGGACGCGGTGCCGCTGGTGGAAAAGGATTCCGCCCGGGTGCTGACCCGAAATTTCCTGCGGTTCTACCAGGACCGGAACAAGGAGATGTTCGTGCGGATCAATCCGCTCGACACGCCGTACGGCAACGACGATCTCCGGGAAATCCTGCCCGCGCTTCCCGATGGCATTCGTCTGCCCAAGGCTGATAACCCCGAACTGGTGGAGAGACTCGACACGCTTCTGACCGAAGAGGAGGAGAAGCTGGGCCTCGATATCGGGCACTTCAAGATCATCCCTTCCATCGAGAGCGCCCGGGGTGTGCTCAATTGCGTGGAGACTGCCCGGGCTTCCTCGCGTCTCGTTGCGCTTGCTTTCGGGGCGGAGGACTACACCGCCTCGATGGAGATCGACCGCACCAGGTCGGGCGAGGAGCTATTTTCTGCCCGCAACCGGGTGGTCTGGGCTGCCAAGGCCGCCGGGGTGCAGGCCATTGACTCAATCTTCTCGGATGTGAACGACATGGACGCCTTGCGGGCCGAAACCATGCTGGTCAAGCGCTTGGGCTTTACCGGCAAGTCGCTGGTCAATCCCCGGCAAATCGAAATCATCCATGATGTGTTCCGTCCGACGGCCGAGGAAATCCAGCACGCCCTGGAGGTCATGGAAGCCATCAAGCGGGCCCGGCAAATGGGTACGGGAGTCATCTCCATGAAGGGAAAGATGGTTGATGCTCCCGTTGTAGCACGCGCGGCCAGGACCCTCCGGGAGGGCGTCGCCTTCGGCTTGCTCGAATATGACCTTTCTGATGAGGTGATCCATGGCGAAAAATAGCCTCGGACGTGAGATTCCGGCGGTGTGGCGGGGGCGTTCGCTCGCCCCATACCTGGATCCATGGAGCCGGCAACCGGATGTGCTTCGTGCCACCCGCCCCCTGGTGCGTTGCCGCCCGGGCGACAGCAAGCTGCTGCCCTCGCTACGGGCCGCTATCGAGATGTGCGAGCTGAAAGACGGCATGAACATCTCCACCCATCACGCCCTTCGGAACGGGGATGTGCTGCTGAACATGCTGGTCAAGGAACTCGACGCCATGGGTCTGCGCGATATTGGCATCGCCTCCAGCTCGGTTCACCCCGTGCATGCTGAAATTATTCCCTATATCCGCAAAGGCGTGATTACGCGAATCGAAACGGGCGTGAACGGCCTTATCGCCGAAATGGTCAGCAAGGGCCAACTCGATTGTCCAATTGTGGTGCGCAGCCATGGCGGGCGGGCCCGTTCCCTGGCGACCGGCGAAGTCGAGGTTCATGCCGCTTTCATTGCGGCGCCATGCTGCGACATTACCGGCAATCTGAACGGAGTTCACGGGCCCTCGGCTTGCGGCTCCCTTGGCTACGCCCACCCCGATGGCCGTTATGCCCGTAAGGTCGTCGCCGTCACCGACAACTTGGTCCCATTTCCAGCCGCTCCCATCAGTATTGGCCAAAGCGAAGTAGATTACGTTGTCAAGATCGATTCCCTTGGCGACCCGGCCAAGATCGTCTCGAGCACCACCAGACTCGCCCGCGATCCCGCGGCGCTGCTGATCGCCAGATACGCAGCCGAAGTGATCGAGGCTTCGGGATTGCTCAAGGACGGTTTCTCTTTCCAGACCGGAGCCGGAGGAACCTCGCTCGCGGTAGCTGACCTTATTCATCGAAAGATGGCCGCTGGGAAAATCAAGGGCAGCTTCGGCTGCGGAGGAATCACAGGGTACTTCGTGGACATGCTGGAACAAGGGTATTTCGAGACGCTTTTCGATGTTCAGTGCTTCGACCTGAAGGCGGTGGAATCTCTGCGCCGTAACCCCGGACATCGGGAGATCAGTGCCAGTCTCTACGCCAATCCCTACAACCGTGGGGAAGTTGTGAATATGCTCGATTGCGTGATCCTCGGCGCAACGGAAGTGGACGTCGATTTCAATGTCAACGTCAACACAGAATCCAACGGCTACCTCCTGCACAATACGGGAGGCCATTGCGATGCCGCGGCAGGCGCGAAGTTGACGATCATTGTGGCGCCCTCGATGCGCGGAAGGCTGCCCATCGTGCGCGATGCCGTAACCACCATCACCACGCCCGGCGAAACCGTGGATGTCGTCGTTACCGAGCGGGGCATCTGCGTGGCCGATAAGCACGTTGACCTCAAGAAGGAGCTGCTGCGCCGCAGATTGCCTCTCAAAGACATCCGCCAGTTCCACGACGAGATTACCCGGATTACCGGTGAGCCGAGAGCCGTCGAATTTACGGACGAAGTGGTGGCGCTGATCGAATATCGGGATGGTTCCATCATCGACGTGGTTCGCCGCGTCTGCGAATGAGCTGGATGTCGGATTTCCTGGAGGCTCGGGACGAGCGCCAACGAGTGCTTGATCGCACCTTGGAACGAGCGAGGCCGGAAGATGCAGCTTCGTTTCTTTTGATCAGTGCCAATGTTCCCGGATGCGACAAGCATCGCCCCGGCATAACCCGCCTGCTGCGCGGCGCGCTGGATTCCCTTCGGGAGGCCATCGGGTTGAAAGTGCTGTTCACCCGAAGAGATCTCCTTGGTCCGTTCCATATTGCGTCCTCTAACCTGCCGCCCATTGAGGCCAAAAAGGCCGCCCTAGTCATCGAGGCCAACGATCCCTCCGCGCGCCTCCTGGATTTGGATGTGTACCGTCCGGATGGTTCCCAGGTCGATCGGGCCGGTCTTGGGCTTCCGCCGCGATCCTGCCTGATATGTGACGAACCCGCGCGCGAATGCATCCTTTTGCGACGCCATTCGACGCCGGAGCTTCTGGAACGGGTAGATTCGCTCCTGCGGCCTTTCGTGCCGTCTCCGCGCCTTGTTCTTCCTGAATCCCTCGCGGCTAACCTGCGTATGGGCGCTCTGCGCGAGCTGGATCTTACCCCGAAGCCTGGGCTGGTGGACCGCGAGGATAGCGGCTCGCACGCGGATATCTCCTACGCGGAGATGCGCGCTTCCATTGACCTGCTGCCCCTTTACTTCGCCAACATCCTGGAGTGCCACCAAAAGCAGCGCCCGCTGCAGGATTTTGTCCAGGCCGGGATCGATGCCGAAAACCGCATGACCGGAGAAATCCAGTCCAATACCCACAAGGGTTTCATCTTTCTCTCCGGTCTCGTGCTCATGGCCGCCTGTAACTGCGGTGGGCAGGCCGACCTTCTCCGCCGGAAGGTTTCGGAAATCGCCAAAGGCTTCTTCGCCCGCTTTGGGTCACCGGATTCTTATGGCGCAGACATTCGAAATCGCCATGGGCTGGGCGGCATCAGGGCTGAAGCCGAGCAAGGGCTGCCCGCCGTGTTCGAGCATGGGTGGCCTAAGTACCGAGAAGCCCTGGAGGCAGGCTGGGGTCCGGAGCATGCCGGTTTTTATCTCATGGCGGTGCTCATGCAGCGGTTGGAGGATACGACCGCCATTCACCGCTGTGGGCTTGATGGCCTATCACGTCTGCGCCAGGATGGTGCCCGCCTGCAGAGACTCTTGGAGCAACAGCAGGAACCGGAGCCCGTGCTGGTTACCCTCAATCAAGAATATCGCAGGGCAGGCCTCACCATGGGAGGGGTCGCGGATTGCATGGCGCTGACCTTCGCCCTGCAGGAAACTGCCAATTAGGGCTCGCGCGCCTATGTTCCGCCATCGGGCGCAGGCCTTGGAATAAAGCTGGCCTCGAATGCCCAGCGATTGCACCGGTTGATGTCCTCTCTCGACATCGCGCCTATGTCGATCAGCAACTGCTGCTCCTTGTAAACATTTGTGTGATACAGCTCCGGGCCGTCGGTGTTCACCGTGGTTCGGACGCCGTGCGCGACGAGTTGGCGGATAATGCGCTTCAGCGCACGATGATCACGAACCATGCGGTTCTTGAGGTTCGACGTGGGACAGAGCTCAAGCGTAATTCCGGCTTTCATCATCTCGTCCATCAGTCTTGGATCATCGGCCGCGGCAATACCGTGCCCGATACGGCCCGGCTTAATCTCGCGCACCACATACTGCATCTCAGCGAGATTGCCTGTCTCGCCGCAATGGACTGTCACTCCCAGCCCTGCGTCCTTCGCCTGTCGGAATAGCGTCGCCACAGTCGACATGGAGAACGATTTTCGATCAGGCCCCGCGATGTCGATACCGACGATTCCCTTTCCCTGATACTTGATGGCCTTCTTCAGGATGATCGCGTTTTGCGCCCGTGTGAGCCGGCGGTCCAACATCAGGATGAGCCCAGCCCTGACTTGCGGATATTCGAGGAGCGCTCGTTCGACTCCCCAAAGCGCGGCATTGATGATGTGGTCCAAGTCGCGTTCGCCGCCGCGGTTCCGGAACATTGGGTTGAAACGCAGCTCTTGCAACACAAGATTGCATTTCCGGTAGCCGCCGCCAATAACGCTCGCTACCGATTCCTGAATCGCCTCGGGCGACGATTGGATAAGCTCCGTCCACTGATAGAAGCGCTCGTTCATCTCCTTGATGCCGCGATTACGGTCATGAGCGCCCATCGTGACCATCGCCTCGAAATCCCAGTAGTCTTTTGTTGGCAGACGAATGCCCTGGCGGTGCGCGATGGACCAGAGAATTGGCGGATCGACTGCACCGCCCAAGTGTGTGTGTAACTCGGCGCGCGGTGTGCTCGTGCTCGCAGGCATCTGGGAATCATACCGGACGCCGAGCCATCCCTCCATTACCCTGCTGTTTTATACGTTTGCGGCGCGGGGGCCGCAGCGCAGTCTGGGATCATTCTCCGTGCGCATCCCGATCAAAGCGAAAGACGTACCGCAGCAGTCCGGCGTTGATGAGCAACAGAATGGTGGACCCTGCGGCCGCGGGAACGAGGGTCCTGTATGCCCCGCTGAGCAACGCCTCCACCGAGACCGTGAGCAGCCAGAGCTGCACCACAACCGCCGAAGCCACAAAAGCCATGATGGCCGTGAACAGCGTTGTTCCCTGCCTTCGGAGACTCATCCCCCGACCTCCAAGCCGGTGGCTATGATTCGGTCGCCGCGCTGCTCTAACCGCACCCGCGGCAAGGGGCGGGTTGGCGGACCTGCAACCGGCCGTCCCTCAAGGTTGAACAAGCCATGGTGGCAAGGGCAAAACAGTCCATTCCTCGCTTTGTCGTAGACCACGGCGCAAGAGAGATGCGTGCATACCTGCGAATAAGCAACCAGCTTCCCTTCGGGCGTGCGCACGGCAATACAGGGGTCCTCATTCGTGGGATAGCGGAACAGCATGGACCCGCTTTGCTCCAGTGCTGCCGCGGAACCGATGTAGCGCTCCGCGTGAGAGCCGCGGTGCAGGAGCTTACTTGCCAGAGCCGTAGCCCAGTTCGCGACCACCAACAGCAGCGAGCCCAGGGTGAGAAACTTCACCATCTCGCGGCGGCTTACGTAATGGTCGCCCTCCCATTCGATAGGGAAATCCTGCCTCCACTTGGGCGGAGCCGTAGCTTCGCAACCCCGGCTGCCTTCATCTTCACTGGTCATTCCACGCTCTCCAACATCAGTGCTACATCGTATGGGTCCGCGGGCAAAGCAGTGGGCGTTGGCGCAATCTGCACCAACTCGACATTCACGCGCTCCACCTCGCGCGGCACCATCACGAACACTTTCGTCGTTACCTCTTCCCTGCCGAACTTCCAACGGTTAATGGCGATGCCGCGCCGCGAACGCTGAATTTCCTCTGCCGTCGCGAAGGTCAGCGCTCCGGAAGGACAGACCGTGGCGCACATTGGTTTCTTGTCCACGCTGGTGCGGTCGTAGCACATGTCGCACTTCATCATCTGGTCAATCTCGACCTGGTACTTGGGCACGCCGAAGGGGCACGCGAGCACGCAGTTGGAGCAGCCAATGCAGCGTGGCTTCAGCGAGCTTTGCACCACGCCGTCGGGCGTCTTCTTGATGGCATCCGCGGGGCAAACTCGCGCGCAGATCGGGTCTTCGCAGTGCATGCAAACTTGCGGTGCGGTCTGCACGCTCTCCTGGCGCTGGATGGTTTCCAGGTGAATCATGGAGACGCCGCGATGCGTATCGCACTCGGCGCAGGCCTGGACACATGACTGGCAGCCAATGCAGCGCGAGTAATCGATATAGAAGGCGCGCTCGCTCAACGGATGCCTCCGGCTTGCACCTCGAGCTGAGCGATCGCGTCTGTTGGTTGTTCTGCCTTACTTACGCGGACTGCGCAAATCTTGAACTCGGGAATATTCGACACCGGATCGATGGCGCGAATCGTCAGGTTGTTGGCCGAGCGATCAAGCGGCCAGTGGTAGGGAATAAAAACCGTATCAGGCCGGATGGTCTTTACCACCTGCGCGTGCACCACAACGCTTCCGCGGCGGCTCTCGACTTTAACAAAATCGCCGTCTCGCACGCCAAGCTTCTCGGCAAGCCGCGGATGCATCTCGCACAAAGGTTGCGGACACTGGTCCAGCAGTCCACCGATGCGGCGGGTCTGCGTTCCCGATAAGAAGTGCGACACGACTCGACCGGTAGTGAGGACGATGGGGTATTCTTCATCCGGCATCTCGGCGGAGGGCCGCCACTCGATGGGAACGAAGTGTGCTTTGCCGTCAGGATGGCCGAATTTGCCACCTTCATAAAGACGCGGTGTACCCGGATGTCCTGGCTCAGGACACGGCCAGAAAACGCCGTTGTTCTTGTCGATGTGTTCCCAGCTCATCCCGTAGTAGTCGGAGATGCCGCCTTTCGATGCGACGCGCAGCTCTTCGAAAATCTCATGCGCCGAGCCGTAGTTGAACTTGTCTTGCTGGCCGAGCCCCTTGGCGATCTCGCATATGATCTTCCAATCCTCGCGTGCCTCGCCCGGGGGACTGACCACTTTGCGGTGACGAATCACGCGACCCTCCACGCTGGTCGTGGTGCCTTCATCTTCTTCCATCAGAGAGCCGGGGAGCACCACGTCGGCATAGCGTGCGGTCTCGGAAAGGAAGAACTCTATGTTCACGTAGAACTCCAGCTTCTCCAATGCGGCCCGTACATAGTTCGCGTCGGGAAGAGAAACTGCGGGATTGAAGCAAATAGAGAGCAGCCCCTTGATCCTGCCTTCGTGAATCGCTTCGATCAGCGGTACGGCGGACAAACCCTTGCCGGGAATCGATTCTTCCGGAACGCCCCACACACCGGCGATGTACTGGCGATGTTCAGGATTCGCGATGTCGCGACTACCGGGCAGTTGGTCGCATTTCTGGCCCTGCTCACGCGCGCCTTGCCCGTTTCCCTGCCCTGTGATCATGGCGTAGCCGCAGCCTTCGCGGCCAATGCGCCCGCTGGCGACCACCAGGTTGATGGCGGCGATACAGTTGTCCACGCCCTTGGTATGGTGCTCGATGCCGCGCGCATGCAACAGGAAGCTGGTTGGCGCCGGCCCCCACATCTCGGCGGCGCGGACGATCATCTCTGCCGGTACCCCGGCTATCTTTGCCGAGTACTCAGGCGTGTACTTCCTCACCGCCTCGGCAAGCTCCTCGAAACCGGTGGTGTGCTGAGCGATGAAATCGCGGTCAACCCAGCCGCGCTCGATCATGACGTGCAG
>JBEKQP010000216.1:0-8006 GCA_049519595.1 Candidatus Korobacteraceae bacterium | reverse complement strand
AGCTTGGTGCTGCAAACGTCGAGTTCCGTAAGGGCTATATCGAGCAGCTACCCGTCGAGGACAATAGCGTCGATTTCGTTATCAGCAATTGTGTTATTAATCTCAGCCCTGACAAACCCGCTGTCTTCCGTGAAATCTGTCGTGTACTGAAGCCGGGAGGTAGGTTTGCGGTGAGCGATATTGTGCTTCTCTCCGGTTTGCCGGAAAACGTTAAGAATGACGTGAGTGCATATGTTGGCTGTATCGCAGGAGCAAGCCTGATGGGGGACTACGTCCGATACCCGCTGGAAGCTGGACTGGTTGACCTCAGCATCCCGCAAATTGCGCACGGTAAGAAACTGGCATCGGTGCTGGCTCCTGAAGAGCCCTCCGCATGCTGCGGGAGTCAAATTGCAGATGTTGCGGCGAGGGCGGTTGCGTCCATCAAGTTGCACGGGAGCAAGCGGTGATATTGCGGACTTGCCGAATAATCTGAAGTATTCGGGCGCTAATATCACAAAGAGCCGATACCGAGGCAGGCACTTTGGACAACCCGATGTTCTGGCGTCCTGCGGGCACACTCAGGTGGTTCAGTGGCGTTCTGGAACGCACGATGTATGCGGGGCGCTGACAAGGAACCATGTAGTGAGGTCAGTTGAGCGTTGAACTGCATAGAAGTGAGCCTCGCCAGCCGCCATCTTTTGCCGCTCTATGTTGTTCAATAATTCTGTTGGAAAAGAGGATTCCGGCAAGTGCATTACCACAGGTAATGATGTTCGTTGGGGTATGGGCATAAAGTTTGCCTACTGTTTCCTAATTATCAGTATGCCGTTTACGAAAGATACGTGCTGAGCAAAAGTGAACACAAACGATGGCGCCAATAACTTTTATTCGATTTGATAGCGTTGGGCGCTCGGCATCCGGATGTACCTGTTGAAGCAACTTTGTTTCGGCGATCTCGGCGTTTGAAATCCAGATATCCAGCGGCAGTCAGATTCCGAAAACGATTTTGCCTTGCTGCGTCCGTAATTATGTTTGGTCTGCAATTGCGTGCCCTAAGCAGCTCCTATTCAGAGTGAGTTAGAGGGATGCACTCCCAACAGGTCTACGAGCGAAACCACCAAGTTTTGGAGCCGATGGCGCACATGACCGATCGCATTACTGAATGTCAGAAATGCGTCGAATGTGTGGCCAGAGAAATACTGGTCAAGAGTAGAAATGATTCCCGCAGACAGCGCCCGTATCATTACGGACGGCCCTCGCAGCGGGGCCATTCGTCGAAAGCCGAGCAACACCCTCTGCGTAATCGTTGAACAGTTGAACTAGATAGCCCTCTATGTCGTCCTCATAACGCTTCGGGAGACGGGCGGTATTGCTGGACAACAATTGCGTCAGGGTCAGGGAGTCGCCTGTGCTGACCGTCGTTACGCGGGTCTGTGTTTTGGGCGCTTTAGAAGCGCTCTTCTTGACGCTCGGTGACGATTTCGATGCTTGGGGGCCGCGCTTCCTGACGCTCTTTGCCGGTTTATCAGCAAATGCTTCGGGAATCCCACTAATCTACGTCTTGGCCAAGTCCCAAGCTGTCATTCACCGCGGGAGACCCTTGGCTCCAGGCGCGCGATCCGAATGTCCTTCGCAAATTGCTCGACTATTGACCCACATCACACAGTCGCTCAGCTTCCGCCAGCCGTGCCCCTCTTCGAGACCGGCCGCAGGAGTCTGAGTTCCTGCTTGACGACAGCTAAGGCTGAGGCTTCGCGATCGATCCTGACAAGTCGGCAGGTCGCTGGAAATCCGGGCAAGCTGCTCGCCAGGGAGCTAAAATCTGATTGAAATCAACAAACCAAACCTCTTCCTGCGTGTTGCTATTTCCGAATGTTGAGCAGCTTCGCGGCAGTGTTGCTGAGGATAGCAGCTTTTTCCTCGTTGCTGAGGAAGGTACACGCGAAGATATGATCTACAGGGTGTAACTGCCAAGCGTAGGGATAGTCGCTGCCCAAGACGATCTGGCTGACGCCGACTTGGCGGGCTAGATGGCGGATAGCTTCGGGGGAAAAGACCAGCGAGTCAAAATAAAGTTGCTTTAGATATTCGGTGGGCTTCTTTTTCAAGACAATGTTGGAATGGCAGAGGGCAGGGGCAACGAAGCAGGCGTGGTCGGAACGGTCCGCGTACGATGGCAGATAGCCGCCGCCATGGGCGGCGAGGACTTTCAGGCCAGGGAACCGGTCTAGCGTGCCCTCGAAAATCAGATGCGACAACGCGATGGTGGTTGACAGAGGGTTGGCGATCGTATTGCCAAGCCAGCCGTTGCCGGACAAGCGCTTGGAGAGTTCCGGAATGCCCTGGGGATGAATGAACAGGACGACGCCGAGTTCTTCCGCTTTCGCCCAGACAGGATGGAACTTTTGGTCGGAGAATTCGCTGCCATTGACGACGTCGCCGATGGCAGCGCCGCGCAGGCCCTGCCGCTTGACGGCGGTTTCCAACTCCTGCACAGCCAGGTCCGGTGCTTGCAATGTCAGCGAGGCAAAGGCGGCGAAGCGATCCGGATGCGTGGCACAGAGTTCGGCCAGTTTTTCATTCTGGATTTTCACGATCTGGCCAGCGAGATCACGGTCCTTGTCGTACCAGAAGGGGTTGATCGAGAGCACTTCCATATCGACGGCCTGCGCGTCCATGGCCTGGAAGCGCTTCTCAATTCCGAGGTAGGTCTCCGGCGCGCCGATGATGGGCGGTAGGAGTTTAGCCTCCTCGGCGGCGCCAAGTAGCGACGTGCTTTCGCGGATGTAGCAGTGGGAGTGGACGTCGATGGTCTTGATGCGCTTGCCCTTGACCACGATGGGCAGGCGACGCCCGCCGGACTGTTGAGCGTGGGCAGCTTCGAGCACTCCGCAGCTTGAAAACACTACCCCAGCCGCAGCGGCAGAGGCTCCTTTAAGAAAATCTCGGCGTGTGGTCATTAGAGGCTCCTCTTCGGGGCTAAGCCGGAATCTCTCTTTTTGACTTCAAAAACGGCACCAACTATACACCTGTTTTGCCTGCTCGCGAAGTGGGACAAGCATCTGAGTGCACCGATCTGCGATCGGAACCCAGACGGCGCAAATTGCCCCTCCCTGCCATTATTTGGGTTGATGTGGCCGGAACCTGCGATGAAGCTAGTTGGTCCGCTTGCTACTCGCTCGCCGAAGCTTCTGCTTGCTCTTGCCCTTGAGATTGAGCGCCACGGCAGCGCGGATTAGATCCTTCAAGGCCGCCTCATCGATCTTGTCGCTTACGTGGAGGTCGATGGCGCGCCTGACATTCCCGTCGAGGCTGGAGTTAAATAGACCTGAAGGGTCCTTCAATGCAGCTCCCTTGGCAAATGTCAGCTTGACGACGTTCTTGTGCGTCTGTCCCGTGCAGATGATGCCACCGTGGAACCGGGTGGGAGTCCCCCTCCACTTCCACTCTTCGAGGATCTCAGGGTCTGCCTGGTGTACGATTTCGCGCCGGGCTTGTAGACGGGAGCGACGTCGCTGAAGAAGCAGATCTTGATGATTCTCTCGCTCCACATGTAGCCTTCACCATCGCAATAGCGGCAATGGGATTGTTGGATCCGCCGGAGGTTTGAGCCCAGCAGGAACAGCCCACCCTACCCAAAATCGGGTAAGATGGGCCACCCGCCCATTGACTATTGCTGCGTGTATTCCTCGTGCTGTTCGTGGCTCTCTGTGGTCGTTGTACTTCTCTGCTCGTCATTGTGCCGGGGCTCGGCGGTCGTGGTGGTTTTTTCGCTTTCCTTTACATTATGGTGGTGTTTCTTGTACTTCCTCTTAGTCTCAGTCGTCTGAGTGGTTTCGGCCCGTCGCGGTTCATCTTGCGACGTGGTTGTCGTGCTGCTGTCGCTGCGAGATTCCGTGTTGGTCTGCGCCATTGCAGGCAACGATAGGGCGAGCGCAACGAGCGGCCCCATAGCGGTAGCAAATAATTTCTTGGAAGTCATGTGATTCTCCTTTGATACGTATCCAGAGACGATGATAGAGTCCCATCACCGCTGAATCTGTGCACATTTGCTCACAGCTTCCGATCTTTTAGTCATTTCACGGTCTTTGAAGAAGGGTGTGGCCGGGTGAGTGGATCACATGCAGAGCCAGACACATTTCGCCGAATGCTACCCGAGGGTCGGAAAAAGCAAATACAATGCATAGACCCTCACGTCGCGTCCTAGCGGACGCTCCTCAGGGTGACACGCCGGAAAAGGCGACGCGCTGGAACTACCGTTCTTGCTTGAGGTATGGGTGACACGCTGGAATTATCGTTCTTGGGATACACCAACGCCATGATCCAAATGACCCCGGAATGAATTCTCCTTCTCTTTGCCAACTCGTCGCTGAACAACTACAGGCGATCATTGCTGATGCCCCGGCGGCGCTGGTGATCGAGGGCGGCGAGGTGCTGTTCGACTTCAGCACGGCGAAGTTTTCGTTGCGGGCGGAGGGTGAGCGCTGCGTGTTGCAGATATGGTCGGAGGATCGCAACATCGTGCGCCGGGTTGTTGGCGCGGAAACAAAGAATGGCGTGCTCAAGCTGGAAGTACTGCGCTTTGGGCAGACAAAGCCAGCAAGGCTGGAAATCTGTGGCGACCGCGAACGGCGCGCACCGACGGCGAAGCGCATTGCCCGCGCCGGGTTTCAGCGGATGCTGGGGCGCATGCTAGAGAAGTCGAACCCCGGATGGAAGTTGCAGAACATGGTTTCGGCTCCCGATCTAGAGCATTCGTTCGGGCCGGCCTATGTAAGGGGCATCCTGCGGCGCGGCAACTCGGCCATGGCGGTTGTGGGAGTTAGCGCGGGCGAGGCACAATCGGCTGTCGACGGGACGATTGCGACCGCGGTGCTCTGGATGGAGCATTGCCGCGAACGCTATGCCGACCGCATGCACGTTGCCGGGGCACGATTAATTGTGCCGCGCGGCCGGGCGGAGGTGGTGAGGCTTCGGTTGGCGCATCTCAATCACGCGCTTGCGCGGTGGGAGCTTTCGGAGTTCGACGAGCGAACCGAGACGCTGGAGGAACTAGACCCGCGCGATGCGGGTAACCTTTCCACACGGTTGGTGCAGGCAGCAGACCGCGAGCGGACCGCCGCACGCTTCGCTGCGGCAATTGCGCAGGTGCAGCGGATTCTGCCGCGCGTGGAGATCGAGGTCGTCTCCGCCGCCGAGGTCTCGTTCCGCTACCACGGCCTAGAGTTTGCCCGCGCCGCAGTGCGCGAGGTTGCGGGTTCGTTTCGCACTGAGCCTGTTCTGCTCTTTCCCGATACTGAAGCGCCTACGGTTGGTCCGGAGATCGCGGTGGACGCTAAAACCGAGTCTCGCTTCCGCGACTTCGTCAAGCGAGTTGCCGCCATGCGCGATGGTGCAGATCGGCATCATCCACTGCATCGCAGCAGCCCGGAGCGGTGGCTGGAGGCGAGCGTCAGGCGAGAGCTCGGCGCGCTTGACGAGCGGCTTGATCCGGCAGTCGTCTACTCGCAAGTGCCTGCCTTCGCGGCTGGCGATCGCGCCATGATCGATTTGCTCGGCGTGACCCGCGAGGGGCGGCTGGTGGTGATCGAGCTGAAGGCGGAAGAAGATATGCACCTTCCGTTGCAGGGACTTGATTACTGGGCGCGCGTGCGCTGGCACCAGCAGCGCGGTGAATTCCAGCGCTTTGGCTATTTCCCCGGACGCGAACTCTCGTCGGAGCCCCCGCTGCTGCTGATGGCCGCGCCGTCACTGCACGTGCATCCCACCACGGATTGTCTGCTGCGACACCTCTCGCCGGAAATTGAGTGGAAGCTGCTGGGACTCGATGAACACTGGCGGCGGGGGATTCGGGTGATCTTCAGAAAATCCATTTCAGATTTCAAATTGAAGATTTCAGATTGAAAAACGAAGTTGGGGGATCGTTCGCGTGATCCTACGACCGCATTCCTACTCACTGCACAATCAAAATCTGAAATCAACAATCTGAAATCTGAAATTGCATGCGCTAGTCGGGCTTGATTTCTGCCTCGCGGCCACGATTGATCCAGTAGTCACGTGCCATTTCGGTGAGATCGGGTTGCGGGGACTCGCCCTTGAGCACGCGCGAAATGCCGCGCACGATGCGGCGCATAGGAAGCTCTCCCTTTTCGTCGGTGAGGAACAGTTCGCCGACCTTGGAGCTGCGGTAATACCACCGCTTAAGAATCGAAAGGTGCTCCATGAGTTCCGGGCCTGATTTGATTCGGGCCGGTGCCACCGATGCAAGCGCCTCGGTGGCGCGCGCTTCCATTGATTGCGGTGTCTTGATCTTCCACTCCACGGCATGGCCAAACGAGTCGGTGCCCTCGGTGGCTATCGTGAGGTTTGCCGGAGCGAACATAACGGGATCAAAGATGCGCGCGCCTTCAATCTTAAACAGCGCCACCGCACCTGGCTGGGCGGAGGGTTGGATCATGACGCCACGCAGTTGGTCGAGGCGGTGAACGATCTCCGGCAGCTCGCGCATGAGCGTCTGAATTTTTTCGAAGCGCGCGTGCATCGCCGCTGCGGTTTCAAACTCGAGTGCCTGGCTGGCGCGGTCGCGCTCGGCAGCTACCGCGTACAGCAGCGAACGGCCGCCGGTGGAAAGAAAATGCTCCAACTGCGTCACCTCGGCGGCGTAGACCTCGTCGGTGCATCCCCGGAAGCAGGGCGCAAGACACATTTTCATCTCTGAATAAATGCAGCCGGGGAACGCTGGGTCGGGATTCAGCTCTTCGGGGCAGCGCCGTACCTTGAAGAAGTCGAGCGCATCGCTCGCGAACTTCTCGGCGGCGGCGCGGGTGGGAAACGGCCCGTAGTAGGCGGACTTCCCCTGGAGACCGCCGAGGCGGGCGGTGACCACAAGCCGCGGGTAGCGGTTCTCCAGAATGAGACGAAGCAGCGGTGCGGGCCGGAGCCGGAGCCGTTTCTCGTAAAGCTGCGGGAACTCCTGCCGCATCAGCTTGTAGAGCAGGAATCCCGATTCAAAATCGGAGCCCGTCGGCGTGTATTCAAGCCAGCGTACGCGATCGCGCAGATTGAGCCGTCGGGTGGTGGCATCGGGCTTAGCCAACGCTGTTGCGCTTGCGTTGGCAAGCAGTCGCCGGGCGCGCCGCCGCAGATTAGCGGTTTTGCTGACGTAGGCTTCGGCAGCGGCCTGCTCGCCGCGAAGCACGAATACGGCGGGCGATGCCGGCAGTTGCTCGAAGAACTGCTCGTCGCTTTCCGGGCGGAATTCAAGAGGCATCAGCACCCTACAAGTTTAGCGGAAAGGCTGCACCCGCCGAGTGCCTTGTAATCAGCTTCGCGATGGAAAAAATGGGCGGAACGTGGGGCTCCCAGCGGCGAGCTTCAACACTCCCACTTTGTTTTTGATAATCTTCTGATCGGTATTCATAGTCGTAGCTACGACACATTCATGCTTTTCCCTTCACCCCAAACTTCACCTCCGCGTACTTCGGCAGCACGGTGTGGCACTTCCCCTCGCAGTAGGCGCCCTGGTGCCTGGCATCCTCTTGCGGGCTGGGCATGGGCGAGGTCTCGGCCTTAGCTCGCTCGCTTTCGACGTACGCGCCGACTTCAGCTACCAGCTTTTCGTGCTCGTCATGGGTAAGCCATTGCTTCCGTTCCACGAGATAGTGACGGAAGCGCTCGATGGGATCGCGCTTCAACCAGTATTCATAAAGCGGACGAGGCACGTACTGGGCGGCATCGTGCATGGCGTGTCCCTTCATGCGCATCATCTTCGCCTCGATGAGCGTGGGGCCTTCGCCGCGGCGTGCGCGTTCGCAAGCGTCTCGCGTCACGTCATACACCTGGCAGGCATCGGTCCCATCGACGATCACGCCAGGAATGCCGTAGGCAATCGAACGCTCGGCAAGGTCCTTAACGCGGAACTGCCGATCCGACGGTGTGGAGAAGCCCCAGAGATTGTTCTCCACGATCACCACCACCCCGAGGCGCTGCACGGCGGCGAGGTTCAAGCCCTCGTAAGTGACGCC
>JBEKQP010000215.1:0-8099 GCA_049519595.1 Candidatus Korobacteraceae bacterium | reverse complement strand
GAGTCGAACGAGCGGAAGACAATCTTCGGATTGTGCTTCTGCAATACCTTCGTGATCGCCGCCGTCAACGTCGTCTTGCCATGGTCAATGTGACCAATCGTCCCAACATTCACGTGCGGCTTGCTGCGGTCAAATTTCTCTTTCGCCATTGCTTTCTGCCCTAGTAATTACCGTTTGATTTGCGTACTGCCTTTGACGACTTGGATCGACCGCTTTGCGCGGCCAAGTTGTACTCACGCAATGAAACCGGCCCGCCGGATCACATCTGCGCGGGCGGCGCGTTCAGCACCATTCAGCCAACTGCGAAACTTTGGAGCTGATGATCGGGATTGAACCGATGACCTCTCCCTTACCAAGGGAGTGCTCTACCAACTGAGCTACATCAGCTTTCTAAACTCTATTCACCTGCAAACTACGCGCGATTCAAATTCCTGGAGCGGGAGACGGGAATCGAACCCGCGACCAACAGCTTGGAAGGCTGAGACTCTACCACTGAGTTACTCCCGCTCAATTACAGCCAGAGGTCCCTCACTCCGTTCAGGGTCTCGGCCGCGCTACTGCTGTTCGTCGCGCTCCTGCGAGGCTGCCCTGCGGTCCTGAACCAGGGTACGAATCACGAAGAAACCCAAAATCATTAAAGCGGCCAGACGAATCTTCCCGCCCAGCGTCAACCATTCCAGTACGCCCAGCCCGCTGTAAATCGATAATGCCAGCCATAACTTCGTTTCTCGTCTCACGCATCACCGGGCCACTGCCGCCGGTCAGGACAACCGGGCGAACAAAATGCTGGTGCACAGGGGTGGATTCGAACCACCGAACGCCGCAAGGGCGGACAGATTTACAGTCTGTTGGCTTTAACCGCTCACCCACCTGTGCACGTCCCGATTCTACGGTGGAGCGATGCCTCACTGCCATAGGCTCCGAACCAAGACTCAAGTTTCAAAGATCTGCTTCAAGCACATCACCGGCTGAAGCCTCCTGCGGTAGTCCGCGCGTTCACGCGCAACAGCTGTAGGCACCCAAGACATCTTCCTGACGCCTTGGCCGCCGCATTCACCGGCAGGTCCCTGTGGATTGCAAAAACGGTTGCGCGCTATTGCGCCAATCTGCCCGCTCGCGTACCCGGAAAGCAACTTGGAGCTGGCGAAGGGATTTGAACCCCCGACCCTCTGATTACAAATCAGATGCTCTACCAGCTGAGCTACGCCAGCGATGCTGGAACCGCACATCAAGCACACACACTAAATTTTAGGGCGTGACACTGCCAAAACTTTAGTGCCCACACAAAGAACAGAGCTTAGCACATTGAAAGCAGGCACGCAACCTGCACCCTTGCCAGATAGTGGCTCAGGAAACTGAGCCACTACCCCTTGCCAGTGCGCACGTGTCCGCCTGGCGCCTGCTGCGTCACCGCCCAGCGGTGCTATGATTCAGCTTCGGCCATGATTCTACCTGAATTTCTGCCCGCCGACGAAGCGGGCGGTCGCAAATGCCAATGATGGCGCGAACAAAACGCCTTTTGTTCTCCAGCATCGTTCTGGTGCTGTTGGCATTGGCCGTCGCCGCTCTCTTGCTGGTTCGCCGACATGCAGCGCCCGAAGCGGCGCGGTTGTTGCCGGAATGTGACGGCGTCGTCTATCTGAACTTACGCAGTGTTCACCGTTTGACGTCCTTCAGCAACGCACCAGCTCCCAAGCACGAACCCGAATACGAGGACTTTATTCGCCAGACCGGCTTCGATTTCGAACGCGATCTCGAGGAAGCTGCCTTTGCCATACACCTGGGCACGCCGGTCGATGGCCGCACGGGGGAAAACCACTTCTCGCAGGTGCTGGTGGGACACTTCGATCATCAGCGGGTGAACGCCTACCTCAAGAAGATCAGCCAATCAGTCGACAGCTACGACGGCGTTGATATTTTTAATGTTCCCGTTGAGGACAGAACCGTACGCGTGGCCATCTTGAACATCGACACCGTGGCTATCTCCAACGTCACCGACCCAGAGATCATCCGCGGCGTGATCGGCCGCTCCAGACACCTGGCGCTGCCCGTTCGCGGGCCGTCGCTATTGGCGCAGTATTATCGTGACGTGCCCTTCGCCAGTCTGATATGGGCCATCGCCAGGATTCCCCCGGCTCCTGCTGATCCGCGGGCTGCAAGTCCATATCCTTTGCCAGGCGGGTTTGAGGTGCTTCTGCCTTACGGCAGCCTGGCGATTGCATCCGTTCGATATGTGGGCGCGGTGCACGCAAAGATTGAATTCCTGTTGGCAGGCGAACAGCAGGCGCGACAGTTCACCAGCCAGGCGAGTGCTTTTCTGGAAGTGTTCAAGTCGATCGAGAGCAGCTTGCACACGTCGGGAAGCGACCCCGACGTGAAGGCTGTCTTCGAGAGCATCAAGGTTCAGCAGGAAAAAGACCGCGCCATCCTGAGCGCCAGCATTCCCACGGGATTTCTTAAGAAGTTCTTCTCGGAACCGATGCTTACGCTCGATCAGCAAAAGGAATCGCCCCAGTCCAAGACTCCGGCGCTCAAGCGTAAACGCAATCATCCAAAGAATCACTAGGGTCCGCTAATCCCAGTAGGGCGGCAGCGACCATAATCGCCAGCTTGCTGGATGAACGACGCGCGCAGTGACATTCGAATCCAAGCTAGACGACGCCTCGTCCCGGACACACCGCGGGCGCGGGGTTTATTTTGGGAGATTGTGAAGGGTAACTTCGTTTGGAAGGACCTTACAGCTTGTAGAAGCAGCTCAAATCTGCAGGCTGCTTTATCTGTGGTAAGCGCCCGGTGTAAGTCTGTAATCAGATAGACGCGCCTGTTCGTGGAAAGGATGCTGCCGTTTGTAAAAAAAAACGCGTTATCGTTTCGATCTGGAGTAAAAAATCAAGATTAATTCAATGTCGAACCGCGTTCAGCCTATCTGCACGGTAAGCATGGAAATCGAGCCGCCATCCACGCCCTCAACCGGAAACGCAACGAGTTCTGCTGCCGCTCTGCTGCCAATAACATAGAGCAGCGGCAGGTAATGGTCGGGTGTCGGAGCTGCAAGCAAGGCGTCTCTGCCGAGTTTTTTTTCGTAGTCAACTAGTGGTGCCGTTTCCCCGGACAGCAGCAGTTCGCGTACCCGCCACTCGAAGGAGATCGCCCACTCATACGGCTCAATTGCGCGTTGTCCCCAAGCGTACGCGTGCAGATTGTGGACGACGTTGCCGCTGCCGACGATGAGAACACCCTCCTCGCGCAGGGAAGCAAGACGTTTTCCGATTTCGTAATGGAACGCCGGCGGTTGGGTCTCGTCGATGCTGAGCTGTACGACCGGGATGTCGGCGCGCGGATAGACGTGGCACAACACGGACCACGTTCCATGGTCCAATCCCCAGCTTTGATCGAATCTCACCGGCAACGGAGCAAGCAGTTTCCGCAAGCGCGCAGCAAGCTCCGGGTCACCGGGTGCCGGATACTGCACTTGGTATAGTTCCGGCGGAAACCCGCCGAAGTCATGAATCGTTCTCGGAGAAGTGCTGACTGTCACAGCGGTATCCGGAATGTACCAGTGCGCTGAGATGCAGAGGATGACTCGGGGACGTGGAATTTTTCTTCCGATAGCAGCCCACGCTTCCGAAAATTGGTTGCGAAGCAGGGCATTCATCGGATTACCGTGTCCGAAGAAAATGGCTGGCATACGCTCTGGCATGTTGACCCTCCACGTGGTCGGCACCTACTCGACTTTACCCGGCGAAGAACATTCTGGCCGCATTCGCCAGCACGGCGGCGCATTGCACGACGGAATCGATATCGACCCACTCGACAGCCTCGTGGGCGCCGGCGCCGCTTGGGCCGTAATTCACGGTTGGAATACCGGCGTCGGCGAATAGGGCGGCATCCATCCAATAAGCGACTCCGGCTTCTTCGGGCAGTTGTCCAGTCACTTTGCGCGCGGCTTCGCGAACAAAACCGGCAATGGCCTGGTCACGATCGCAGGTCAGGGGAGGACGTTCCAGGATGCAGCGCAACTCGGCGCGCTCGCCTGCCTTGGCAATTACGTCGCGTAATTCGGCCATCACGTCCTCCGTTTTTTCTCCCGGCAAAGTACGGCGCTCGATTTGCAACGAACAGCGTTCGGAGTAGGTCGAAAGCCCGGTACCTCCCTGAATGAGAGCGCAATGCTGCGACGCGGGCCCGACCAGCGGGTGCCGACGCTCGCGCAAGACATTACGGTCGAAGTCTTCGAAGGCGGAAACGATGCGGCCCATCTTTCCTATCGCGCTTTCTCCAAGGTCCCATCGGCTGCCGTGCGCGGCTTTGCCTGAAGTTATGATTTCCACCCAGACGAATCCCTTGTGCGCCAGAATGAGTTTGCCCTCGCTGGCCTCGGTCAAGATGCAGGCATCAGCCTTGTGGTGCTCGACGAAGTGCTGCGCACCGATGCTGGCATACTCCTCATCGGACACCAGGGCGACGAGCAACTTTCCATTGACATCGTCCCGTGCGACGGAAGCAGCGGCGCAAAGTACTGCCGCCGCACTGCCCTTCATGTCAAAGGCTCCTCTTCCGTAGACACGATTGCCCTCGACAAATCCATCGAAGGGCGGGATTGTCATTCCAGAGGCGGACACGGTGTCCAGGTGAGCACACAGTACGAGCGTTGGACCGCGGCCGTTACCGCTTTCGCCAACCGCATTCGGCCGGCCTGGCGCGGGCTCTTCGAGCCAGCCTCGCATGCCGTGCTCCAGCATCCATCCTCGTGCGAATGTGGCAATTGCCGATTCACCTTTGCCCTCGGGCGCAAGGGTCGGATTGATTGACGGAATCCTGATGAGCTGTTGCGTCGTTTCGCGTACCACCGCTGCTTCCAATGGATCAATCACCGGTGACGACCTCCTTCGATAACTCGCCGTTTGCGCCGCGCTTTGAACCGACCTGGTCAAAAGTATCCGCTTACTGTTGTGGGTAGCGCAATCCGGAAAAGTTAATCCAGATTTACACAAGGCGGAGTTTTCTCTTTCTCCTCAAGCCGCGCGCTAGCGAAGGGAATGCCCGGAGGCGAAAGCGTGGTCGGTTGGCATGCTGCGTCCGTGCAACTCTGGACAGCATCTCTGCCCTCTTAGTTTATTGGGCCCAGATAATCCGTTCACGACCGGTGCTTAATGCCTCGAGTTCCCCTCCGCTACCTTTTCGGTGTTCTAGTTCTGATTGTCTTAGGTGCAGGCGGCTTGCGCGCTTCAACTGTTTCATCCCTGGAAGGCACTGTGCACGATTCCTCTGGCGCGCCGATTGCGGGTGCGCAGGCTGTGCTGACCTTGCGGAATGTGAAGCTGCGAGCGCAGTCGGATTCTCAGGGCCGGTTTGTAATTCCAGATGCAAGCGACACTTCAGGCACGCTGACGGTCACCGCGCCCGGGTTTGCCCGCGTTATCCTGCCGTGGAATCCGGAGAAGAGGCACGATGGCCTTGACATCGTTCTACCAGTAAGCCGTGTGGAAGAACGCGTTACCGTGACTGCCGCAGATGAAACGCCGCAACCCAATGTGGCCACGGTGGACAGCGAAAAGCTGGAGACAAGCGGAGCAATGACCGTGGAAGGCACCTTGCGCGAGGTTCCCGGATTCAAGCTCTTCCGCCGCACGCCAGGTTGGAGCACAAATGGAACAACAGGGGGCGTCTCTTTACGCGGCGTGGGCGCCAACGCCGCCAGCCGGGCGCTGGTGCTGGAAGATGGCATTCCCGCAGCCGATCCCTACGGCGCATGGGTTTATTGGGGACAGTTCGTGGGTGCTGCCGTCGACCGCATAGAGGTGGTGCAAGGAAGCGAGTCGGACCTTTACGGCTCAGAGGCCATGGGCGGTGTAATCAATGTCATTCGCAAGAATCCGCTCGAAACATGGTTCACAGCGGATACGACATTCGGAAGCTCCAATACTCCGATCGGGTCGGCCATGGGCGCGGTGCGCATGGGCAAATGGAATGTTATCGCCGGCGGCGAGGGCTTCAATACCAACGGCTACATGCCGCTGGCCGCCAGTGAGCGCGGCGCCGTCGATACCGTGGTGAACTCCGAACACCAGACCGGGGATCTGCTGCTGGAGCGGCTTTTCGGCGGCAACGCACGCGTCTTTTTAGGCGGAAACTACTACCAGGACGCGCGCCAGAATGGGACCATCCTTCAGGTCAACAGCGCCGACCTACGTCAATTGCGGACAGGGGTCGATTTTTCTTCGCGAAAGCTGGGCAGCTTCGGGGTACGCCTATTTGGCGGAACCGAGAGCCTTTGGCAAACCTTCAGCTCGGTTTCGGCCGACCGGAACTCCGAAGTGCTAACTCGCTATCAGACGGTACCGGTATCGCAGATGGGTTCCAGTGTGCTATGGTCGCGCCCGGCCGGCAGCCGGCAAACGTTGCTGGCGGGTCTGGACACGCAGTGGGTAAGTGGCAACGATCAGGAATTGGCTTATACGGCTGGGGTTCCCACGGCAAATCTCAACAACGGCGGCTCGCAACGCACGATCGGCGTTTACGGCGAGGATCGCCTTCGGCTTACGTCGAAGCTGCTGCTCTCGATTGGCGGGCGCATGGATAACTGGGTCAATGAAAATGGACACGAAATCACTACGCCCATCGTGAGCAGCGCAACGGCCGCATCGACGCTTTACCCCGACCGCAATGAGACTGCCTTCAACCCACGGGCGGCGATACGCTATTCCATCACCGACACACTGACGGCGTTTGCATCCGTCGGCCGTGCCTTCCGCGCGCCGAGCCTGGATGAGCTGTACCGCAGCTTCCGCGTCGGCAACGTGGTGACGGATGCGAACCCGAATCTTGTGGCGGAGCGGCTCACTGGCGGCGAAGCCGGACTGAGTTCACGCATCGGCAATCGACTGGTACTGCGCGGCAGTTATTTTTACGACATCATTACCGACCCGGTTTCGAACGTAACGCTCACCTCAACACCCGCACTGATCACCCGCGTGCGAGAGAACCTGGGACGAACGCGCTCGCAAGGCGTGGATGTCTCCGCGCAAACCAAGATCACCAAAACCATCACCCTCGAGACGGGGTACCAGTACTCGGCCGCCGTGGTGCTGAGCTCTCCGGCCAACGCTTCGCTGGTGGGACTCACCGTGCCTCAGGTGCCGCGGAATGTTGGCACCGCGCAGTTACGCTACTCCAATCCGAAGATACTTACCTTCGCCATGCAAGCGCGCTACGTGGGTAAGCAGTTCGACGATGATCAAAACCAGTTTCCGCTGAACGGATTCTTCACGGCCGACGCCTATCTATCGCATCAGATTCATCGCGGACTCGAGGTCTACGGCGCTGCCGAGAATATGTTTGACCGCCGCTACCAGGTTGCCCGCACGCCGATCGTCCAGCTTGGGCCTCCGGTGATGGCGAGGGGCGGACTGAGGCTGACGTTCGGCGGAGCGCAATAGAGCGGTAGAGCTACTCTCCGCTGGTTCTTAGCTATTTCTTGCAGTCATTAAAAAACTTTTGATCGATCTCATAAGTGAGCTTTGGCGTCAGTCCCAGTTCGAGTTTTTCGAACATATCGATCAGAGTGTCTCCGTGGGTGGCCCACATTTAGGGCTTCAGCCCTTAATGTGGGGTGTCAGTTCCGCTCGCATCTCGCTTGCCGGCTGTCCACTGAGATTCGATTTCCACACCACTGTCCTCGCCTGTCAAATAGTGTCGAAAGCTGCTCCACTGCCAGTCTCCTGGCTTCTCCGCCAATCTGCGCTTGACCGGGTTGCGGTGAATGTATCGCAACTTCTCGACGAACTCGTCGTAGTCTCTGACGTTGCGGTCGTAATAGCGCTTCTGCCATAGCGGCCAGCGCTGTTCGCCGTCATTGCGAAATCCGGTCGACCGCATTGCTGACGATATTTTCAGCGATTGAATAGCATTGGCAACTGTCCCGCGCTCCGGCTCTGAAATCAGCAGATGAACGTGCTCAGGCATAATTACAAATCCATATACGTGGAACCGATATCGTAAACGGGTCTGTTCAAATGCTGTGACGAACACGTTTCGCAGCTTCTCATCCTCGAGATTGGGAAGTCGATGATAGCAAGTGAATGTGACGAAATGCGACT
>JBEKQP010000214.1:0-8114 GCA_049519595.1 Candidatus Korobacteraceae bacterium | reverse complement strand
TATCCCCGGGGAGGTCGCGTCAGGCTGTCGCCTTCAAGTTCCAGCTTCCGAGTCACCTTTGCCCACTGCGCGGGCTGCTGGACAATGGCCACGCGAATCCTGGTGAGAGTGCGGTTATCCGGGTGCCATACTCCAGCCGCCGCGAAACATGCTCTAGGTTCCAGATGAAGGTAAAAAAGCGGCGCGTGTACGTCCTTGCCGCCGGCATGCAAGAAATGCATGCCCACATGCGTTTTGAAGGGACGTTTGTCGGCGGCGAAGCGGGTATCGCGGTAAATACGAAATAAAGAACCACGCGTGGGGCGCGGGTCGGCAACGAAACGCAGGCTGATGCGGGAGAGCGGTGATTGGAACTCGGCGATGAACCGCAAGGCCGGATCGCGAACGACTTGCTCGTACCGCACCTTGTTCTTGGCGAACCATTCCCGGTCGTTGTGGCGTTTCAACTGCCGCAGGAATTCAAACAGTTCCGGCTGGAAAAACGCGGCATCTGGCATTCTGATCTCCTGCAAACACTTTACACTTTCGCCTGCGCAGACGTGGACTTGCGAGGCGAACCTGAGAATTGAATCTACCTGACGCAACCAGAGCAGTTAGTGTTTTCTGCGTTCACCGCCGGGCTAAAAGCGCCCGGCTGCTTTGACAAGTACAGCTTCCGCTAAACTGAGCTAACTTGGCACACTCCTCAAAAAACAAGGCCGACATCCTCTCGGATATCAGCCTTCTAAAGTGAAAAAGTAAAGTACGGATGATTAGCGTTATAAGACCGATTCCCTCCCCCAAGAGCACCGGCCCTTACGGCACAGTCAGTTGTCTGTGCAGAATGGAAAATAACTCCCGGCACTCGCCTTTGCAAGTTACGTCAGTAATCCTTCAGCGGCATCACGCGATTACAACAATAACCGCCCGCCCCGCTGCCTTGGCGGGGCACATGCTCCACTCGTCGGCGGTCCGTCGAATTGTAATTTTTCTGTACTTTCTTTCTTTGTCACGGCGCAACTGTGCAGAGATGACTACGATTCAAACAGCACATCAGCTACTTAGCATGCTGCGGAAAGACAAGCTTCAGGTAGGGGTGAGTTTACGCGCTCTTGTACAAGTATTTTGGCGTACCCACTTCACATAGCACCTCGCTCGTTGCCCGGCGCGTTTTTCCGCAGCTGTTAGACGAGGATCGCAAAAGGTGGAAACACATCCAAAGGCCGGCAACGCTCACGTCTTGCTGAGCTCCGTATTCGGCCCGTATTCGCAAGACGACCAGTTCGGCAGTCGAGCCATCAATCCGATGGAGCTTTACCAGAATCAGGTCACCCGCGCCCAGGGCGCATTTTCGCCCCGGATATTTCATCGCTCCTGGGGCATCATGATGATTCAGGAGAATATTTCCGCTCCCTGTACGGTGCTCGACTTTCCCACGCGCGAGGCATTCGCGCGCGAATTGAACAGCCAGAACTACGATGTAGTCGGTATCTCGTCGATCATCGTGAATGTCGGCAAGGTCCGCGAGATGTGCCGCATGGTGCGGCGGCTTTCTCCACAATCCCAAGTTGTCGTAGGCGGGCATGTAGCGGCTATTCCAGGCATCGATCAGATGATCGACGCCGATCACATCGTGCAAGGGGAAGGAATCGCCTGGATGCGGCGCTACCTCGGGGAAGATCCGAATGCGCCGATACGGCATCCGTCGATTGCTTCCGGCTTCAATTTCCGAGTCATGGGGCAAGCGGTTCACGAGAGACCTGGAGATGCCGCAGTGACGATCATCCCTTCCGTCGGCTGCCCCATGGGCTGCAACTTCTGCACCACATCCTCCTTCTTCGGTGGCAAGGGGAAGTTTACGAACTTCTACGACACTGGGCGTGAGTTGTTCGAGATCATGAGCCAGATGGAACACTCCATGCATGCCCGCTTCTTCTTCATGATGGATGAGAATTTTCTCCTCCACCGGCGGCGCGCGATGGAATTGCTCGCGCTCATGAAGGAACACAACAAGAGCTGGTCGTTCTACGTGTTCGCTTCCGCCAACGCGCTCCGCCAGTACACGGTCGAGGAACTGGTGGAATTAGGCGTGACATGGGTATGGATCGGCCTGGAATCACCGCACTCGACTTACGACAAGCTGAACGGTACAAACACCCTGGAACTCGCGCACGAGTTACGCCAGCATGGCATCAAGCTGTTGGGGTCGACCATCATCGGCCTGGAGCACCACACACCAGAAAACATTCGGCGGGAAATTGAGCACGCCATCGCTCACCAGACCGACTTTCATCAGTTCATGCTGTACACGCCGGTTCCGGGCACACCTTTATACCAGCAAATGCTGGAAGAGGGACGCATGCTGGATGGCATCGACCTGGCGGACATTCACGGTCAGCACAAATTCAACTTCCGGCACGCCGCCATTTCGCGCGATGACTCGAAGCGGTTCCTGGACTGGGCATTCCTTCGCGACTATGAGTTGAACGGACCCAGTCTTTACCGTATCTGCGAGACCATGCTTCAGGGTTGGAGGCGCTACCGAGATTGCTCCGATGCGCGGGTGCGTGCCCGCTTCGACTTTGAAGCTCAACCACTGAGGACGTGGTATACGGCGGCGTTGTGGGTCATGGAGCGTCAACTCAAGGACGCGAACAGCGAGATCAGCCAGCGGATTCACAACCTGCGGCTTGAAATCGAAGGCGAATTTGGCGGAGTGACAAGGTGGATGTCGCGAGCGGTGGGTCCGGTGTTGCTGTGGAAGCATCGACGCGAGGAGCGCCGCCTGAAGAACGGCCTCGTCTACGAGCCGCCGATGTTCATAGAGCGGCGAAACTGGGGCGCACTTTCACCGTAATCTGGCTTGGCCGCAGAACTTGAGCACTGCGCAAGATTCTGCACATCTTTGCTTATTCCAAACATGGACACTGGTCCTGCTTGGGCGCTAACTGTCTGCCATTCAATGGCTTACTATGGCAAGAAACGTGCATTTAGTAGGCTCCGCAGGACTTAGAATCCTCGTGCAAGGATCGGTGCTCGATGACTACCCCCGAAGAAGCCATCAGTCACACGGCCAATAAAAGGCGAAGTTCGCGCATTCAAGTCAAGCCTTTGGTCTATCTCACCAAGACGACGGACACCCCCGGCTTTCTGCTCAATCTGAGCGAAAACGGCATGGCCATCCAAGGCATGGAGATTTTGCAGCAGGGTTGGCGAGTAGAGTTCCAGTTTCCTCTCCCAAAAACAAAAATCGAGATTTCGGGAGCAGCCGACGTTATGTGGTGCGATTCCACAGGCCGGGCAGGACTGAAGTTCGCCAGCCTATGCGAATATGATCGCTTCCACCTGCGTCGCTGGATAACGGAGACTCAAATCAACTGATTCGGCCGACTGTTGAAAAAGATGCTTGCGTAGGGCGAACCCGCAGCCGGTTGCACGCAGCACACTCGCCTTGCACACGGTAGCGCCTCGCATGGACTCTTGACAGGGATAGGACACTGCGGATCGCAGTCAAACCTTCTTGGTAGCGACCTTCAGCGATCCCACCAGATCCGACAGGTGTAGCCGCTTGCGACGGCAAAAATCGAGGATACCTTCCACGATCCGCAATGAGGTTCCGGGATCGTAGAGGTTGGCGGTGCCCACCTGGACGGCACGCGCGCCGGCGATGATGAATTCCAATGCATCCTCGGCGCTCGCGATACCGCCGATACCGATGACGGGAATCTTTACGGCCCGGGCAGCCTGATAGACCATGCGCAGGGCCAACGGTTTGATGGCCGGCCCGGAGAGTCCAGCCGTGACATTCGAGATACGAGGCGTGCAGGTTTCAATATCGATCGCCATACCGATGAACGTGTTGATGAGGGTGAGCGCATCGGCGCCCGCGTTTTCCGCCGCGCGCGCGAACACCGTTATATCAGCGACATTGGGCGACAGTTTGACGAAGACCGGATAGCGCGCCGCCCTTTTCGCCGCCGCCACCACTTCTTCCGTCAGGCGCGGATCGCTGCCGTAGACGATGCCGCCGGCGCGCGTGTTGGGGCAGGAAATATTCAGTTCATACGCCGCGATGCCTTCGCCCTGGTTCAAGATTTCAATACAGCGCACGTAGTCCTCGGTGGAATAAGCAAAAACATTCACCACGACACGTGTTTTGAGCGTACGCAGGAAAGGCAGCTTCTCGCTCAGAAAGCGCTTTGCGCCCACATTCTGAAGCCCGATGGCATTCAGCATTCCCGATGCGGTTTCGTAAATGCGCGGCTCCGGGTTGCCTTCCATGGGGTCCGCCGAGATGCCCTTAACGCAAACCGCTCCGAGCTGATTGAGATCGATGAGGTGGGCGAATTCCTTGGCATAGCCAAATGTCCCACTCGCCGTCCACACGGGATTCTGGAAACGCACTCCGGCAATCTCGGTTTCAATCTGCGGCGTGAATGCTTCGACCGACGCCGCTGCTGCCACCGGATGCGCCAGTTGAGCGGTGAGCTCCGAACCTCTGGCGGCGCCTTGGACCTTGGTCTTACCCGTGGAATTTCCTTTGGCCATGTGCAATCCTGAATGCTTTATTTCCAATCTTCCCGAACTCTACTTCCAGACAATCTTCTCCGCCCAGAACACCGGCCCCTCCGTGCAGACACGTTGGTAAGCTTCGTGGCCTTCGCTCTCGACCCGGATGCAGCAGCCCAGGCACGCCCCCAGCCCGCACCCCATGCGGTTTTCCATCGAGACCAGGCAGGGATGGCGGAAACTTTTGGCAAGCTCCACCGTAGCGCGTAGCATGGGTCCCGGTCCGCAGGCCAGCAGCAGAAATTTCTTGTTGGTGTGCGCGGCCAGATACTCTTCCAGCGGACGCGTCACATAGCCGTGGTATCCGGACGAGCCGTTCTCGGTTGCCAGCAGCGTGGCGCTCATCAGCGGCTTGAATTCCGCCGTACCCACCAGATCTGCTCTGGTCCGCGCGCCAAAAAACAACCGCTGTTTGAACCCCATTTCCGCCAAACGCCTGGCGGGTAGGAACAGCGCCGCAATGCCGATGCCGCCAGCGACATGAAGGATCTCGTCAGCCTCGCGCGCTTGCGACAGGTATTCCTCCTCGAAGAAACCATGGCCGAGGGGTGCCAGTAGCCCGACCTTATCGCCCTTCTTCAGTTCCGCGATCAAGCGCGTCCCACGTCCCACGGACTTGTAAAGAAGCTGCATGATGCGGGGCGCTTGCCCCGGCCGGGACTTCCGCCCCGTCCCACGCAACAGCGGCGCGCGTCGGGGACTGCTTGCCATGACATTGAAGATGCTCATGGGCCGGCGCAGCAGCACATCAGAGCGGCCAAGGATGCGCAGCATGGCAAACTGTCCTGGCCGCACGGCCGACGCTTGTCGTGGAGCATCCAGACTCAAGAGGTAATGGCCGCCGGTGAGAGGACGATTCTCAAGGATGGCCACCATGTCATCATGCATCGGCATTATGCTAAGCACCACCTATAGATTATTACTTCAAAGCGATTCATGCGTCTTATCTTTCATCTCGGCCAAGGGCTTGGCAGACGCCACCCCGCTCGGCAATAACTTCTTTCCCGACGCGGAACGGGAACATTCGCATCTTTGTCCGGCCGCTCCCTGCACACTATCTGAGGCGGTCATTGGAGCGCTGCTCCCTTTCGTTCAGGAATGAGAAGCGCCGTCGCCACAATGTCGATAACATAGATCACGGCCAGCAGGGCGATCGTCAAATGAAAGGAGTAGCGGACGGCCAGCGTACCGACCACGAGAGGTCCGAACCCACCGACTGCGCGGCCTAGATTGAACAGCACGTTCTGTGCCGTCGCCCGCGCCTGTGTCGGGTAGAGCTCCGACATCAGCGCGCCGTAGCCGCCGAGCATGCCGTTGACGAACGCACCCATCACGGCTCCTCCTATCAGCAACGCCGCCGGTGTAGTGAGGTTGGAATAAACAATCACCATAATGGCGGCGCCAGCCTGGAAGGCGAAGAACACTGGCCGCCGGCCAATTCGGTCGGCCAGCTGCCCGAACGTCCAGATCCCGCAACACATGCCAAGCACCGTGACCCCTGTCCACACAGCCGAGCGGGTCAAGGTGTAGCCGAACTGGCGCGACAGGTATGTTGGCAGCCAGATCATCAGGCCGAAGTATCCGAAATTTTGAACCGAGCAGAGGATAAACACGCCGATACTGATCTTGGTGGTCGCGGCGTCCTTGACGAGCAGCCACACTGGCATGCCTTCGCGCGGCCCGCGTGAGCGTTCGACGAAAAGCTTGGGCTCGCCAACCGTTCGACGTACGATGAACGAAACGACGGCAGGGACCAGGCCAACCGCAAACATGCCGCGCCAACCGATGTGCGGCAGCAGCAGCGGCGTCACCACGGCGGCGGCCAAAACCCCACTTTGCCAGCCAAGACCAACATAGGACGACACCCGCGCCCGCATGCTCGCCGGCCAGGACTCCGCCGCCAATGCCATGCCGATTCCGAACTCACCGCCCAATCCAATACCTGCGATGGTGCGGTAAGCGAGCAGATCCCAGTAACCTTGAGAGAGGGCACACAGTCCGGTAAAAGCAGCAAAGAGAAGGATTGTCCAGCTCAGGACCTTGATTCGTCCAACGTAGTCGCTAAGGACGCCGAAGACCAGGCCGCCAATGACCGCGCCGAGCAGCGTCCCAGTGACGAGAGATCCGGCTTGCGGCGCACTCAGGTGCAGGCCGGCGGAAACGGCACTGAGGATGAAGCCCAGGATAAGCAGATCGAAGCCGTCCATGGCATAGCCCACGGCTGAAGCCAGAAGCGCCTTTTTTGCATAGCTGTCCGGCTTGTCACCCGCTTGAGCGGTGACGGGCGATGGGGAAAGCGATCCTGGGGAAAAGGCCGGCATCAACCTCTCGCCTGCAAGTCGAGCATTTGAGATTAGGAACGCCGCATCATAAAGTCTGGGGGCTGAGGATGCAAGCAAATTTCCTGTCTGCGAACATGCAGTCCGGCAATTGCCGGAGACCACAGGTCACTTTCAGGATAGGCGGAACTCGGGGCTCATCGAACTTCAAGAAACCCCCGCCCACGTTAGCCAAACGCAGGCGAACCTGGGACACCGTCGCGAGCTGACCCACTGTCGACAAAATCCTTGCCTCACAGATTGCCCTAGGATACTTTACAAGCTGAGATCTCCTGACAGATAGCGATCAATTCACTATGACTACTTCTCTCAGCAATACTGCTTCTACCAATGCCCGCTCGCGACTGATGGTCGCCCTTGACGTACCCACCGCTCGCGATGCCAGGCGAATTGTCGACCAAATTGGCGACCGGGTCGAGATTTTCAAAGTTGGCCTGGAGCTATTCACCGGTACCGGGCTCGAATTTGTGCGTGAACTCCAGGCGCGCAACAAGCAGATATTCCTGGATCTCAAGGTGTTCGACGTTGGTGAAACCGTCAAGCGCACGGTGAAGGTTGTGGTTGAAGCCGGCGTGAGTTTTTTGACGATTCACGGCAATAGCGAAATCGTCACGGCGGCGGCTGAGGCTAGGGGCAACAGTGGACTGAAGTTGTTGTCCGTCACCGTACTCACCAGCCTGGACGTTAAGGATATTAGAGATCTTGGCTACGAGTGTTCTCTCCAAGAACTTGCACTCCATCGCGCCATGAAAGCGCTAGAGGCGGGCTGCGACGGCGTTATTTCCTCCCCAAGAGAAGCCAAGCTAATCAAGGACGCAACGCACGGCGATCTTTTAGTGGTTACGCCTGGCATTCGGCCTCTGGGCACGCAGCTCCAGGATCACAAGCGAGCCGGGGACCCGCGATCCGCAATCGAGAATGGAGCGGATTATCTGGTGGTGGGCCGTCCGATTACGGCTGTACCGGACCCCGCTGCTGCAGCCGACACAATTATTGCGGAGATGCAACTCGGTTTTGATTCCCGCGTGTAAACGCCAGCCCACGAGCAGCGGTAGGTCGGTTCGACGTATTCGATCGGCAAGTTTCTGTGACGGCCCGCGGACAAGCCCGTGTCGCCGGTGAATTCTGCCGACCTTGATTTCAGCGCTGGCGCACAGGTGAGAACAGATCAGAGTCAGCGTATCCAGCACGATCATCGCCGGGCCGAAAGCCCGGCTACTTTACCAG
>JBEKQP010000213.1:0-8146 GCA_049519595.1 Candidatus Korobacteraceae bacterium | reverse complement strand
CCGACCGGTTCGGCCGTCTGAATAGCTCGAAATACATATTGCTGGGCGTGAACCACTGCTTCAGGAAGCGACTTGCCAAGCGCCAAAGAACAAGCGAGCGAGGCGGCAAAGGCGCAGCCGGTGCCGTGCGTCGAGCGCGATTCGATTCGTTGGGAAGGAAAAGCCAGAATTTGGAGTTCTTCCTCAGGCCGCCACAAAAGGATGTCGGTGGGCTTTCTCAGATGCCCGCCCGTGACCACAACCGCCTTGACACCGCTCTTCAGCAGTACCACTCCGGAGGCAACGGCTGCTCTGAGCCTTGGATTTGGATCTGCGTCCAAGTCCAGGAGTCGGGCCACAGCCGGCGGCGGTTCGGCGGCCGGAAGCCCGGTTAATGCAGCAACCTCGTCGACATTCGGAGTTACCACGGAGATCAATGGCAGCATTCGGTCTTTGAGAAGGGCCACTCCGGCCAAGTCGAGTAGCTCCGCTCCCGAACTGGAGCGAAGAACCGGGTCCAGGACTACGTTTGGCGGGCGGTTGCTCTCAAGGAACTCCACCACCGCTTCCACCACTGCGGCTGAGCCGAGCATTCCAATTCGGACCGCGCTTACCGGGAGGTCTGCCGCAAGCTCCCGAAGCGTGGCGCGAACGATCTCCGGGTTTACCGCCTCGACCGCCCGGACGCCCTGCGTGCTCTGCACCGTCAGCGCCGTGATGCAGGTAGCCGCATAGCAGCCGTGGGCCGCAATCGTCTTAATGTCTGCGGTGATTCCGGCGCCCGACGAAGGATCGTAGCCGGCGATTGACAGCACAACGGGAGTCGGCTCGTGGTTTTGCCCTTTAGCCAACCGAGTCACTAATCACCCCCCGCCCAAACGGACCTCACGCTAAGAGAAAGCGCCTTATCTGCGGTTTCAACGGCTCCAGCCACTGCTCGGCGACACCTGAAAGCCCAAATGATAGCCCAAAGATGGTGCATTTCTCGCCCAAATCGGTCCGGTACCGCGAATAATAAGTTGCCAACACACAACTGCGCCCCGACCCTCTCCATCCATCTTAAGAGTCGCCGTGAGGGTTTAGTAGTTTGGCCCTGGCGAAGTGAAGCGGGTGAGAGTGGAAGGGTAATTTGCTCTTTGAGATACTCTGCTTTTTGCTTAGCATACTCGCACTGAAAAGGCAAGCACAAATTCAGAGTTTCTCCTTAGACGTTGACCGTAAGTCACTACCGCACTTAGAATTAGAGGGCCGTCGCTTTGGAGACGGCTGGGCCTGTGCGGCAACTGCAGTTCGGAAATCTGGAAGACGAGGTGAGGGATGCGACGAGTACTGACCCAATCGATGCTGACCGCCGTTCTAGTCGGTACCTTGGGCGCGGCGCCCAGCCTGCACGACTTCACGGTCAAGCGCATAGCCCCCAAACTTGAGGCTAAAGCGCCCGCCAAACCCTACCAGGTGGGCAAAGCATCCTGGTACGGTGGGCTGTTCGATGGCAAAGTGACTGCCAGCGGTGAAACCTACGATATGTCTAAACTCACTGCTGCGCATCCGGAGCTACCGCTGGGCAGCTTCGTCAGGGTCACGAATCTGAACAATCTTCGGTCTGTGATTGTTCGAATCAACGACCGGGGGCCGGTTACGCCCGGCCGGGTGATTGATCTCTCTTACAAAGCGGCTGAGGCGCTGCAGTTCAATCGCAAGGGCATCCAGAGGGTGCGCATTGACCTGGTTGACCGGCAGGCCACCGTATTAGAGGCCGCCAACCTTCCCCATTACCTTAGGACGACGGGCGAATAACCACCTCAGCTATTCCTGAGAAACGACTGTGTCCTTTCGCCTGCTTTTGAGTTCGAGTAAACTCTATTCAGAAGTGACCATAAGGCAATCAGTACGCTGGCTCAGTGTTTTTGGACTCTTCCTGGTGATGATTTCTGTTTCGGCGGCTCAGGCTGCGGAGCGGAGCGCCGCTGGAACCGCCCGGCGTTTTGTCCATCCGAGTGACAACCCTGTCGCGAAAAGGGCTTCCGACGACTTCTATAACCAGGATTATGATCGCGCGATCCGCGGGTTTGAGGGTCTCGCAAGAGAACACCCGGACGACCCTTTTGTCACGAATTATCTGCTTTCCGCCGTCCTGTTCAAGGAGCTGTACCGGATAGGAGCGCTGGAAACCGAAAGCTACGCCAACGACAGCTTCATGAACCGCAAGGCATCCCGGCCTCTGGACCCCGCCGTCCGTGCCCGAATCCTGGAACTGGATCGCCGCGGCGAAGCCCAGGCCGGCCGTCTGCTCGCTCAGAATCCGGACGACGTCGACGCTCTTTACGCCAGGGGTGCTGCCCACGCTCTGCTCTGCTTGTACATGGGTATGGGCGAAAAAGCCTGGCTCAGCGGGCTGCGGGCTGCCATCGCTGCCCGCCGGGACCACGAGCGGGCTCTGGAGCTGGATCCTGACTACGTTGACTCCAAGTTGGTGGTCGGGGTTCACAACTACGTGGTTGGCAGCCTGAGTTGGCCGGTAAGGGTTTCGGCCTCGATTATCGGCATTGGGGGTAACAAGCAGAAGGGGCTGAATATGCTGCGGCAGGTGGCTAACGCCGGTTCGCTGGCCAGTCCGGACGCGAAGCTTGCCCTGGCAATGTTCCTGCGCCGGGAGCAGGCCTACGACGAGGCGCTTCAGGTGGTGCGTGGGTTGAACGTCACCTATCCCCGCAGCTGCCTGATTGCCTTGGAATACGCGCATCTGCTCGCGGCTGCCGGACGCGGGCCGGAATCGATCGCCGCCTACCGCCAGATCCTGAATAACTATAAAGAGAAAAAGTATCCACTCCCTGAGCCGGCCACCGCCGCGTTTTTTCTGGGAAATGCCCTGCGCGGGCAGCACCGTTTTCAGGAAGCTGCCGAGGCCTACGACTCAGTGGGCACATATCCCGGCGCCAGCCACGAACTGATCGAGCGCGCCATGCTTGCCGCAGGCGAAATGTATGACACCCTCCAGAGGCGCGATTTGGCGGTTACGCGCTACCAGTCCTTGCTCGTTGCCGGCAACAATACCGGGCCCGCCGAGATCGCCCGCCGGCACCTGCAGCAGCCGTACCAATACAGGTAAGCCACAACGCGCCGGTCGCCCTCGTTACGCTAGCAGGCTGCTGAAAAGCTGTTTTCGTGAGGGTGTCATCCTGAGCGAAGCCGGGGTCCTGTTGGCTTGTTGGGGCAGGTGGCCCACATTTGCGTGTGGTTCGCAAATGTGGGGAGTGAGATGAGACTTGCGGTTACGATTCGAGCGGATATGTTTATGACGGATGCAGCAGACTATCGCTGGTGGCCCATTCAAGCCCCGCCTTCGGGCTTGAGTGGGGATTTTTAGGTATAGCGTGCGAGAAAGAAAAAGGCCCGCGAGATGCGGGCCGGATAGCGGGAAACCGTCAGTCTGGGATTAGCGAGTTCCCAGCCGGACGTTGCTGTGCTCGGCGAGGACCTTGCGGGCATTATCGGCCAACTGCTTGGCTTGTGGCAGCAGGTCAAGGGCCTTGACAACGCTGGGATCGGCCTCGGCCTGAACGCGCAGCCCCTCTTCCTGGCCAAACTGGCTGATAAACAACTCGGTCTTTATGCTCGACTTAACCCAGTCGAGATTGTCGGCCAGATCAGCCTCGGCAAATGGAATTTTCTGATCGTCCAGGTAGTGGCGGAACTCCTGCATAACTGAATCGTCCACCACAAAGTTCTTGGCAACGCTCTTGTGGATCGCGATGTAGTGCTTGGAGAAGTTGAAGAAGGCGTACTTCTGCAGCAGGGCATCCTGGAACTTGTTGCTCTTGAGGGGCGGTAACTTGACGTCGGGCGTGATCCCGCCTCCGCCGTAAACCGTGCGACCGCTGTCGGTCAGCTTGACATCATGGTTCTGGGTCGGGTTGTCCGGGCTGCTGCCGTCCCGGGTGTAATAGTAGTCATAGAGCGAAATGCTGGAATAGTCGCGCTGGATCAGACGACCGCTTGGGGTGTAATACTTGGCCGTAGTCAGGGCCAAGCCGGTGTTTTCCGACAGCGGGTAGACCGTCTGCACCAACCCTTTGCCAAACGTCGTTTCTCCCACAATCAGGCCACGATCATGATCCTGAATTGCTCCGGCGACAATCTCGGCCGCCGAGGCGCTGCCGCGGTTTACCAATACCACCAGCGGAAACTCCTTACCGCCGTTTCCGTGCTGGGCGTGGTAGACCTTCTCCGGCGAATTACGTCCGTGGTGAGAGACAATCACCTGCCCTTTGCGGAGAAACTTGTCAGCGACGCCTACTCCCTCGCTGAGCAGGCCACCCGGATTCTGGCGAAGGTCAAGGATCAGACCATTCAGATCCCCCATCGCGTCCAGCGCCTTGCTCACTTCCTGGTCGGTAGTCTCCTGGAATCCGCTGATGTGGAGATAGCCGATGCCCGGGCGGATCATGAAATGCAAATCGACGCTGTGGCGTGGAATTTCATCACGCATCACGGCGAACTCGACGGGCTTGTCGGAGCCCTCCCGGAGTACTGAAATCTTGACTGTGGTGCCTTTGGGCCCTTTCAGCAATTCGGCCACTTCGCTGACGCTCATGTTGTCCGTGGGCTTGCCATCGACGGCGACGATGATGTCGCCGGGACGAATGCCGGCCCGGTATGCGGGAGCGCCCGCAAAGGGCGCTATAACAATGACCCGGTTATTCCGCGGGCCCACCTGCATGCCGACTCCGTAATACTTGCCGCTTTGCTCCTCGCGAAGCAGCGCATACGACTTCGGATCGAAGAAGTTCGAGTGGGGGTCGAGCACGCGGAGCATTCCCGGGATGGCTCCGCCATAAATCGCTTTGCCGGGATCGACGACCTCGGCATAGTTCTGTTCGACGACATCATAGACCTGGGTGAACGAGCGCAAACTGTCGCGAACGTCACCGTCACCGGCCGCTGAGCCGGTTCCAATGCGCTGTCCGAAAACCACGCCCAGACAGCCACAAAGCAAGATCACCAGAAACACTACAAAGAGGGAGCGACGAGAACTACCAGCCATCCAAATTGTCCTTCGGCTGCCAGAGTGGCAAGAAACCGTGCCGATTCTCAAAAGTATAGCATGCTCAGGTCCCGCCACGGGATCGGAGCCAGACACCCGCAGGTGCTAGTGATTCAGATGCAAGTAGCTTTTCCGCGGCTTCCGAAAGATGCTGTATTTCTCTGTGAATGCCAAAAAACTCGTGTCCTTACATTGCTGCCGGGGGTTCGGCGAAGTATCATACAGCCATGAATCTCGGAATGCCCGAAATGATTTTTATCTTTGTGCTTGCCCTATTGCTCTTCGGGCCAAAGAAGTTGCCTCAGATGGGCCGTGAGCTGGGTAAAGCGCTGAGCGAATTCAAGCGCGCAAGCAACGAGTTCAAGAACCAGCTCGAGACCGAGATAGCGAAGGTGGAGGCGACTGAGCAGGAAAAAGCGGCCGCGGCCCCGGCCGGCACGGAGTTTTCAGCACACCCGACACAGCAACCGATTGCTCAGCCCGTCACGGGGGAAACCGTCGAGCCGCAGATTTTGCCGCCTTCTGAGCCTACCGTTGCCACCACTTTCAGACAAGCTATAGAAACTGAGCCGTCTCAACCCGAACCGCTCGTCGCAGACCCAGGGCCCCCGCCACGCGCTGACTTTGCGCACCGTGGGGTGGAAGACCCGACACATGATTCCAATCTGGCCCCATCGAATCTCGCGGCTGTGCAGGGCGAAAATGCCGGCTCGATCAATCTCAACAAGGCCCAATTAAGAGAATCCAATGCCTGATTTGGCATCCCCTCCTTCTTCTGAAAGTACCCGCAAGGACGAAGCCTTGCAGTCCATGGGCTTTCTCGATCACCTCGAGGAACTCCGGCGCCGTATCATCTGGAGCATCGTCTACATTGTGGGCGGGTTTTCCGTCTGCTACTGGTATCACGAACAGATTTATGACCTCATGCAGAAGCCGATATTCGAGGCGCTGAGGGCGCATGGGTTGGCCGAGAAACTCGTCTATCTGAACCCGACCGAACCCTTCAATATGTATCTGAAGGTGGCCTTCATCGCCGGAATCTTCGTAGCCTCGCCGTTCATCCTGTACCAAGTCTGGCTGTTCATTGCGCCGGGGCTATACCGTCGGGAGCGGCGTTACGTGGCGCCGTTTCTGTTCTCCACCGTAGGCCTGTTTGTCGCCGGTGGCGTCTTCGGCTACAAAATGGTCTACCCGGCGGCACTGGATTTCCTGATCGGCTATGGTCTGCAGTTTTCGCCGATGATTACCATCAGCGAGTACACCAACCTGTTCATGACCATCATCCTCGGCCTCGGAATCGTCTTCGAGATGCCGATCCTGGTCTTCTTTCTGGCCCTGATGGGTGTGATCAGCGCCGGTTGGATGTGGCGTAATCTGCGCTATTCAATTCTGGTAATTTTCATTATTGCCGCCATCATCACGCCGACCACCGATATCATGAACATGTGCATTTTCGCGGCCCCAATGATCGTGCTCTACCTGGCCAGTATCGGAGTCGCCTATCTTGTCCATCCGACCCGGCGCAACCGGAAGAAGAAGGCGATGGACGAATGAGCGGCGAGGCTACGGGTCTGGCGCGGAATTCGCTCCAGCCGCTGATTGTTTTTGAGTGGTGCAAGGGGGCGCGGCGGCCAACGCTGCGCTCTTTCTGCTGGCCCGCGGTCTTGATCGTCCTGTTGGCAGTATTTTCGCCGGGTTGCAAGCGCAGTGGACAGGGTGAACATCAGGTTGTGATGGGCGATGTGCCCTCCGGAGGCTCGCCCTCCGCCCGTTGGCAACCGGTTGCGGCCGATTTCGTCATCCCCAAGGACACCGCTCCCGCGCCTCGCGTCGACGGCAAACGCGCCATGCAGTATGTCCGCGAAGCCGTCGCCTTCGGTTCGCGCCCCATCGGCAGTGCCGCACACCAAAAGCTCGAAGCCTATATCCACCAAACGCTGATCGCCAAGCACGTCGCGGTTGCCGATGACGCCTTCTCCGCCCAGACCGCCGCCGGTACGTATCCCATCCGGAACATCATCGCCAAGCTTCCGGGCAAGAAAGACGGAATCGTTGTTGTCGCCGGTCATTACGACACCAACCTGCCTTTGCCAAGGAGTTACGTGGGTGCCAACGATGGCGGCTCAAGCACCGGCCTGTTGCTGGAGTTGGCCGAAGTGCTGCGGGGTAGGCAACTGGAGGGTTACAGCGTGTGGCTGGTGTGGCTGGATGGCGAAGAGGCCACCGTGAAATGGACCGACACCGACAGCCTTTACGGAAGCCGGCACCTGGCGCAGCTCTGGCAGCAGGACGGCACAGCCAAAAAAATCAAAGCCTTTTTGTTGTTGGACATGATAGGCGACGCCGACCTGAACATCGATCGCGACCTCAACTCGACCGTCTGGCTGGAAGATCTGGTCAGAGACGCGGCCACCCGGCTGGGCTACCAATCGCACTTCTTCGCCCGCCAGATCGCGGTCGAAGACGACCACCTGCCGTTTGCCAAATTAGGCATCCCGGTCGCCGACCTCATCGACTTCGATTACGGCTACGACAACGTCTTCTGGCACACCCCGCAGGACACCCTCGACAAACTCAGCCCCACCAGCCTGCAAATCGTCGGAGACACCGTGCTCGAAACCATCCGCGCCCTCGACACCCACTGAGCGGTTGAGCTAGCAAGCTACTGAAAAACGCTTCTCAGAGGGTGGGCCGCGTCTCGCACCCGCTTGGCCGAGCAATACGGTGGCGTCTGTTTTGAACTCGACGGTGGCCCATTCAAGCCTTCCGTTGGCTTGAGTGGGGTAGTTGGGCGGAGTTTCGCGGGTGGGTGGTTCATCCCAGGCGTTGGGTAGGGTGGGGCAGTTCTTAAGCCGGCGCGATTCAGTTTCCTGCAAACCGTCGTCGACTCGGCATCCGGGGCTTAAGGCATACTTGTTATGGCTATCAGTAAACACAAAATTCATGAAAATTAGAACAATCCTAACCGGAGCAACGGGCATGGTCGGGGAAGGTGTACTGCTCGAGTGCCTGAACCATCCCGATGTAGAACAGGTCTTGGTCATCAATCGAAAGCCGGGAGGAGTGTCGCACCCGAAACTGCGTGAAATTATTCATCGTGATTTCTTCAATCTGGCCCCCATC
>JBEKQP010000212.1:0-9794 GCA_049519595.1 Candidatus Korobacteraceae bacterium | reverse complement strand
TTTGACCAGTACTGTCCTCGCAGCTTCAGCTTCCGCAACTGCTCGGAATTGGTATACATGATCCACTCGGGAATATCGCTCAGCCACGCTTGCGCGCCATAGCTCTCGAGCTTTCGAATCAGGTCTTCGTTGCTGAAGGTGTTGAGCCGGCAAAAGATTTCTCCAACCACTCCGATCAGAGGTATGCTGTCGTCGTATCGCACCGCAATGCGCTGGAATTGCTCGCGTGCGCGCTTCATGACGGCCGCGATAGCCTCCAGTTGACAATCCGTACGCGAACAGCCCTGCTCAATGGTCGAGCACAGGTCGGCAATGCCTTGCTCGTACACCTTGTCGCTGGAACCTGGAGTGGTTTCGAATGGCCGTTTGCGGTGCAGAGCCTTGCGCAGCACGCTGGCGGCAACCAGCGCGCGCCAGCCTCCACGCATGAAAGGAGTGGAGACTTCACCCAGATCCGCGTAGGAATTGTTGCTGGTCGGCGAGAGGATTTGAACATCGCCGTAGCCGATCTCCCGCAGGATTTTTCCCAGCATCGGTGCGTACTGCCCGAAGCGGCACGGCCCATCCGCGGTGGGCATGAAGAACATGGTGCGCTTGGGATCGAATCCCGGTTGCTGGATGACCCTTATAAAATCACCGACAACAACCTTCGCCGGATAACACTCGTCCCCATTCGTATAGCGGCTGCCGAGTTCGCGCGTATGTTCGTCCGACGCAGGGGTAGGCAAAGCATCGACGCCAAGGCAGCGGAAGACGGCAACAAACGCTTCCGCGCTGCCGTCCGCCATGGTGGGAATATATACCGTCTGGCCGGCCAGCGGATGATCCGGGCCGATCTTGCGGCTCAGATGGCGACAGCCGTTGGACATCGCAAGAATCCTTTGGAATCGAGATAAGCTTCGCAGCGGGTAATAAAGCCTGCGTCGTTGGAGTGTCCATCGAATTGCAGCACCAGCGAGGGTTTGTGCGTGGCATCGTCAAGGAACGATTTGATATAGCTGTCTGGACCGCACTTGAAGTTGGAGATGTAAACGACATGCAGCTTGGGGAAGAGGCGGGTAATTCGTGCCGCAGCCAGGATCCGCCGCCCCGAGTTCCAGTACATGTTCGGGTTAACGTCGCGAATATCCTCGAGCTCCACGGGTAGAAAATCCATCGGCACAACGTTGACGCCATATAGCGACCGCAGCTTGCGCGGGATGTCGCAATTAATCCCGCGGTCGTAGAGGTTATATGCGCGACCGACCAGCACCAGCGCAGGCTCATTCGTTTGTCGCAGCGTGGCGAGCGTTTCGGTTCCAAGCTCCTGGAGAGCACTGGCGAACGCCGCTTGGGCAGCGTAGGCGGCGGCAACCGCACGATCGCTTGTGACGCGAGAAATCTTCAGCCGGGAATGGGCAAAGCCGGCCAGCGCCTTTTCCACATGCTTGTACCCGTAACGGAAATGAACCGTCGGGTTCAGAATCCTATCGCGCATCTGCTCAAGCTGCGGGACGGCGCGAAGTACAAAGGACAGGGTTTGGTTCCACGGACACAGGTGCGACTCCGGATAGATTGCTTCGGATTCGACCGGAATGTCGGCGTTCACCACGTTGGGCACGAGCACAAAATCAACATCCTTAGAGAGAAGCTCCTGGACGTGCCCATGCGCGACCTTCACCGGAAAGCACGGCTGTGCAATTGCCAACTCGTCTCCGACTGCGCAAATACGCCCGTCGGTCGGCGACGAAAGAACCACTTCGAAACCCAGCTCCTGAAAATAAGCGCACCAGAAAGGAAAACGCTCGTAGTAATACATCGCTCGCGGCACGCCAACAACAGGCCGCTTGCCCGTAGCTGGACGCCAGACTTCCTCCAATAACCGCTGGTGATGCTCCAGCAGATCGGGGATTATCGGCTTGCGATCAGTTTTGGCGCGCTTGCGGTAGCGGTCACCGCATTTGTCGCCCCAAAAGCTGCGCTCACCTTCAATCTTGAACTCCTTCATGTCGCAGTAATTCGAACATGCGCGGCAGACAAAATCGCGCGTAATGAAATCAATCTTGTTCAGGTCATAGCCGCGGAACTTCGACGGCGCGGAGCCAGCGAGCATGCGCTCGCGGGCAATGAGCGCCATGCCGATCGCGCCGATCACTCCGTTATGCGGGGGGACGATGATGCGCTTCTGCAATATCTGCGAGAACGCTGCGGTGACAGCATCGTTGTATGCCGTACCACCCTGGAAGAATATGACGTTGCCGATTTTGCGCCCGCGCACAACGCGATTGAGATAGTTGAGCGCGACCGAATAGGCCAGGCCCGCGCAGATATCGTCAACCGCGGCGCCCTTCAACATCAGCGCCGTAACATCGCGCTCCATAAAGACTGTGCAGCGTTCGCCCAGACGTGCCGGACGCTTGGAGGTAAGTGCCAAATGGGCGAACTCGTCCTTGATCTCGACCCCAAGCTTTTCCGCCTGCTCCTCCAGAAACGAGCCGGTGCCGGCGGCACAGGCTTCATTCATGGTGAAATCTACAACCACGCCCTTATCCAGACGGATGAATTTCGAGTCCTGTCCGCCGATCTCAAAGATGGTGTCCACGGGTTCAACACCGAGTTGATTGCAAACATGCGTAGCGCCGGTCTTATGAGCCGTAATCTCGTCGCTGATGGCGTCGGCACCGACAAGTTCGCCGATCAGTTCACGGCCACTGCCCGTGGTTCCCACACCGCAGATATCGACTGCGTCGCCAATCTTCTCCTCGATTTCCTTCAGCCCAGCGGAGACAACCTCAATTGGACGGCCTTGCGTGCGCAGGTAAATCTCGTAGAGCAGTTTCCCATTGTTATCGATAAGCACCAAGTTGGTCGAAACTGAGCCAATGTCGATGCCGAGGAAAGCATCAACCTTGTTCCCCGGCTCGGGCAAAGGCGCGTCCTGCACCTGCTCGCGCAGCAGGGTGACCTGCTGCATTGAAAGCGGATCACTGAACGCAAACTGCTGTTTTGCATGCACGTGCTGCTGCAGCTGATGAATGCGTTTGAAAGAAAGCTTCCGCGGTTCCTCGGATTCGAACATCGCCGCGCCAATCGCGCTCATCCAAGCGTACAACTCGGGGACGATGAATTGATCTTCTTCGAGGTTGAAAGCCTCCCGCAGAGCATTGCGAACGCCTTCGTTGCGAGCAACGCCGCCAACGAACGCCACCGGCGCAATAACCTCGCCGTTCTTCACGATCGCTGATTTGAAATTTCGCGTAACCGCATCGCACAGCCCCCGCAGAATCTGGTCGGTTGTGTACCCCTTCTGCTGGGCATGAATCATGTCCGACTTGGCAAAGACCGAGCAGCGGCCGGCGATGCGCGCGGCACTACTCGCATTACAGGCGGCCGCGCCCACTTCTTCAACCTGGTAGAGCAGGCGCGATGCCTGCTGGTCGATAAACGATCCCGTGCCGGCGGCACAGTCGCCGCTCGATGAGTAGTCGATGATTCCGAGGTACTTGCCGGAGACGCTCGGTTCCAAACGGACATACTTTGACGTTTCGCCGCCCATCTCAAACACGGTGCGTACGGCTGGATAAAGAGTCCGTACCCCCCTGACCAGGGCCCGAAATTCGTTCTCGAAGTAAATGCCCAGGACTTTGGCGATTAGCTGGCTTCCCGAACCCGTTACACGGATGCCCTCGACACTCTCCTCCGGCAAATGCTCGTAGAGGTCCTTCAGCAGGTCGAAGGTGGACTGCATGGGGCTGCCCTGAATGCGGCGATACTGCGACACAACCAACGGCCGCCCAGCCATGGCACTGTCGTGCGGAAACTGGCAGAAGATAAAGTCGCCGGACTTCTGCGAAAGAGCCTCCAGCAGCGATCTGTCTTTCTTGTCGCCTATGGCCGCAAGCTTCAAACTGACCGCGCCGATGTCCAGCCCGATATTAATACTCATGAAACGCGCCCCCCACTTATAGGGCGATAATTTGCCACAATCATTGTTCCGGGTAACCCACAATTCTTATACGGCATAGGCTCCAGACTTCTATTACAACACAGAACTCCTGCTCGATTGGACCTGCGTTCACTGATCAGCGCAAAAACCGGGTTTAGCGGGCAACAGCAGGATTGATTCGCGTTGGCTAGCTTCTCGCCGGCAGGTTTGCGCAACGTCTAATAAAATGTGCACGATGCAGATCTGGCCGCCCAACGATGAGCGAAATCGGGTCTGCAGCGGGTCCGATGCAATGAAGACCAATTCTGGCAGAGCCGTTGTGGTTGGAGCAGGCCCAAATGGACTGGCCGCCGCTATCGTACTCGCACAGGCAGGCATGCGAGTCGAAGTCTTCGAGGCGGAGGAGCAACCGGGCGGAGCAGCCAGAACACTGGAACTCACATTGCCCGGCTTTCATCACGATTTTGGATCCGCTGTTTACCCCATGGCCGCCGGTTCGCCCTTCTTCTCTTCGTTGCCGTTGCGCAATTACGGTCTGGAATGGATTCACTCGCCGGCGCCACTCGCGCATCCCTTCGATGACGGCACCGCGATTACATTGGAGCGTGATTTGGACGCAGCCGTACACGTGCTCGGTCAGGATGGCAATGCATGGCGAGACTTGGTGGGGTCCTTGGTGGAGCACTGGTGGGAATTTGCACCTGAGATCCTGCGCCCGCTTAATCGCCTGCCACGCCACCCCTTCTTGCTGGCAAGCTTTGGGATAAAGGCTCGGGCGCCAGCCGTGTCCCTTGCGAATCGGCGGTTTCGCAGCTGGCGGACAAAAGCGCTCTTTGCCGGATTGGCCGCCCATTCGTTTCTCTCTCTGGACGAACCGCTGAGCGCCTCCTTTGGTATCGTGCTCGGCGCAACGGCTCATGCCATAGGATGGCCGATTCCGCATGGCGGAGCGCAATCGGTCACGCGGGCATTGATCGCCCATTTAGACTCACTCGGCGGAATCATCAGGACTTCGAGCCGAGTGGACAGGTTGGCTTCCCTTCGAGATTTCCACGCCGCGCTCTGCGATGTCACGCCGCGGCAACTTCTGCAGATGGCTGGAGAGCACTTCACCCCGGCATACAGCCGCCTGCTCTCGCGTTATCGCCACGGGCCAGGAGCATTCAAGGTGGATTACGCACTCTCGCAGCCGATTCCGTGGAAAGCTGCCGACTGTGCGCGTGCAGTAACCGTGCACCTCGGTGGAAGCATGGAGGAGATTGCCGCTTCTGAAGATGCTATGCGACATGGCCTCCACGCCGAGCGGCCATTTGTTCTGCTGGCGCAGCCAACGCTCTTCGATTTCTCGCGCGCTCCGCAAGGCAAGCACATCGCATGGGCATATTGTCACGTTCCCAATGGTTCGAAATTCGACATGCTACCCCGCCTTGAAGGCCAGATCGAACGCTTCGCTCCCGGGTTTCGCGACTGCATTCTTTCGCGACGCATCTTTAATCCCGCAGATCTTGAAGCCATGGATGCAAATCTCGTTGGAGGAGACATTGCCGGCGGGGCCGCAGACTGGTGGCAGTTTCTCTTTCGACCTACATGGAGACAATATGCGACGCCCGCCCGCGACATCTATATTTGCTCATCGTCAACGCCTCCCGGCGGCGGAGTGCACGGCATGTGCGGTTACAACGCAGCCAAACTTGCTTTGTCGCGATTGCAAAAGCCGCGGTGAACACCGTCTCCGCGCCTCCTTGGTTGGAGGAAGCTGAGGCAAGGGCAGCCTGACAGTCTCGCGAGACTCAAGTTTGTAAACAACCTCGTCATTCCCATTCTGCGCCTGACCATACAAAATAGATGCTGGCGGCAGCATCGGCGCGCACGCCTCACATCTCACATAAGGTGAGTAGCTGATTTACCGGGCCAGCGCCGTGTTTTAGTGTGTATTTGAAAGATGTGCTCTCGTTTTTCGTGTGTGTTGCGCACGGGAGGCCCTTGCGGTTGAGAGATTATTTTCAGGCGGACTCGGGAGTTGCGCCGTCTGGAGTCGAGCAACGCAGTGCAGTTTTTCATACTTCGGGTGGGTCTATCAATGACTGGGTTTCGCCGTACCGTGAAAGCCGTAATGGTTTCTCTGTTGGCGCTTGTCTTCTGCACGGCATCGTTTGCCGCTACCGTTTCTTCCCGCAAATATTCACGCACCTCAAAACAGAAGATCGCCGAAAACGCCAGTGCGCAAAAGCGCATTAACCGTGCGCGCCATAATCGCAGCGTGGCGCGGACCGGAACGGCGCAGCGCACGACGGCAGCCAGCGGCAACGTGGCGCGAGTTTCTCAGCGGCGTTACGCAGAGCGCTTCCACACCAGCTCTTTCGCCGCAAACCAGGGCCTTGGCGACGTGACCGGTGGAGAAGATCCGGTTGTACGCGCCGCAGCGATGGAGGCATTGGGAAAGATGAACGGCACGGTGGTCGTCATCGACCCGGAAAGCGGCCGAATCCTGGCGATGGTGAACCAGAAGCTGGCGCTCTCTCAGGGTGCCGAGCCCTGCTCTACCATTAAGGTAGCCGTTGCATTGGCAGCACTGAGTGAAAACGTCGTCACCAAAGATACACTCGTGAAGCTCGGACCCGCCGGGCAGACTAATATGACTAATGCGCTGGCGCACTCCACCACGGCCTACTTTGAGGCATTGGGGCGCCGCCTTGGGTTCGAGAAAGTTAGCCGGTACGCGCACCAGTTTGGGCTCGGAGAACTCGCGGGCTGGAATATCTCCGGTGAGCATCTTGGAGTCTTCCCCAGTACGGAGCTTCCTCAGAAACTTGGTGGCGTTGGCAGGATGTGCTCATTCGGCGAGAGCATCTCTATGACCCCGCTTCAGCTTGGTGCTCTGATTTCGGCCATCGCCAACGGTGGAACGCTCTACTACTTGCAGCACCCGGTCACGCCCGAGGATGTTGCCAACTTCCAGCCAAGAGAAAAACGTTATCTGAACATTGCCTCGCTGATCCCCGAGGTAAGCCCCGGGATGGCTGGCGCCGTGCAGTACGGTACCGCCAGGAGCGTCCACGCAAGCTTTACCGAAGCGCAGATTCTGGGCAAGACCGGGACCTGTTCCGCGGCTGGCACACGGTTTGGCTGGTTCGCTTCCTACGCGAATACGCAATTCGGACGCGTCGTTGCAGTGTTCTTCCTGGAAGGTGGTCGCCCGACGTTTGGGCCCAAGGCCGCCGAGCTTGCCGGCAAGTTCTACCGCAATCTTTACGACCACAACTACTTCGCAGCAGTCGCGCCGGTGCGCAATGCCGGCTATGCTACCGGCCCCGTGCGATAGAGGGCCTCATGGCAGCGCCGCCTACGGTACGCCGCGTAGAGACAACCTCACCGTCGGATCGCTTGGGCTGCAAGGTTTCCTTGGTTATTCTCAGGATTGCGGTGGAGCGCTTGCCGGACTTGGGTCCCAGCGCTTGAAGTCTGCGAATGCGATTCCGAATACATCCAGAATCTTGCCCACGATGTGTGCCGTCATCTCCTGAACGGTGGCCGGGTGGTGGTAGTAGGTGAGCACCGGCGGCAGAATAACGACCCCGGCGTTGGCCAGTATCAGCAGATTATTAAGGTGCACGGTGCTCAGCGGCGACTCGCGGGCGACCAGCACCAGTTTGCGGCGCTCTTTGATGACCACGTCGGCGGCGCGCAGAAGCAAGTTCTGCGAGTAGCCGTGCGCGATGCCCGCGACCGTCTTCATGCTGCACGGCGCCACCACCATGCCTTCTGTCTTGAAGGTGCCGCTGGCGATGCCGACGCTGACGTCGTCCAGACAGTGACAGTGCGTTGCCAGCGCCTCTACCTGCTCGACCGAATACGCTGTTTCCAGTTTGATCGTCTGTCTGGCTCCTTCTGAAATCACCAAGTGAGTTTCCCACTCCGGCTGACGCTGCATCGCCTGCAACAGTTGAATGCCAATCTCGGCACCGCTGGCGCCGCTAATGCCGACGATCAGGCGCTTTGGCGTTAGTTGCGGGACCGAGGTTACTCCCGTCTCAGGCCTCTTCAATTGGATTCGTACCGTTGGGCTATCGTCCGGCCACGGCCTGCTTCGAGCCGGAATCGGGGCTGCCCAGCATCTCTTCGATTTCCGCAATCGACTTGTGGCGGGTCTCGATGCCGAAGTAGAAGATCACCGCCAGCAACAAGCCGCAGAAGGCAAAGAACACATACGCCGGTCCCACCGCGCTGATGGTTGCTTTGGGCGAAACCAGGTTGCTGGTGCCAGCAAACAGCGCCAGAATCATCGGCCCAAAGATCCTGCCGATGCCGCCAATCCCATACGCCGATCCCATGCCCGTCGCCCGCAGCCGCTGCGGCCAGATCTCCGTCGAGTACGGGCCGGTAATCGACCACCCGCCATTGATGAACGCATACACCGCAATGAACGCCGGGTAAATGATCGGCACCGTCCCCCAGTAGGAGTTGAAGTATCGCGCCACGATCAAACAGGTGATCATCGACCCGATCCCGATCATCATCCCGCCCACCCGCCGGCCCACTACCTCCGACAGGTACGCCCAAATAAATTTCCCGATGATGCTGGATATCGCCACCGCAATAAACATCTTCGCCGCCTTGGTCGCCGGAACCTTCAATACCAGCGCCAGCAGCGTCGGCCCCCACAGCACAAAACCGTAATCCATGATCGACTGAAAGAAACTCGCGATCCACGATACGGCCACACTGCGCGGATACTTGAAGATCTCCACAAAGCGCGGCGTCGTCTCCTTCACCAGCACCTTCTCGTCCACCACCACATCGCGGAAGTCGACGTTGTCCCCCGTAATCCAGTTGATCGATTTCACCGCCCGCTCATACTTCCCTTGGCGGATCAGCCAGCGTGGCGACTCCCGCATCCAGAAGCGGAACAGCAGCGACAGCAGCGCCGGCGCCAGTCCGATCAGAAACAATCCCCGCCAGCCAATCACCGGCGTCAGGTAGGCGGCCGACAGGCTGCCCAGCAACGTCCCCGCCGGAATCAGCGCCGTCACAATGCCGCCGATCACCCCGCGATAACGGCTCGGCATGAACTCCTGCACCAGCGGCAAATCCACCGAATACAGACCCCCAACCCCAAAGCCCACCAGAAAGCGAAACAGCGAAAGAAAGATCCAGTTCCCTTCGGGGGTAAAGTACATGATGCCGCTCGGAATGGTGAAGGCCGCCGTCGTCAGGTACAGCACCGGCATCCGGCCGATCCGATCCGCCAGGTGGCCGAAGAAGAACGACCCGATCAGACTTCCCACTCCCGCGCTCAGCAGCACCGTCGCGGTGGCAGCAAAACTCAGCTTCCAGGGGACCACGATAAAGGCCAACACAAAGCCGATAATGTAGTAGTCGAAGAACTCAAGCATGTCCCCCAGCACGGCTGCCGTAATCAGCTTGTAATGATTGCCGGTAAGAGGCGAACTCTCCAGCCGGGCAAACAGATCACTGAAGGTGACGGTGGCGGCATTGGAAGTCTTCTCAGTAGCCATTTCTTTTGTTTCCTGTCCCTGGATGGAACGGCATCAATACGCGCCGCCGTCCGGTTGAACTGTGAACAGCGTGAGCGAACGCGCGCCGTCCGGTTGAACTGTTGGCGCCTCCCAGCCGAACCCGGCTGCGTAGCACCACGCTTCCCCTCAGACGGCAGCCACCACAGCCTTTCGCCGCCCATCAGCCAGCGACGTCTCGCCGAACGTAATCTCGTAGACGCCACACTCTCGCCCGAAGAGTTTCCCTCGGAACAAGCGAGCGCTGCAAGTGTCTGACCTGAGTGGCGTTACATGTTAGGATTCTGGTTACTCCCTTGTCAATCAGTTTCGCACCCCGCGCCCGCGCAAAAGTC
>JBEKQP010000211.1:0-8201 GCA_049519595.1 Candidatus Korobacteraceae bacterium | reverse complement strand
TTTTTCACTGGCAGGCAATGGATGGAGTGGCGGCGAGCGAAGCGATGGCTGGCGGCCGCGCCTGAAGACATACCGGAAAGTAGCCGCGAAGCAGTCGAGGACGTGATTTTCTACTGTTCTTTTTGCGGCAAATCGCAATCAGATGTGACGCACCTGATCTCTTCCCCGCAAGGCACCGGGACAGCACTCGCTCATATTTGCGATAAGTGTGTTGAGGTCTGTAACTCAATCCTCACGGATATCCGCAGCGGCAAAATCAAAGTGTAGCGCGGTGTCCCGGAATATTTCTGCTTCTCCACCCCAGCTGCCTGACTATCCTTACTGCGGATACAACCGGCGGTAAATCCTCGCATTACGCATGATCGACTGCACGTACTCGCGCGTCTCCGTGAACGGGATCGACTCGACGAACTCCGGCACGTCGCGGTAGTTGCCAGCACTGAGCCAGTCTTCGACTCGGTGGGGGCCCGCGTTATAGGCAGCCAGCGCATACTCGACCTGGCCGTTGTAGTGTTCAACCATGTCGCGAAAATAGCGCGTTCCAAGCTGAAGGTTGATGTTCGGAACCAGCAGCGTCTCTGTTCGGAAACCGCGGATGCGCAGTTCATTGGCGGTTTTCTTGCCTGTAATGGGCAGCAATTGCATCAGGCCAAAGGCATTCGCTCCCGAGACCGCGCCCGGATTGAACTCCGACTCCTGCCGTATGAGGGCTGCAACCAGGTAAGGATCAAGCTGGTTCTCCATCGCGAAGCGCCGGACTTCCGTCCAGTACGGTCGAGGAAACAAGTAATCCCAATAAGGCCGGGGAAGCAGCGAAATATCGATGGCAAAATAGCTGGGCACGGCCGATTTCATGAAGCGCAGCGCTCGATGATACTGCCCGCCATCGCTATAAATGCGGGCGATTTCCAGCGTTGCCCAGTTCGGTCCCCTGCCGCCATCGGATGCCTGCAATTCCTTGACGGCAAAGTCGGTCATCCCGACGTTTTCCAGAAGCTTGCTCTTCTCTACGCGCAAAGCGTCCACTGGTGCGCTGGTCAACGCCGACGCTGCGCTCAGCGGCGCCAGCGGGGCAATCATATCGAGAATCGGATCTCGTGCTGTGGGTGAAACTCCGATTTTTGCCAGCCTCTCCGCCGCCAAATGGCCGTAATAGTAGTTGCGGTAACGTTCCGCGACCTTCGCATACCACGCCCTGGCCAAAGGCAAGTCGTTCTGATCTTCCGCGATTCGTCCACGCCAGTAAACTGCGGCAGCGGTCTCCAGCGAGGCCGGATAAATCCGCACATGCTGCGTAAATTCTTTTTTCGCTTCTTCTGTCCGACCCTGTCGATAGGTCAGCCAGGCCGCTTTCCAGTGTGCGTAAGAGGCCCTGCTGCCCTCTGGAAAACGCTCTTGCGCTTCGCGGTAGTAATCGATGGCGTGATCGTAATCCTTCTTCAGCATGTACATGTTCCCAGCTGAAATCAGCGCCGACTGAAACCATGCGCTGGCAGGCGCCGATTGCCGAAACTGCGAGAGATAGTTCAGCAGATCGCTCTCATTGCCTTCCGTGCGGGCGATTTCCGCCAGCTCGTAAAGTCTCTGCGCATTGGATTCTCCCGTTACCTGCGCGCGCTGCAGCAAGTCGCGCCCTTCGCGCTCACCACCTTTGCCGCTGTGCCGCAGTGCATCGCCGAGCCCCACCTCGATTTCACCGCGCTCCACCGGCGGAGCCATATTCAGCAGCTGCCGGTACTCGCGCGCCGCATCGGCCCATCGATTTCCCTTTGCCAGCAGCGATGCGTGCATTTTCAGGTCGCCATAGCTGCCCGTCAGGCTCGAGCCTCTGGCAATCAGTTCGGCGCCAGCCTGCGCGGCTTCGGTGCTGAGCGGCATGGTCAGGTAGAGATGCCGCAGAATTTCCATACCCTTAACCGGATTGCCGCTGTGCAGGTAGGCATGTCCCAACGCAAGTTCGGCATCGGCCCGCGTTGGCGCACGATTTGCCTCCAGGAAGCTGATCGCCTCCGACGCTTGGCCCGAGGCCACCAGAGCCTCGCCATAGACCGCTCTGGCGTCATTGAGGAAAATCGAATCCGCACATTCTTTCGAAAAGCCCTTCAGGGTTGCGACTACCTTATTGCTCTGTCCGCTGCCTCCATAAGCCAACGCCTCAAAGTACCGAACGTAATCGACCAGTTCGCCCGCGTATGGTCTCGCCTTTTCCAAAGGCGCGACTGCCTTGGCGTATTCGCGGTCCAGGATGTAGGCGTAACCGATCGTCAGCCACGCCATGCCACCCGCATCCGTGCCGACATGCTGCCGCGCATACTTCTCCACCCCGGCGTAGGCAGTTGGAGTGCGTGCCTCGATCAACTGACGGGCCATCGGCTTCAAAGTTGCCGAAGCCACGAATGCGCGCGTCATGCGCTTCATGCGCGCCGCATGTGCCCGTTGTTGGGCCGCCGTCTGGTGAGCGTTCTTGGCTGGCGCGGCGCGCTTGGATGCCGTAGCCGTCTTCGGGCTCGTGCCTTTCTTTTGAGTTGTGGTGGGGGCCTTGATTGTTTTTGGGCGTGTAGAAGGTTTGCTTGCGGCCGCTTTGCCACTAACGCCACTCTTTTTCGCCGGAGAAGGCTTGTCGGTTCCGTCTTGTGGCCAAGCTGAAACTGCGATAAATAAAGCCGGGAGAAGCAGGATCAGAAACAAAAGTCGCTTGCACATCACGATTGGGTTCTCTTTGAGTCCGTACCATCCAGTTTAACCCGGAAAGCTGCTGCCTAGTAGGGCACGATCGTTACCGGCGAGGATACGCACCAGTTCTTCGGAAAAATAATCCGCATCGCGAATCACTCCACCGTAGCGCTTCTGGTAGGCCGCGCGGCTCTTTTCGATGTCAGGCCGCAACCGTTCGTACAAGTCTCGTTTCGACCGCCCTTCAGCTACTTTCACCTGGTTGTAAAGTTGAATCTCCTCCACCAGCAACTTGGCAAACCGTTTCGCCTTGGCATGCACATCGTTGCTTTGAGCCGCAACCAAGGGCACCGTCGCCGCTGGCGCTGCGGCGGCGAAATCCTTTGTCGCGACCGCAACGGGCGGCGCCGCAACCACGGGATCGACCGTCGGAATAGCGGCTGGCGGCGGTTCTGGCCGCGACATCGCCACCGCAGGCGAGGGCCGGACCGGCTCCGGATTTGTTCCCGACTGCATCGCGCCCGAACCGGCGGGCTTGCGCAACGAAGCCGTTTCCACCGCTATGCAGGCAATCAAACTCATAGCCTGCACCACCTCGACCTGAACCACAGAGTCCGTCAGGCCTCCGTCCGCATAGACCACTCCAGCCAGACGATCACGAATCAGCAATGGAAAGAAATAAATATCTCCTGGACCAGCAGGCGCGGCGGACGCAAAGACATCGCCCACTTCCGAAGCTTGCAACCTCATCGGCTGGCGCTCCTTGGCGAGCCGCTCGATCGCACGATCATTGGCGGGAATCGAGATGCGCGTGAATGCCGAAGCATCCCGCATTCCTCGCGACTGCCAGCCCATAAAAAAGCCGCCACGCAGAATCAGCAGGCCCGCGCGAGCGGCAAACGGCTGCGTAGTCTGTAATAGCACGGTGAGGATCTCAACCTGGTTGGCCGCCTGCAAAAGCCGTATCAGGTCGGAGGCGATGACGAATGCGGCCTCATGTCCGGCGCGGGTGATCTCGGCTTCCAAAACCGGCTGCAGCTCTTCAGCGATGCTTCGCCGCAGTTCCTCGCCCCATTGCCTGACTAATCTGGAAGCCAGCTTTTCGGCTGCCTCCGAAAGATTCTCTTGCACGTTGCTCTCCTGCTCTAGCGGGCTGCTGCAGAGCTGTCTTGGCCGCCGTCAACGCGTTTTTCACCTGCCTGCTAACCTCATGATTATAAGGTTGCTTCATCGGTAAGCAAAGCCCGCAGCTGCGGAAGGGATCAAACTTCATACCTCCCAACGCTGGGTAAGCCTCGCCGGAATCGGCTGCCACGATTAGAATGGCATGGAAGGGCGCCGAGGACCAGAGGCGAGAATCGTACGTCGACTTCAGACAGAACCGGGTCTGAACCTATACAATTGAATCAAGATTTATCTCCGGCGCTGATCTGGAAATCTTTGAATCGGAACGAGAATGGGAGCCATCGAATCCAAAGTAGGTGAGCCGATTATTGATGAATCCGTTCTGGTCAATGCGGCCCGAAACGGAGACATCGGCGCATTCGAGCAACTGGTGCGGCGTTATGACCGCAACGTGTTTCGCATTGCCCAGCACATTACGCAGAATCGGGAGGATGCGGAGGACGTCGTCCAAGACGCGTTCTTGAAGGCGTTTCAGAATTTGGGCCAGTTTCAAGGCCAATCGAAGTTTTATACCTGGTTGGTCAGGATTGCGGTCAATGAAGCCCTGATGCGTTTGCGGCGTCGGCGCCCGGAACGCATGGTTTCGCTCGATGAGGATGTAAAAACGGAAGAGGATTCCATGCCGCGCGAGGTCGCGGACTGGTCTCCGAACCCGGAGCAGTTGTATAGTCAGGCTGAGCTGAAAGACATACTGAGCAAGACCATTCAGGGTCTGCCACCAGGGTTTCGCACGGTTTTCGTGCTGCGCGACGTAGAAGCTCTGAGCACAGAGGAAACAGCTGAAGCGCTGAATCTCAGTATTCCGGCCGTGAAGTCACGCCTGCTGCGCGCTCGTTTACAGTTGCGCGAGCGGCTGAACAAATTCTTCAAGCGGCGTAATGGAGAAAGTAAGTGACTTGCTCTGAATTTTTGAAGGAGCTTACGGACTACCTGGACAACACGATGGATCAGCGCACCCGCGTTGAACTGGAAGATCATTTGCAGTGGTGTCATAACTGTTACGTCGTCTGTAACACCACCAAGCGAACCATCGAGATCTATCGCGACTCCCAGTTGTTCGAACTGCCAGACGATTTGCGGAATCGGCTGCGCACAGCCATCATCAGCAAATGTAAGCAGCACAAGTCGAAAACCGAGGCCTAGAGAATTTCAATTTGCTGAGTCTCTGGCGTGAGTTCCCGCTCTGGCTTGTGATCGTTGCCTCTTTAAATTAATTCTTCTTCTTGTTCCCCTCAGACCACAGTTGGACGAACCTTTCCTGCTGCCTTCGAATCTATATTGCTATCGCAAGTGGACGGTCCGGAATTCACGGCGTAAGGGCTGAGCCCGGGTGGGGAACATGGTACTGTCAGGATTTCTGAACGCGATGTTCGGATGTACTCACAAGAACTACAGTTTCCCGTTCACGCCTAAGGACCGGCATAGCTGCTCTGCCGCCGGCCCTACAGGAACCTACGTCGTGTGCCTCGGCTGCGGCAAGGAGTTTCCCTACGACTGGCGCGAGATGAAGATTGTTCCAGGCGATGCCTCACCGCCAGAGGAACGTCGCGAAGCCCTGAAATCGTTCGTAAATCCGCTGTGACATAGCCCGAATTTTTCGAAGCGACGCAGTGAAAGAAAAACCGGCCCGAGGAGTTGAGTCGTCGAGTGACAACCTTTTCAGCTCTGGCCGGCTGGATTCAGCGGGTGTTCTGCACAAACTCTACTAGGATCCCACCGCTATGTCGCGGCTTCAGAAAGTTCACTACAAAGTCGCCGGCTCCCTGCACCGGATGTTCGTCAAGCAGGGGCATTCCTTTCGCGGCATATTCGGCCTGCACAGCTCTGATGTCTTCCACTGCAAACGCAAGGTGGTGAATTACCGGCTTGCCGGCCTTGTATTCGCTGAGTTTCCCGCCCTGCGGAACGACGAGTTCCACCGGGCTGGCGCCATTGCCCTTGGCGAAGATGCAAAGAGCCTTGTATTCCGGCACGTAACCGCGATGGTCCTCATCGAGGCCGATCAGCTTCATAAACTGCTGAGCGGCCTCTTCGGTTGGCATGAGGAGACCTACGTGATGCAATTGGACGCAACTCATATCAGTCCTTCTACGCCAGAACGCGTAGACCGGCTAGCACAACTCGAACAGGACGGCCAAACCCTGGCCGCCGCCAATGCAAAGAGTCGACATTCCATACTTGCTCTTGCGGCGAACCATCTCATTGATCAATTTGATGGTGATGATGCATCCGCTGGCTCCAATCGGGTGGCCCAAGGCGATGGCTCCGCCGTTGACGTTGACCAGACACGGATTCAATCCCAGCTCATTGATACAAGCCAAGGACTGCGATGCGAAGGCTTCGTTCAGTTCGATCACCCCGATGTCGTTGAGTTTGACGCCGGTCTTCTTGAGCAGCTTTTTCACCGCCGGGACCGGCCCAATTCCCATGATCTCCGGAGGAACGCCGGCGGCAGCCGCATCCACCAGCCGCACAATGGGTTTTAGCCCGAGTGCGACCGCTTTTTGAGCGGTCATCACCACGACGGCAGCGCCCGCATCGTTGACTCCCGACGCGTTGCCGGCGGTTACTGTTCCATCCTTCTTGAAAGCCGGACGCAGCTTGGCCAGGGATTCAGGGGTAGTTTTGCGGGGATGTTCGTCCGTATCGAAGGTCTTCTCCTCGGTCTTGCTGACCTTGACCTTGACGGGAACAATTTCGTCCTTGAAGAGGCCACCGGCGATGCCCTTGGCGGCTTTCTGCTGGCTCTCCAGCGCGAACTGATCCTGCTGATCGCGGGTCACGTGGTATTTTTCGGCTACGTTTTCCGCGGTGATGCCCATGTGACTCCGTGTGAAGGGATCGCTCAGAGCCGTCACCAGCCCGTCCTCAAATTCTCCGTGCCCCATGCGGTAACCAAACCGCGCATTGCGGAGGTAATACGGTATATTGCTCATGCTCTCGGAGCCGCCCGCAACCACGATTTCGGCGAAGTCGCAGCTGATTTCCATGGCCGCAGTCACAATGGACTGCAGTCCCGAGGAGCAGAGGCGATTGACGGTTATGGCCGTCGCTTCGACCGGGATGCCCGCCTTCACCGAAGCCAAACGGGACACGAAAGCATCTTCGGCTATCTGGCCTACGCAGCCCCAGGCCACTTCGTCAACCTGCTCGGGCGCAATCCCCGCTCTCTTTACCGCCTCGCGGATTGCAATCCCTCCGAGGTCGCTAGCGCTGAAATCTTTCAGCGAACCGCCAAAAGCGCCGATCGCGGTGCGCACACCGGAAACAATGACAACGTCCTTCATAAAGCCTCCTCAATCTCAATTAAGCCAAGTTATCAATACGGCGGAGTTCCGGAAGTAAAACCCCACATTCTCTACCGGGGTAGTGGAACAACCGAGCTGAACCTCAGCGATGAAATCCCTATTATTATTCTATACTGATCGTCCCTGATCCGAGCAAAGCGTAAAAGGTGGCCAAGATGTACCCATGTCCCCGGGCCAAAGCGCTCGCCGCGACAACCCGGCGGGCTTGTTTTGACGCCTCCATGGTTCGCCAACCCTCACGTCACAACCAGATGTGACGAGGCATACACTTTTCCTGGTGCAAGGTTTTACAATGAATGATATGGATTCACTTGTCATTGCTGGGAGAGCATTTCGTTCCCGCTTGATTGTGGGCACGGGAAAATATAAATCCGGAGAAGAAACCGCGAAGGCCCTTGAAGCCAGTGGCGCCGAGATGGTCACGGTCGCTGTTCGCCGCGTCAATCTTGATCGCTCGAAGGAATCGCTTCTCGACTTCATCGATCCCAAGAAATACTTTCTGCTGCCGAACACAGCCGGCTGCTACACCGCCGACGACGCCATCCGTACGGCGCGCCTGGGACGCGAAGTCGGGCTTTCCGACTGGGTCAAAATCGAGGTCATCGGCGATCAAAAGACGTTGTACCCGGATGTCGCCGCCACCATCGAGGCGACCCGGGTATTGGTAAAGGAAGGCTTTACAGTTCTGCCGTATACCTCTGATGACCCAGTAGTTGCGCAGCGGCTAGTCGATGCCGGCGCCAGCAGCGTGATGCCGCTCGGGGCTCCCATCGGGAGCGGGCTCGGCATTCAGAATCTCGCCAATTTGCGGATCTTGCGGGAGATGATCACGTCGGTCCCTCTGGTGGTGGACGCAGGTGTCGGAATTCCTTCCGATGCGACTCTGGCGATGGAGCTCGGCTTCGATGCCGTGCTGATGAACACCGGAATCGCGGGGGCAAAAGACCCGGTCCTGATGGCTGAAGCCATGAAGTGCGGCATCATCGCCGGCAGGCTTGGCTACCTCGCCGGACGTATGCCAAAGAAGCTCTACGC
>JBEKQP010000210.1:0-8220 GCA_049519595.1 Candidatus Korobacteraceae bacterium | reverse complement strand
GAGAACAATGGGCCGGGAGGCTTTGCTGAGTAGGGTTTCAAGAAGCTTTGCTATCTTGAGTAAGCGATGCAGATCGTCCAATTATCTACACTCTAAGGTCAAGCAAGTCTTGACATTCCTGCAAGAGTTTTATACAAAGCACAGCCAATGGGGTGAGAATCATGCTTTGGATTTTTTCCGTGGTATTCGTGCTTGCGTGGCTTGCCGGACTAGTGAGCGGCAACACGTTCGCCGGTGCTATTCACGTCCTGCTCGTGTTAGCGATAACCGCACTGGCGTTCGAGTTTATTTCCAAACATCAGTCAGCTATTTAGCGCTCGGTTGAACAGGCCAGAGCGTGAAGTTGATCGGCATTCCTGCCGCTGCAAAAGGAAAGTTCCATGGATAGTACCAAAGGTATCGGGAAGTTCAGGCTGGGGCCATTGGTTGCCTGTTTGTTCGCGGGTGCTCTGGTGCTCTGCCTCTTAATGTGCGCCTGGAATCTTCGCTAGCTCAGTGGGGTGAGTGTCTGCTCCACGGAAGGATTTGGTGGCATGGCCATAATTCTGAATCGCTTGATGTGGTGTACCGCGTATTCTGATAAATTCCGTGAGACCTGCGGGCTCATCTGCAACTGGGCGTGCGATTATTGCCAGCAGCCGATCTGCGACGAACATGGACATGCGGCGGAGGCAGGGCGGCGTATATGCCCTAACTGCTTGAGGTTGAGCCGCTCGGCAAGCGCCTGAGCCGGTGAAGGCTGGTTGAAAGACGTTTCAGGGCCAACACGCGACATGGCGTTGGTGCGTGTACGCACCCGGTTCATGACTCCGCGACAATGTTGACGGCCCCGGGGAGCGCGCCGATACAGTGAAGTCCGGTGCCGGGAGAATCCTACGCACCAACTCGATATTGCTACTGACGCTTTTCCCCCATTGCGCGCTGGAGCATCCAAACGGTACACTTGCGCTTCTCCTCGGCTGCTGAAGAACTCGCAGCAGCGTCATCCTGAGGTTGCGCTGTTTCTCGCATGATTGAAGGGTAGGCAATAAGTCTATTTTCAGCGTCCACAAATACCAGACCCGCGGCTGCGCTCAGGATGACACCTCTCGGAGAACAAGTTTTTCAGCGGCCTGCTTGGCAAGCAGGGCTTACTCTTCCGTATTTTCCACGCTCTTTTGCGGAGCATTTCAGGAGGTCGACCGTTGTCTGACAGAAAATACCGTCAACATGGATACCAGGATCGCGATCAGCGCAGCGAAGGCAAATCGCAGCAACCCCCGCGCCCGAGCGGAGACATGAGCTACGGCCCGCGCGCGATTCAGATGGCGCCCGTGCGTAGCCTTTCGCGGTGTGCCCAGTGCGGCGTGGTGCTGCCCGCGACCGTTGATCCAAATGGCAAGTGTCCGAAGTGCGGCGCCGCCCTGCACGCCTGCAAGCAGTGCGCGCAATTTGATCCGGGGAGCCGGTTCGAGTGCCAGCTGAACGTGCCCGGCTATTCAAAGAAAGATCTGCACAACGATTGTCCGAAGTTTACCCTGAGTACGCGCGTCGAGCGCGAGACCACGTCGGGAGGCAACTCGGTCAATGATGCGCGGCGTGCCTTCGACAACCTATTCAAGAAATAGTCCGCACGTGCTCAGTACCGATTAGCGGGACTCACGAGCGACGCCGAGCGTGCTATGCGAGTAACGTTGCGGTGGTCGTGTTAAGTACGAGAGGAAGAAATGAAAGATTCGGAACAGCGAGAGTTCATGACTACAGCCACCATCCCAGATCTGGTCATGATGGATGCCGTTGACCTCTCAAAGGCGATCAGGTCAAAGCAAGTCTCGTGCATGGATGTCATGGCGACGTATCTGGACCATATCGAGCGCACGAACGTAAAGGTGAACGCCATCGTCTCGCTGCAAAAGCGAGACGAGCTATTGAAGCAGGCAGCAGAGCGCGACAAACAACTAGCGCGTGGCGAGTACCGGGGTTGGATGCATGGGTTTCCTCACGCCGTTAAAGATGCGGCAGCGACCAAAGATATCCGGACGACCTGGGGTTCACCTCTGTTGGACACGGTACCGCAGACTGATGCGATCTTCGTCGAGCGGCTGAAGCAGAATGGCGCGATCATCATCGGCAAGACCAACACCCCGGAATTCGGTATGGGTTCGCAAACTTATAACTCCGTTTTCGGCACCACGCTGAACGCCTATGCACAGTCAAAGACCGCGGGCGGCAGCAGCGGCGGCGCGGCAGTCTCCCTGGCGCTGCGCATGCTGCCCGTTGCGGACGGCAGCGATATGATGGGCTCGCTCCGCAACCCGGCCGCCTTTAACAACGTAATCGGCTTTCGACCGTCTTATGGGCGCGTCCCAGCCGGCCCGGGCGATGAACTGTTTCTTCAGCAACTGACGTGCGTGGGACCGATGGGGCGGAGCGTAGCAGACGTGGCGATGTTGCTCGCCGTGATGGCCGGTCCCGATCCTGCGGCCCCGCTTTCCATCGAGCAAGACGCGGCAATGTTCGCCGCACCGCTGGGTCGCAACTTTAAGGGGGTTCGCCTTGGATGGCTGGGAAATCTCAGCGGGTACCTGCAGATGGAAGCTGGGGTACTGGAGTTATGCGAGAGCTCTTTTAAGGGGTTTGAGGCCATCGGATGTACCGTCGAAGAGGCCCGACTGGGCTTCTCACCAGAGGAAATGTGGGATGTTTGGTTGACGCTGCGCCATTGGCTGCTGGGCGGAAGGTACTTGCCCCTCTACAACGATCCACGCAAGCGTGAACTGATGAAGCCCGAGGCGCGATGGGAGGTGGAGGGCGGCCTGAAACTGACCGCGCTTGAAGTATATAAAGCCTCGGTTGCCCGCTCAAACTGGTATGAGGCGCTGCGCAAATTATTCAAGAGCTATGACTACCTGTTGCTGCCGAGCGCCCAGGTATTTCCGTTCAATGCCGACGTGCACTGGCCAAAGGCGATCGACGGTGTAACCATGGATACTTATCATCGCTGGATGGAAGTGGTGGTTCCCGGATCTTTGTCAGGAGGTCCGATCATCAGCATGCCTATTGGCTTTAATCAGGATGGCTTGCCCATGGGCGTGCAGATCATGGGAAAGAACCATGCGGACTTCGCCGTGCTACAGCTAGCCTATGCTTACGAGCAAGCGACAAGATGGGTCAGCGAGAAGCTGCCGCCACTGATCAAAGCCTCCAATGCGGCAGGAGCCACAACTGCACGTCTCTCTATTTAACCTTGACGTATTTCCTAAGGTTGTGGGCACCGACGTCCGCGGCGTAGATGTTGCCCTCGTCATCGGCGGCAATGCCTGAAGCCGAGGTTCCCCACACCTGTTTGTCGAGGTCGGCGGGATCCGGAATGAAGGCCTTGAGCGACCCGTCCTTCGCGCTTCCAATCACGATGCCGCGCAACTGGCCTTTCTTCTCCTTCGGATCGGAGCACGATGCGCCCACATAGATAGTGTCGTCTTTGCCGACAAAGACAGAACTCGGCTCACCGAATTGCTTCCACTCTACAATAAAATTTCCGTCCTGATCGAAAACCTGGATTCGTTTGTTTCTGCGGTCAGCGACGTACACACGATTCTGAGAGCCGCCAATGAAGATGTCGTGCGGCTCGTCAAACTCACCAGGCTTGCTTCCCAAGCGCCCCCAAGCCTTGATAAACCGACCGTCCTTGGTAAACTTCACCACGCGCGCAGTCCCGTACTTCGTTGAATAGTGGCCATCTGCCACAAAGATTGTGCCATCGGGCGCGACGGCAATGCCGGTCGGCCGATCGAACTTATCCGGGCCGTTTCCGGCTACACCTTCTTCACCGAGCATCATCAGCACCTTGCCGGTCGGACTGAGTTTCAGTACCTCCTGGCCCATGAGGACACCGTCGGCGTTCCTGGCCGGCATGCCAAGTACCACCTCTTCGTCATTCACATCGCTCGTCCACAGGTTGCCATCTCCATCGACGGTGAACCCGTGCGCGTATGCGAACAGCCCGACGCCAAAGCTCGTCAGGAGCTTTCCAGAGGGATCAAACTCCAGGATGGGCGGGTTCGCATCTCCACGATTGATGCACGTAGCATGGCCCGGCGGCACGGTGTTGAAGCAGCGCTGGAACACCCATATATTGCCCTTACGATCAACGCTTACCCTGATGACCTCTCCCCAATGGCCTCCATTCATGGTCTTGGGAAGCGTCGGCCAGCCTTGCACGAGACGATACGGATTAGGCAGTTCAGCTGGACTTGGATATTGGGCTTGTTGGGCCAGTGCTGCCACTACGCACGTGAAGATAGCGACAACAGTTGCTACGGATTTGAATACGACTCGACCTGCACGCGACATCCGGGTTCTCCGATAGGAATTCAGAATTCCATGTTGCCACGGAATCTGCGTTTTCAATTTAGAACGTGGCAAGATTCTATACCAGCCCTGCTCGCTCACAACGTTCTGCGGCAAAACCATGGATACAATACCTTTTTCGTTTCGTTCAAGGATGCCGCTCCCTTATGGCCAGAGCGCGGAATAAATGCGCGGCTGGCGCAAGAGGTTTCCATCTCCGAACTGCGCTGATTCGGCGGTCGTAGCTGCTCAGGCGCGAGCTTTTACCGCAGCGCGTGGGCAACTCCGCCCTGTGCTGCCATAAGGCCAGATAGCACGGCGCGCAACCCCCGGTAAATCTTTTGCTTCCCATTTATGTCTCTGAGTATCGTATGCCGATACGTCGTTTGCATCAGCAAGTGTTTTCACTGCGGCAAAAATCAGCTAAGGAGAATCGGACATGGCTACCTATAGAGACATCCAACCCGAGTTGACGATCGCCCCGCAGCAGCTTCCCAAGATCGCGAATCCAGCGCCATTGGGACTGGCGGGCTTCGGTTTGACGACGATATTGCTGAGCTGCATCAACGCGGGACTTATCCCGGCTGATGGTGTCACCGCGGTGGTACCGTTGGCATTCGCCTTCGGCGGATTGGCACAAATTATCGCGGGAATATTGGAATACGCGAACGGCAACACCTTCGGCATGGTCGCGTTCACGTCGTATGGGACCTTCTGGTGGTGGTATGCCTTCCTGGTGTGGACCATCGGTGCGGGCTGGATTAAGGCTCCGGCACCGTCTGCCGTTGCGACAGCACTGCTGTTGTGGGGCGTGTTCACCCTTTATATGTGGGTGGCGACTTTCCGCGCGAATAAAGGTGTCTTCACGGTGTTTTTGCTTTTGTGGATCACCTTCTTCCTGCTATCCGCCGGCGATTACGGAATGGCTGCGGCGAAAGCCCTTGGCGGTTATGTCGGTATCGCAACTGGAATAGCGGCAATGTACGTATCGTTCGCCGAGGTGACAAACGGTGCTTTCGGCCGAACGGTGATTCCGCTGGGAACACCATTGGTGAAGGAACGCGCGGCGGTCCGGACGCCAGGTCAGACAGAGAATCGGGCTGCTTAGTTACAACCTGCTGAACCGCCGCATCAAGAAAGCGGCGGTAAAGCTGGGGCCTAAACACTGGCCGTGCGGGCCTAGGCGTGCGTCTGGGAGTTACCAGCGCGACAACATGGGTCATGCCGGCAACACGGGCAGCATCACGCTTGACGTGTCTCGAAGACCTGGTGGATACGCGTGGTGTAAACCTTCCGGGTTACTCGGCGGCTGATCTCCGGCAGCCGCTTTTTCCTTCGCGCCGATAACCTGCCAGTCTGCGCTGCTGAAGAAGAGAGCACCCCGCGCACATGCCGTTGGATTATGATTAGCTCATGAATGCTGAGTCGGATAAGTACCACGACTATCTCGCGGAACTCCACGTGGCCGGTCTATTGGCGGATGCCGGATGGAATGTCTATTTTCCGCATCGGGATGAGGGGTTTGATTTCATCATTACTCGGGTGGATGAGGCTGGAAATGTGATCATCCGGCCAGTGCAAGTCAAAGGGAAGTACCCGACAGAGGAAAAGGGTGACAAGACTTGGTATGGCTACATAGGAAAGCTGACCATTACTCACCCCGAAATGATACTGGTCATAGCATTCTTTGATGTGGGCAGTAGGTCGCCAGCACACGTAGCTTTCATTCCCTGGAGTTTGATCCGGACGCACACGCGTGGGTATCGCTGTCAGCCAGCGAAGTTTGTTTCAGGCAAATGTCAGCCAAGAGAATGGTATTCGAAGTTTTTCGACAGCCGAGGAATCGTCGCGCTTCCAGATTTACATTGGGGCGAGTCAACTGTCGGTGCAGCAATCCGGGGAGACCGCTTCACATCGAAACCAGGCGATTTCAAGATAGTCGGCTTCGGTGAAGAGTCGTGATCGCTGTCCTTCATCTTGGCGTTGTTGACTACGCCACTGCGCTCCGTCTGCAGGAGACGCTGGTCGAGCTGCGTAAGCAAGAACGCGTTCCCAATGTGTTGCTGCTGCTGGAGCATCCGCCGGTGATCACCCTTGGACGCAATGCCAAGCCTTCGAACGTCGTCGCCTCGCGCGAGTTTCTTGCCGGCAAAGGAGTAGAAGTTTTCGAGATCAATCGCGGCGGTGATGTCACCTTCCATGGTCCCGGGCAACTGGTTGCCTACCCGATTTTCGACTTGCGGAGCTTCAGCCCGAAGCTCGGCGCGGTGGATTATGTCCGCAAATTGGAAGAGGTGCTGATGCGCACCTGCGCGCAATATGGAATTGAAACCCAGCGGATAAAGGGTATGACTGGCGTGTGGACCACACCGGTCGAAGCCGGGTTGCCACCCGCCTCGGTGACGAGCAAGTTGGCGACTTCGGGCGAGCGCAAGATCGCCGCCATCGGCGTGCACATTTCGCGCGGCGTAACTTCGCACGGTTTTGCCCTCAACGTCAACACCGATCTCGACTACTTCAAGCTGATTGTTCCCTGCGGACTCACTGGCAAGGCGGTGACCTCCATTCAGCTCGAAACCGGAACGTGTCTGCCCGTGCAGGAGGTCCTGCCGATAGCGATGCGCAATTTTGGATTTGTATTCGGCTCGCAGGTCCTCTGGCTGGACACGCTTGACGACCTGCTAGCGAGTGGCGCCGGGGTTGCGGCGCCGGCCGTACCGGAGGCTGGTCTTCCAACGCGCGCCGGAGTTGCACGGGTTGGGGTAAACGAACCGCAGGACACGCCCGCCAAAACGCCCGAAGAGCTGCGGCGGCTGCATCGGCAGGACACGCATTTAGCCTGATCTTTCCGCTAGTCCATTCCTATGACGCTCACCCCGCGCAAAAGCAGATCCCTCGCTCCTCACCCCAGCAACGGCAAAAACGGCCGTCGCCGGGGACCCCGGTGCGCTCGGGATGACACCTTCGGAGATAGCTTTTCAGCAACGCGATCTCTGTTTGTGTAAAATCGGCTGTCCTATAGAAACAGGCCTCGACAACGGTTATTCTTGCCGCTGCCGAGACGAAGTTTCCAGGGAGAGCCATGGCCGACGAATCCAGCAACAAATCAGCCGGAAAGAAGAAGACAAAATCTCAGCCGAAGCCCGGCGGCTCTGGTCAGGATGAAGCCGCCTCGTCCATGCTGCGTTGCTACAACCTGCCCGACTACCGCCTGGAGCATCCGGAGTTCGCGCTGCGGATGGAGACGAAAGGCGAGCAGGTGCAGTATCGGGTCGAGGGGGATCTGACGGCGCCCGCACCGCCGATCCGGGAATCGAAATATCTCGGGCGCGAGCAGTGCGTTGAGCTCTATCGCTGGATGCTGCTCAACCGGCGCGTCGAATCTGCCTTGGAGACCCTCTACAAGCAGTCCAAAGTGATCGGCACCGTCTACTTCGGGCTTGGGCAGGAAGCCTGTTCGTGCGCGGCCGCTTATGCGCTCGCGCCAGAGGACTGGATGGCACCGGCGTTCCGCAATCAGGGCGCGCTCATGGTGCGCGGCTTCACGCCGGCGGACATCATCCGCCAGTACATGGCCAAGGCCGATTCGCCGAGCGTTGGGCGTGATGGCGGTTTGCATTTTGGCGACACCGTGCGACGCAATGTGTGCGCGCCTATCACGATGCTCGGTGAGATGATCTCCGTGATGGCAGGGTTCTGTCTGGGCGCGCGCCTGCAGGGCCGCGACATTGCCACGCTTACCTATATCGGAGATGGCGGCCAGTCCACAGGCGTCACTTACGAGGGCTTGAACCTCGCCGCCGTGCAGCGCCTCGGGGTGGTGGTGATCGTGGAGAACAATCTCTGGGGCTTCTCCACACCGTCGGATCGGCAGTTCCGCGTTAAGGACCT
>JBEKQP010000209.1:0-8277 GCA_049519595.1 Candidatus Korobacteraceae bacterium | reverse complement strand
TCAGCGAGAAATGAAACGCCTTCGGGCAGTGCCCGCCTAAAGCCCGCTTGCCTTCGCCACTCACCTCGGGTGCTATGCCAATCGCCGCTATTCGTGCCGCTCACTCTTGCACTTTGCCATTTGTACCGCCCGCGACGCGTCGCAAAATTTAACAGCGACTGCAATCGAAAGAACTCTTGCGTTGGAAGCACACGTGCACGGAGATTCAACATAATACTAAGAATTCTTTCTGCCGGTGTGTGGGCTGGGCCGCCACGCGTGGAAGAGTGGCGACATGCAGCGATGACCTCACCGAGCGGCCGAACAAGGAGGGTGCATGAATGCATTAGTACTGGTCTTTACGGCGTTGCTGGTATTCGCCATTGGCTACAGGTTCTACGGAATATTCCTTGCCAGAAAGGTGTTGGTGCTGGATGGAGCACGAGCGACCCCGGCAGTGGTATTAGACGACGGCCACGATTACCAGCCGACCAATAAATACGTTCTCTTCGGTCATCACTTTGCGGCCATCGCCGCGGCCGGTCCGTTGCTTGGGCCGGTGCTCGCCGCTCAGTTCGGCTACTTGCCCGGCGCACTCTGGATTCTGATTGGCGCCGTGCTGGCCGGGGGCGTGCACGATATGGTTGTGCTCTTCGCCTCGGTTCGGCACAAAGGGCAAAGCCTTTCTACCATCGCCGAAAAAGAAGTTGGCAAGGTGGCGGGCGCGGTTGCGTCTTTTGCCTTTTTATTCATCCTGATTCTGACCCTGGCGGGCCTGTCGATCGCCGTGGTAAACGCGATGTTCGAGAGTGCTTGGGGGCTGTTCACGGTACTCATTACGGCGCCCATTGCGCTCTTGATGGGATTGTGGATGCACAAGATACGTCCCGACGATATTAAGGGGGGCAGCATAATTGGTGTCACTCTTCTCTTTGTAGGCATTCTGGCCGGTCCGTATATCGCTGCCTCTCCCTTCTGGTCACATTTCCTGTCACTTTCCAAGCATGAGATCGCTCTTAGCATTCCGGTGTATGGGTTCATTGCATCTGTGCTGCCGGTGTGGATGCTGCTCTGTCCGCGCGACTATCTGTCCACCTATCTCAAACTGGGCACCATCGCACTGCTGGTTCTCGGAATCATCTGTGTTCACCCGACGTTGCAGATGCCAGCCCTGACGGCTTATGTCCACGGCGGCGGACCCGTAATCCCAGGCAGGGTGTTTCCGTTCGTGTTTATTACCATCGCCTGTGGTGCGCTGTCCGGATTTCACGCCATTATCGGCACCGGAACCACGCCCAAGATGATCTCCAATGAGAGGGAAGTATTGTTCATCGGCTACGGCGCCATGCTGGTGGAAGGCTTTGTGGGGATCATGGCACTGATAGCCGCCTGCGTATTGGTCCCGGCCGACTACTTTGCCATTAACTCATCGCCAGCGGCTTTCAAGGCGCTCGGTCTGTCGGTGGTGAACCTGCCGCAATTGGCCACCGCTGTCGGCGAGCACATCCAAGGCCGCCCTGGTGGCGCAGTATCGTTAGCTGTTGGCATGTCCTACGTTTTTTCCGGCGTGCCGTTTATGAAGCACCTGATGGGCTACTGGTATCACTTCGCCATCATGTTTGAAGCGGTCTTCATTCTCACCGCAGTCGATACTGGCACCCGTGTAGGACGCTTCCTGCTGCAGGAGATGTTAGGAAAGGTTTTCCCGAAGCTCGGCGAAGTACATTGGATGCCGGGGATTATCATAACCAGCGCCCTGTTTACCGGGTCATGGGGATATCTCGTCTACACCGGCGACATTGCGACGATCTGGCCGCTCTTCGGCATCAGTAACCAACTGCTTGCCTCCAGCGCCCTGATCATTACCACCAGCATGCTGATCCGACTCGGCAAAGCCAAGTATGCGTGGTGCACCGCCGTTCCGGGAATCTTCATGGCGTTCGTAACCATCTACGCCGGGTACCTGAACATTGTTGAAAACTACCTGCCGAAGAAGCTTTATTTACTGGTGGTGCTCTCGGTTGTCGTCATGGCGCTCGTCTTCGTCGTCCTCGCCGCCACCGTTCGGCACTGCGTTGTACTGCTCAACAGCAAGGAACCTGTTCGCCTTCCGGACGATGTGCCCATCTTGCTGCAAGCGGGTAAGCCTCTGGCGAAAGCTGTGACTGCCGATTGAGCCGACGCCGTTGGTGTGCTACCGACACTTGCGGCTGCTCAAATCATGTAGATGAAGAATCGAATCCGGGGCCAGCTGCGATGAACTTCCGGCAGGCCCTTGACTCTACGCGGAACTGCCAGTTCGATTCCAGCAGCAAAGAAAAGAGGAGCCGCTCGCTTATTTCGTCGCGACCCGCAGCGTCATAAGTGAGCGGCTCCTCGGATAACAGTGCTCCGGAGACTTCAAAACATCAGCTAATCCAGCGATACGCGAAAAAGCTCGGCGTCGACTGGCCCTCGGCCGGTTCTGTACCCGTTGGCAAATCATCCCCGCGCTGCGCCGAGAGCGGCGTTGTTTGGCGTTGCATCGCTTGCGCTATGGCTTCAACAGCGTTTCCAATCCGCATGATCTCTTCGTAACAAGCTGGGCAAGCTCTCGTGTCAGCCGGAACGCCCTCGGCCTGCACGACACTGAGATGCTGCTCGCGGTTGGAGCTCGCACTGGCGTCAACATTACTCGGCATTGTCATTCTCCCTTTTGAGCCTGATGGTTAATTCATCCGTTTGGGCGGGCCAAGCATCGACCTCGACTTATGGTTGCGAGGCGATGTATGTGGTGACCCACTCGTTGGCGATCACCTCAAACGTGTCTACGTCAGACTCGGAGTTTGCAACACTGAGATGGCTCTCATGAGAGCCTGTTGACTCAGCCGCGGGGCCGTCATACCGGCCATACGCCGCCGCCGGCACAATCGCCCCTTCCGGACAGGCGAGAGCGCAAGCGCCACAGTTAGTGCATTCTTCCGGGTCAATGTAGAGCGCCGGCTTGGTCGACAATTCGTCCTTGTTGGCGTAGATGCAATCGAATGGACACACTTCCATGCATGCATTGTCGGTGCCGCTGCAAATCTTCTGAATTACGTATGGCATATCGTTCTCCTTGCGATTAGCTCTGTGCGACTGATTCCATCCATGGACGTAGGCGGCTGACCGGTTTCCGGATCAGATAGACTTTCCTGCCGCATCGGTGCCACCTACGCCCGTGTTGTTAAGCTGCTGTTGGCTGCTGCCGGCCAGCAACTGGCGACGTTGCTCAATCTCTTCCAGCAGTGCGGAAATCAATGGGTCGGCCGCAACAAACTCAGCTCCGTCTTGCCGCATCGCCACCAGCACGCCCTTCCCTCGTTCATCCACGAAACCCACCGCGCGTAGATCCACCCGGATTCGTTTCAATCCGATGCGACGCCACACTCCTTGCCAAGCCTTGGCCAACTCGCTTACCCACGGGCCCCTGAGTTCCCCTTCCAGCCTGAGAATGGCTTGTTCCTTCGCTACGAGCGGTGTAATGCGTAACATTCCATTGACTCCTGCTTGGGATAAGTGCACGTTCCCTGCCAGTGCTTCGAGCCCGGCGCTCAAGCGCAAACCCCGCTCCAGGCAACACTTTGCAAGGATTGTCGTAAGAGTCAGAATAAGGCGTGGCAAGACAAGTGGCGACATGTCGTCACGGTGACATGGCGTTCGTCGCCACTGCGCGTCACAAGCTACCGAAGCCGCACGCGCGCTCTATGGCAGGGGTTCACGATTACCTGAAGCGAAAGGAGCTTGTAGACAGAAGGGCCGACTTAACTCGTATCGAGGCAGTGTCAGCCCCGGCCCGCGTAACGGCAGGGGATGGTAGCTCCAGGCGTAAGCCTGGGGTAAGGTTGGGGTCTGACGCGCCAGCCCTGGAGGGGCGTAAGAAAATCGCCCGCCCCGTCGCTCCAAACCGAAAGCGATCGGGGCGAGGCCATCTCAGAACTGATTCCGAATGAAAGGGTGTGCCGACCGTCGAGGGCCTTGTGCCCTCACTTCACGCCCACCAACTCCTTTTCAATATGCGCCACCTCTATGTGCTCACCCAGTGGCTGATCTTCATACGCTTGTTCGCCGTGAAGCGATTCGTCCAAGCCGATCTCTTCCTCCATCTCTTCAACCTTGACAGGCGTGAAGACATTGATGAACTTCAGCATTCCGTAGGTGAATACGAAAGCCCAGATTGATGAGAATGTGACTGCGACCACTTGCTTGAAAAAGAAGCCAGGGTTGCCAAGCAGCAAACCATCGGTTCCGGCAGGATTGAACTCGTGGTTGGCAAAGATTCCCAGCATCACGATGCCGAGGGCGCCGCCCACGCCGTGGACGCCCCAGACGTCCAACGCGTCATCCCAGTGCAACTTGTTCTTCAATTCGACAGCGAAATAGCAAACCCCACCGGATACAAGACCGATAATGACGGCCGTGGTCGGTGAAACGTATCCTGCCGCAGGCGTTATCGTGGCGAGCCCAGCGACGGCGCCGGTCAGCAAACCGAGGAATTTCGGCTTCTTTTCACGCAACCAGGCGATCAGCAGCCAGGCCACGGCGGCAAAGGAGGCTGCCACATCGGTATTCAGGAAGGCAGTCGCGGTCACCGAATCCACACGCATTTCGCTGCCGGCGTTGAAGCCATACCAGCCGAACCATAGCAGTCCGGTTCCGAGAGCGACCAGGGGAATACTGTGCGGCCCCCGGTCAATCGAACGCCGCTTGCCAACGTAAAGAACCGAAGCCAGTGCGGCGATCCCGGCGATATTGTGCACCACAATGCCGCCCGCAAAGTCCAGTACTCCCCACTGCTGCAGTATTCCTCCGCCCCACACCATGTGCACGAACGGGAAATATACAAACGTCAACCATCCCGTCAGGAACAGCATGTAAGCCTTGAAGGTGACGCGATTGGTGAATGCGCCGGAGATCAGTGCCGGAGTGATGATGGCGAACATCATCTGATAGGCAATAAAAACCATTGCCGGAATGGTTTCGTTGGGAGAGGGTGTGTTGAGCGAGATTCCTTGCAGACAGAAGTTGTGAAGATTGCCGATGATCCCGTGCCAGTCGCCGCTGAAGCACAGCGAATAACCGTACAGGTACCAGATTACTGTTGTCCATCCCATGGAGACAAAGCTCTGGATCATGATGGCCAGAACATTTTTGCGTCCTACGAGCCCTCCATAGAAGAAGGCCAAGCCAGGCGTCATTAACATCACCAGGCTCGTGCATAGGATCATGAAGCCGGTATTACCGGTATCAAGGTGAAGCATGGAAATCCTCCGTTTTAGCAGTGAAGCGAGTCAATACAGCAGCACAACAGGGCACAGCTTCGGGCCTCAGCTGATGCAGCAACGGCTGAATTTCCAGCAGGGACTGCGCAGCAATCGGACCCACGAGTCGTCGACATGCGACGATGCCCTCTTTGGGGCGGAAGGAACATACATTCGGCGGGTACTTCTAGCAGTGAGGCTTATCACATCATCAGGTGCGTTCTTTTGACCGTAAGTGCATTGGAATTTGGGGTCGGGCGCGCGGCTGGCGAAGCCGAAGCTCACTCTCGTGGGACAACGCGGCACCGTCCTGCACCATTCGCGGCTATACTCTTCTCTACATCGCATTCCAAGTGACTGCCCGATCCGCCCCAACACGCACGACGACAGCGCATGCAGGGATCCCCGGCGACGGTCGGGCCGCTACTGGAATGGGAGCCGGGAACCCCGAAATGGAGGAAACATGCAACCAGCTGCGCACGAAAAGCCATATGCGGTTGAGTACTACTACAAGGTCAAGTGGAGTTGTCAGAACGAATTTCTCACGCTGTTCCGCAAGAATCACCTGCCGCTGTTGATGAAGCAGGTGGAGGGGGGCCGCATTGCTTCCGTCGGTATAGTCGCGCCCCGTTTTCACATGCCCGAAGAAGCGCGGTGGGATTACCGCGTCACCATCGTCTTCAAGGACGTGGCGAGCTCGATGCAGGGGGATTCCGCCGAGCTGCTCAAGCAGCTCTATCCAGACCAGGACACGTTCAAGCGTGAAGAGCAGCGGCGGTTCGAAATCGTGCTAGCGCACTGGGATCTGCCGATTTCAATCCTTGAACCCGAAGACCGCTAGCCTGCCGTAACGTAGCCGTCAGAGGCATAAGCTCTAACGCAGGCAACCCGGATCAGTTCCAACGCAGCTCAGTGTCATCGTGACGAGCACCTGCGGAGTGGAGCCACCCTTTGTTTTTCAGCAATAGAAACACAAGGTGGCTCGACTTCGCTCGCCATGGCAATCTCATACGGGGAATCGCGCTCAGGCCCCGTCCGGTGCAAAAAGCAGGGTACGCTTCACTTCATCGATGGATTGCTCCCTCCACCGCCGGCTGAAATTCTCCACTGACATGAAAGTCCGGGTGTGCATCCTGTCAATGTAAACAGTGCCATTCAGATGATCGATTTCATGCTGCAGGATTCGCGCGTACCAGCCTGACGCCTCGATAGCTCTTGGCTCTCCATTCTCATCGAGGCAGCGCACGCTGACCTGCCTGAATCGGGGCACGAGCGCCGTAAAGCCCCCCAGGCTCAGGCATCCCTCGAAGAATTCCACCTGCTCACCGCCATGTCCCTCGATCTCCGGGTTGACGATCTCCGGGTTGATGATGACGTGAAATGGCGTGGGACGGCGCTCTCGGGCGGCAAGCTGCTCCGCGCCGAGATCCCTGCTGTACTCTGGCAAATCCTCGATGATCGCCAACTGAATGGCTAAGCCGACCTGCGGCGCCGCCAGGCCCACGCCCGGCGCGTCCCGGAGCGTCTCACGCATGTCGCGAATGAGCTGCCGAATGAATTCCGAGCGAATTTCCTCAATCGAGAGTGGCCTTGCCGTTTGTCGCAGCACCGCCTCGCCGACTTGTACCAGCTTAAGACGCATGAAAGATCCATCTCAAATTGTAGATGAAGCGGGCCTTGCTTCCGTCGACGGCCGGCGACGGAGCATCACCGCCTTAAGCCTTAAGGTTATAATCAAAACAGTGGGGATGGTTAGCGTTGCGACCGTTTAATAACCAACAATCAAGCAGCGAATTGGGATTCAGAGGCACTGCCGTGGTGTTGCCTCGCTGACAACCCAATAGGCGTGTTCTTCCTCAAGCGAGTTGAAAGTTTCAACAAAGATCCGATTTCTGGAAGGTGCATGGTCACCCTGCAAAAAGTGAAGGAAGCGCGAGAGCGGATCGGCAATGCCGTATTTGTCTCGCCCTGCTCCCGCTCGGAGACGTTTTCCGAGCTCATCGACAACAATGTCTTCTTGAAGCTTGAGAACCTGCAAATGACAGGTTCGTACAAGGAGCGGGGAGCACTCAACAAAATTCTCACCCTGACCCCGGAGGAGCGCGGGCGCGGTCTGATCACGGCTTCGGCGGGTAATCACGCTCAAGCTGTTTCCTTTCACGCCAGCAAAAAGGGAATCGCGGCGCAGATCTGCATGCCGATGACTACTCCGCTGAACAAGGTGATGTCGACTCGCCGCTATGGCGCAGACGTGATTCTGCATGGAGCGAACTACGACGAGGCTTGCGAGGAAGCTCTCCGCCGTTGCGCTTCGGACGGGCTGACTTTTGTGCATCCATTTGACGACCACGCGGTCATCGCCGGACAGGGGACTCTGGGGTTGGAGCTGCTGGAGCAGATTCCAGACCTTGAAGTGGTGATTACCGCAATCGGCGGCGGTGGTCTCATCAGCGGCCTGGCTTGTGCGCTCAAGGAGACCAATCCCAAGATACGGGTCATTGGGGTGCAGACCGCAAGACTGCCTTCGATGAGGGCGGCCTTGGCCGCCAAGCATCCGGTTATTCTTCCGGTTTCTTCCACGCTGGCGGATGGCATTGCCGTGCGCCGCGCCGGCGACCTCACCTTCCCGCTAGTGCAAAGATATGTGGACGACATCGTGACCGTTGAAGAAGAGGAAATTGCCAACGCGATTCTTCTGCTGCTCGAGCGCGAGAAGACACTGGCGGAAGGTGCCGGCGCGGCCCCGGTTGCCGCTCTGCTTCAGCGCAAGGTTTCATGCATCGGGAAAAAGATCGTGGCGATCATCTCCGGCGGCAATCTTGATGTGTCGATTCTTTCGCGCATCATCGAGCGCGGACTGGTAAAGGACGGCCGTCTGATCCGGTTGCGCATTCATCTGCCGGACTACCCGGGAGCGCTGCACAGGCTGACAGGCGTACTCGCGCGCCACCGCGCCAACATCGTTGAAACCTCCTATGATCGCACCTACTACGGCGTCAACCTCGGCGACACCGCGATC
>JBEKQP010000208.1:0-8312 GCA_049519595.1 Candidatus Korobacteraceae bacterium | reverse complement strand
AGTGCTTCCATAGCAGAACATGCGCAAATAGAAATGGGGGAACCAGGAGTAGCCCGACATGGAATAAGAAAGAAAACGTGCTGTACGCTGGCCGCTGACGCCACAGCCGCGTTACGGGAAAGAGCCAGGCAATCGTTTGCCGCCGCACTTCACGCCAGCTCACAATCTTGTCCGGGCTCTGTCGATACGCCTCCGCAATTCCGATTGCAGTAAGCACTATCGACCGCAGCAGGCCGAGTAGCATCAACGAAAAAGCAATACGGAACAGAGGTCCACGGCCGAACTCAATCCACGCTTCCACTGGAGCCCCCTGATTCGAAGTCGATCGCCTTGTAGACCAGGTCGTGCAAGCCAACAATTTGGCAATCGACGCCTTGGTCTTCCATCAATTCTTTTAGCTGCTTCTTACAGTTGGCACAGGGTGCGACGCAATACTTGGCTCCAGTCGCCCGAATCTGTTCGGCTTTGGCCTTGCCTCCCACCAGCGTCCGATAGGGTCGTAACTCGTCCATGGATACGGTGCCGCCGCCACCGCCGCAGCAAATGTTGTCGCGTCGGTTCGGCGTCATCTCAACGTAATCACTGCAGATAGCCTTGAGGAGTTCCCGTGGTTGCTCCACAATCCAACCACTCCGGGCAAAGTTACACGGGTCGTGATATGTGACCCGTTCAGTGATTACATTCGGCTTGAGCTTCAACTTCCCATCCCGCCATGCCTTGTGGGTGTACTCCATGATGCTAACGACTGGTCGCGCTTGTTTTTCTCCGCAAAAGGTCGGATAAAAAGCCTTGGCCGTTCGCGAGGCGTGGCCGCACTCGCCGATCAGGAGCTTCTTCACCTGCAGGCGCTCTGCTTCCGCGTGGACCTTCTTCACCACGTGTTCCAATATCTGGTCGTTGTAGAAGAGGCCGTAATTGATGCCGTCAAAGTAACCCGTGCCAATGGTCCATGAGCCGCCGGTCGCGCGAAAGACCGCGGCATTGCCCATCAAAGTGTCAGCCTCCATGATGTAATCTGAAACGGCAGGGAAAAAGAGATATTCAGCGCCTTGTACGTCGACGGGGAACTTAACATCCATCCCCAAGCCCTCTTTGATCTCATCGCTCAGGAACTCCAACGTATCCAGCAAAGCCGGGACAGGCACTGCCGACGTGTTTCCGCTGGAACCGATCAACTGCTCGCGAACGCTGACAGCCAGCGCCCGGGGGATAATCCCAATCTCTGAAAGGATGTAACGTCCCAAGTGAGTCAGCAGACCGTGGTCTATTCCCATCGGGCATTCGAAGTGACAGCGACGGCATGCCGTGCAGTTGTAGAATGCCTCGGCCATCTCCTGGACCTTGTCATCGGTCAACCCGGGATCGCCCAGCAGCCGTGCCCTCAAAAGGCCGGCGACGGTGAAGTGGCGACGATAAACTGACAGCAACAACTCCGAGCGGTAGCACGGGATGTCTTGCTCATCGCCAGTAGCAAGATACACCTGGCACTTCACCGTGCAACGCGAGCACTTCGCGCTGACCCGGACATAATGGTCCAACGCCACGCGATAGTTCGTATGCTTCAGGATGGCGGCGAATGCTTCAAGGAAACGGCGGGCGCGGTCGCGGACGTCAAAGTCCTCCACGTGGTAGCGCACCGGCAAGAGTTGCTTCCGGATGACCTCCGGCTTCTTCACCGAGTGGAAGGCTTTTTCCCGATCTTCTGGACTGATAAGCTGCATGACTCCTCTGTTTCTTGGTCGGTCGATGCCGAATTGACATCTAGATGCAGTTTGCGTCTAGAATCCTAACACTCTTATAGCTGCGCGCAAGGTAGAATTTCACGAAGGCCTGCTTATTTCGTATGTCGCTGGATATAAACGAGCCATCACTGATTAGGTGTACTTATCACCTTGCTGAATGCCCTTTGCGGCCTGCAGCGTAGACTTCCGGCAGTACTCTTTTGCCACTTTCGGTTGAGGAGTTCGCTTGTTTAGTCAACAGCCGCCGCTCTCGGCGGCCTGGCGGTGACCTGCTGAAGGTGGCGAAATAGGTGTGTGTTACACTTAGACTAAAGCGGCGTTGGAGGTAATGAGATGCCACGTGGAAAATGTTCCCGTCACCCCACCGATTATCCCTGCACCTGCGCCATGGGTCACTTGTATCGATTCATTGAGCCGGTTCTGTTGTTGATGATTCGAGAGCGCGGGCATGCTTATGGTTACGACCTGTCGGGAGACCTGGCAGATTACGCATTTACGGATGCGGATATCGAAAGAGCCGCGCTTTATCGCACGCTGAATATCCTCGAAAAGAACAGATACGTCACCAGCCATTGGGACACGAAGGGTTCTGGACCGGCACGAAAGGTGTACTCGTTGACCAAGGACGGTGAGCACCACCTGCAGCAATGGGCAGAGGTCCTTCACAATGTGAGCAAGTCGATGTCGCACTTCGTACGCAAGGTGGAATCGCTCAACGGGGCACGACGGCCTACCCGAACAAAGCGGGCTTCAGCAGGTTCTTAGAACGTGCATCTATTCACGGTGAGGAAAACGGGATGAACGATTTTCTAAAAGTTCTCGCCTTTATAGCTGTATGGATACTGGTGAGTCGCTGGGTGCTGCCACGCTTCGGCGTTCAGACCTGAGGGACATCATCAAAGAGCCGAGTTGCGGCTCCCGCCTCGTCGAGTCAGGACGAATCAACTCCAGCGCCGGGTCCAGCCTGTAAACGGTAGATACAGTCATCGGTGCGGAATGACTCGCAAAAAGCGTTCTATGCCTACTTCGGCTTAGGAAGTAGCATAGATGGCTGAGTCGCCCCCGCCAACAATACCGGAGACTTCTTCGCCCACGCACGTACAAGTTCATCCAGCGGCCCGGCGAAGAGAGCGTCCCCTGTGCAAGCCAGGTCGCACTCGGCCTTCTTTCCCTGCTTGACTTTATCAAGGCACAAATCGCACTTCTGCATTTTGCCGTCAGCGCCATACTTTGGTGCGCCGTACGGGCACGCCTTGCCGCAGGTTTGGCAGCCTTTGCACTTGCTCTGATCGACTACCACTATCCCATCTTCAGCCCGCTTCGAGATGGCCTTGGACGGGCATGCGGCCACGCACGTCGGTCTGGCGCAATGCATACAGGAGAGGGACTGGTTCGACAAGCGCACATTCGGGCACTTGCCTGACTCCACGCTAGTTACCTGCCTCCAGTAGACTGATTCCGCCACTTTATTGTCATTCCAGTCTTTGCAGGCAACCACGCAGGATCGGCAGCCGATGCATCGACCCGCATCGAAATAAAATCCGTACTGTGTCGACATTCCGTCCTCCCTAAGCCTTCTTCACTTCCACGAGCACGCTGTTGTAAGTGGCTGCGCCGCCCACCCGATCGATGGTGTCCGTGGTTAACGTATTCACTCCTCCCCCGCGGTCAACTCCGTCCGTTCCCGGCTTCCGCCATGGCCCTTGGTGCATGGCGATCACGCCGGCGGGCACGCGTTCGCTGACCTTGGCTTTACGCTCGATCACGCCGCGGTCGTTGAAGACGCGTACGGTATCGCCAGCCTTGATTTTTCTCTTGGCGGCATCGGCCGGATTGATAAAGATATCGACGGGATATAGATCATTCACCCAGCGGTTGTTGGAACGGCTGTGCAACCAGGCAACCGAGTGGGGCGTACAGATCGCGAGCGGATACTTTTTGGCCAGCGTGTGCCGGACATTTTCAAACTCGTCTAAATAGGTTGGCAGCGGGGGCAGCCCTCTGGCTTCCATGGTTTTCGAGTAAAGCTCGATTTTGCCGGACTTGGTCGGGAACGGCTTACCTTCCTTGACCTGAGCCTGGAACGGAATGAAGGGCCGCGGGCCAACAAATACTACCTTTTCTTTTTGCAGGCGCTCAAGCGTGAGGCCTGCCAGTTGCGGAGCGCTGGACGAAGCTTTTAAGGTCTCGCGCATCCAATCCACATCCTTCCAGTCAGAATGAAATTCCGCGCCCACTCCCAGACGTTCGGCGACTGCCGCCCACATCTCCAGATCGGAGCGGCACTCATACATCGGCTCGATGCACTTTTCGCCGTACACAACAGCATGGCCAGCCTGGGCATAGTAGCCGGCATCGTTGCCTTCGAAGACAGTCGTCGCCGGCAGCAGAAGGTCTGAATAGCGGGCAAACGGAGTCATAAAATGATCAGCGCAGATAACGTAGTCGAGCTTCTTCAAGGCTTTGTCGATCTTGTTCGAATCGCCCGTCTGATTGATCACGCTTGCACCGTGACCGATCAGCATGCGGATCGAAACGGGAGCAACTGTGTAGTCAGGTTGGACCGCCTTGCCCGAGAGAATCGCCTCCGCTATTTGGCATTCATTGATCTGGATCGACACCTTGTTCTTCTCAGCTGCACCCAGATTCCCGATACCGATTGCCTTGTTGAAACCAAATCCCGTCGTGGCGTTCGTGCCGGGCTTACCCACGCTTCCGGTGATCGCGGCAAGCGCACCACAGGCGAGCACCCACTGTGAGGGGTCGCAACCCACACGCGATGGGCCGTCTCCCGGGAAAAGGGCCGCCGGTTGTTTAGTGGCATATTCGACGGCGAGGCCGATGGTCACCTTTGCGGGCACGCCGGTGATCTTGGCCGCCCACTCCGGGGTGTACTTCTGTACATGCTGCTTGAACTCGTCGAAGCCGAACACGTGTCGGGCCACGAAATTCTTGTCACAGAGGCCGCGGGTGATGATCACGTTGGCCATGGCCAGAGCCAGTGCCCCGTCGGTTCCGGGCATGATAGGTATCCATTCATCCGCCTTGGCCGCTGTTTGCGAGAAAAAGGGATCGATGACAACTATGCGCGTCCCTTTTTCGCGGGCATCCATCATGATCCGCATGCCTTCACCGGCAAAATCAACGCGCCGGTTGCTGTCGGCAAAGCCGTAGCCCCAAATAATCGCCAGCTTTGAATCCTTGATGGTATCGAGATCACTCTCGGTGTTCATTGTGCCGTACATCATCGGAGCAACCGAAGTCTTGTTGGCGATGCACAGCGAGCCCCACACTGTCGCCATTCCGCCGAGAACATTCGTGAATCGTACCTTGGGTGCCAAGCGGGCGAGACCCATAGTTCCGCGAGCCGGATAAAACAGAATGGCCTCATTGCCATGCTTGCCGCCGATCTCCTTGATCTTTCCGGCATAGGTGTCTATCGCTTCGTCCCAAGAGATGCGCTTAAACTGCCCATCCCCGCGCTCACCGACCCGCTTCATCGGGTATTTCAGGCGGCTTGGGTCGTAAACTGTCGAACGCAGAGCATGCCCCTTCGTACAGCAAAGGTAATCGGGATAGTTGGTGATATGCGTAATTCGCCCTTCCTTCACCGTTACCTTCAAAGGACACGTCGCCGTACATAGGCCCAACGAGGGACAGCAAGCGGCAAGCTCTTTCTCTCCCTCTGCAGCGGAAACCACATCCGGCTCACCAAAGAATTTCAACATCGGTTCGTCGGCCAACTTATCGCCCACGGCTGCGGCAATGCCTGTAACTGCGGCCGATTTCAGAAAAGATCGACGACTCACCCCACCTCTTTCAACGCCGTCACTCATCGGATCGCCTCCTGACTCGAAACTGCCGTCTCTTCAGCCTTGGCTACCTCGACGCCAGACTGCATCGAAACCAGACGCTCATCGCGCAACGTAGGCGCAGCACAATTCATGAGCAAATCTCGTTCTGCCGCGAAATATACGGTTAGCGTAGCTGGATGTCAAAAGCTTATTTTCCGGTGGCTTGTATCGCGTAGTTAGCACCCACCGAAATTCAGGCATTCACGGTCAATCAGCGACAGTCCTGAGCGCCGAACTAAGGTGTTGGACGACGCGGTCCCGAAGTCCGATTCGAGGAAACCAGGCTGGAAACCGGAACCCCTAGGGTCCTCGACGCTGTTTCGGGGAACCCCAGAGGCGATCTGCCAAGTCTTGAGGCTGTAGCTCCGGGATTACTTCCGAATCGCCGACGACAGGTCCGGGAACTGGTTGGGTGCCCATTCAAGCGAATCTTGAGTGGGGCTTTTGCGTTTCATCACAGCAAGAGCATAAACAGCCTACCATATCCAAAAGTGGGGCAGGAGGGCTCACCCGCCCGACGGTCGTAAAATACAGGGCATTAAAAATCCAAGTCAATATGAAGGCCGTTTCGTGGTCAGGTCAATACTGTTGCAGAATGAAGCAAGAAATAACCTTCTCGCACACTGCTGGCGTGACCCAAAGCACAGAACTTATTCTTCATGTATTGCATTTTGATAGAAATGGCTTTCCACTAATCGAGAGTCCTAATCATTTACCAGGAACCGGCAGTTATTCGCCATTCTTCCTATGGCCAAGTTGGTTATCGCCGCAGTGGTCTCGTTGGCTCTGCCTGTTTTCTTGCCGATAGCTGGAGTTTCGATCAACATGAGCCTGCTGGTCTCAGTGGGCATGGTGATCGGCTTCTTGTCCGGGCTCTTAGGCGTCGGCGGCGGCTTCCTCACCACTCCGCTACTCATGTTGCTCGGCATCCCGCCGGTCGTTGCCGCTGCCTCCGGCACAAACTCCATGATTGCGACTTCTGCTTCGGGAGTGGCTGCTCATTTCCGGTTGAATAATGTCGACTTCAAGATGGGCGCCTATTGCCTGTTCGGCGGCCTGTTCGGTTCCGCGGTCGGCGTGCGCGCCGTGAAGATGCTGGAAGTGCGAGGGAACGTGGACCTGCTGATCAGTCTAATGTACGTCGTCATCCTGGGTGGCATTGGCGGATTTATGGTCTACAACAGCATCGAAAAGTTGCGCCGCGGGTCACTGACACCAAAACAACGCCCGCCTAAGTCGAATACGTTGACTACCCTCCTGGCTCGGCTGCCTTTTCAGGCGGAGTTTACAAGGTCTGGTGTGCGTCACTCAATCCTGCTGCCATTCGCCCTTTGCTCGGTGGTTGGCGTCATGACGGCCTTCATGGGTGTAGGCGGAGGATTCATGATGGTGCCCGTAATGGTTTACCTGTTGCGCATTCCGGCCCACGTGGCAGTGGGAACATCTCTGTTCCAAGTCCTGTTCACCTGCATGGGGACCACGGTCATGCAATCCCTCAGCAATCATAGTGTTGACGTCGTGCTGGCGTTGGTAATAGCCGCCGGGTCGACCATCGGCGCTCAGCTTGGCGCCCGCCTGAGCCGGCACTTGCGGGGCGAGCAACTGCTGATCGTGCTCGGCGTTTTGGCGCTTGCTGTGTGCCTTAAGATGGCGGTTGGAATCGCTTTGCCCCCGTCTAACCCGCTTTCTGACGCTGCTGCGCAAGCTATGTTCAAGGCGGATCATCACGCGGTGCTGGCTTTTCGCGGGCCGTCGTGAGATCACCTTTGTCGCACTGAAATCATGCCGAGCGCTCCTAAAGAGGCGGGGACAACCAGAGTGGTTGCAATCGTGAGTTGAGAGCAACTCCTCTCAAGAAACGCAGTCGGTAAACACGCCGTATTCAGTGCGAGCCGAGGCCGGCGGGCGCGCAGAACCAAGATGTCATCGTCATCCATCATCACCTCTTCTCGTCTCCGCTGAAAACTGTTCGGGCGCGCGGCGACGCTGCTCAGGTAATGCTCCCGGATTTGGATGGGAGTGATCGCGGCCATCTTGTGGAAGCTTTCTACAATTGGTGTCTACAATAGGTGGTAGTGCTGCTCGTGATGAACCACGATAGGCGGTAGAAACAGGACGCAAAAAGCGATTTTACGGACTCAGCGCCACAGAAGGGCAAAACTTGCGCCCGATGGTCAGTAATCGGGGTTTGGACCGTGCGGGTCCATACTAAGTTGGGAATTAGGCCTAGTTTTGGGTAGTGGATGGGGTCTAAGTCATAGTGCTCGGGCGGAAAACAGGGGTTTCCGCCCTTTGTACTGCAGAATCTGCAACAAGTCATTTTCCACCAATCTGAAGAAATCTTTACTTAGATCCCGAACCGGAAAAAACGAGCTTTCTGGCGCTGTGCCGGGCGGCGCGGCGCCGGGGAAAACCACCCGTCTGGAAGACCGGTTGCCTGACTGACGATCGATACCCCAGGAGCTGACCCTAACGGGTTTTTCCTGCTTCTTCCTGCGTGTCGTCATTGCCTCGGGATCCCGCCGGCCTAAACGGAGGCCGGCGGCGAAGAACAGGACAGCGAACACCATCAACATCGTCATCTTTATTACTGTTCCCCCCATCGACCCCACCTACCAGCCCATGATCTTCGTCTTCGTCAGTTCAAAAGCTGTTCACTGCAAAAACTAGTCACCATCGAAAGCTGGCCTGAACGGAGCGTCAGCTTCTACCTGAG